>CAYZHO010000074.1:0-11618 GCA_964478045.1 uncultured Myxococcales bacterium | reverse complement strand
CCCGGGGGCTGGCCATCACGCTGTTCGTGAACTGGCTCGTAAAGCCGTTTTCGATGGCCGCGATCGCTTGGCTCTTCTTCCGCGTCGTCTTCGCGCGCTGGATTCCCGAGACGACAGCGGATCAGTACATTGCCGGCTGCATCATTCTAGCGGCCGCTCCGTGCACGGCAATGGTGTTCGTTTGGAGCTACCTCACGGACGGTGACCCTGCGTACACGCTCGTGCAGGTGTCGGTCAACGATCTACTGATGCTGTTCTTGTTCGCTCCGATCATTCGGGTGTTGGTAAGCGGTGCGGCGTCGCTGACCGTGCCGTACAACGTGCTGTTCTATTCGGTCGTTGCGTTCATTGCCATTCCGCTGGCGCTCGGCACGGTCTTGCGCCGCTGGTTGGTCGGCCGCTATGGCCTCGAATGGTTCGAAAAAGAGTTGCTCCCGCGCTTGGCGCCCGTGACGATGGTGGCTCTGCTGGCCACGCTCGTGCTCATCTTTGCCTTCCAGGCCGACAACATCTCCGGCAAGCTCTTTCACGTCGTTTTGATTGCGATTCCGATCCTCATCCAAGTCTATTTCAACTCGTCGCTTGCCTACGGCCTGATGCGCCTCTTCCGCGTTCCGCACAGCGTGGCGGCGCCGGGCGCGCTGATCGGCGCGAGCAACTTCTTCGAACTGGCCGTGGCGACCGCGATCGCCTTGTTCGGACCGGGTTCGAGCGCTGCTCTGGCGACCGTAGTCGGTGTCCTCGTAGAGGTGCCGGTGATGCTGTCGGTGTGCAGCTTCTGCAACCGCACGCGCCACTGGTTTGCCGCCGCCGAGGCGACCGCTCGATGAGGCTCTCAGGCAGCCGCCGGCGCTTCGGGCGGTACTGGCTTTCGCGCTAGAGCGAAAGCAGGAACGCGATCAAGTCGTCGAGCTCCTGCGGCGTTAGGCCCGCGGTATCCCCGTGGAGGCCGCTCGGGTTGTTCGTCGTCAGTACCGAGCGAATGGCGTTGCGCTCGGTCAAGACTTGATGGCGCTCGGGCACCGGCACCCCTCCGGGATTGACGGGACTCGCAAGGTCCGTGCACAGACACGCCCCACCGGGGCAGTCCGCATCGTCCGTGCACGGATTCCCCGCGTTGCTGCCACCCGTGCAGGTGACGGCCGGTTCGGGACCGGGCGAGATCGACATGCCGGCCGCTCCGCTCATGAGCAGCGGGAACGAGTCCCAGATGCCGCGTAGGATCGGAACCCCGAAGCCGTCGTGACCGCAGCGGGCCGGGTTGGAGGGCGGTCCTCCCGGACACTCGGCGTCGGTAAAGCACGGGCCTCCGTCGTTGGTGCCGCCCACGCAAACGCCCTCGCACGCTCCGCCCGGGCACTGAGCGTGGTCGGTGCACGAAAGCCCAGCGTTTGTTCCTCCCACGCAAAAGGCGCCCTGCTTGGGCACGGGCCGGGTGTCGTCCTGGCACATATCGCGGACCGATTGATGAACGGGAGTACCTACGTCGCGCATTCGAATGCCGCGGATGAGATCCCCGGGGTTGATCGTCGTCTGCTGGAACTGGTCGATCGTGTAGAGCGGTCCCGGGTGGCAATTGGCGCAGTTCAAGCTATCGAAAACCGCCTTCCCCGCAATCGCATCGCCCGTGCCCCCGTCGGGAAGCTCCACGGCCCGCGACAGGCGGCCGTCCGGCTCGAGGTTTGGATTGGGGAAGAAAGCGACGTCCTCGAGGTAGACCGTGTTCGCGTCCATGTCGAGATTGCTCGTTAGCGAGCACGAGTCGAACAGGCACCCGATGTTCGTGCACGGAATGCAGGTCTTCGAGTCGGGGATGTCCCGCTCGAGGTGAACGACGAGGTCCGCGAAGGCCCGCAGGTCCGGGACGAGCTGGTCCTGCAGCAGGGGAGGAACGTCGCGCGTGTTGCGCACCGACAGCACCCGCCGCAGCCGCGGCCCGACGACGTCGGCTTCGTGGATGATTCCGTCCTGGCCGTCGTCGATGTGGCAGGTGGCGCAACTGACGTTCGAGTTGCGCAGGTCGGTGAAGAAGTCGATCTGCCCGAGCCGGCGCTTGCGCTCGGCGAACGCTGCCTGATCGAAAACGGCAACGCTAGCTACGAAAGTCGGGGGCAGGGAGGCGTCGAGCGTGATCACGGCGTTGGTGAACTGGCCGACGACCCAGCCGCGCCCGCCGGCGGGGTCGACCGCTATTCCGCGCGGGCCGTTGTGCAATCCAATCGGGTTGTTGCGGCGGCAGGCAAGATCGCCAAGGGGGCTTCCCGGACAGTCGGCGGCGGTCACGCAGGGCTGGCGCGTGTTCGGTCCGCCCGAACAGCGCTTTTCCCCGTAGTCGCCGGTCTTGGCTACCGGAGGGCTCAGGGTCGGCGTGCCCGCGGGTAGGGGAAGATCGATCACCGCGACTTCGGCCGCGGCCGCCTGCGCGGCGGATCCGGCCGCCAGGTTGAGATCGAGAACACACACTTGGCCCGAGCCCTGGGCGGCGACGTACAGGAAGCGGTTGACGTCGTCCACGGCCACGCCCTCCGGGTCGGTCCCTTCGATGGCGATGTGGCGCACGATCGTGTCGGTTGCTGGATCGATGACCGTGACCACGGGATGCATGATCGTTCCGTTGATGCTGCCGGGAGTCACCCCGGGGCGCGGGCCGATGTTGGGGCCCACGCTGGTGACGAACACGCGGTCGACTGCAGCGCTGTAGGCGATCCCCCGCGGCGCGCGGCCACCGATGATGAAGGCCTCCCAGCCGTCGGCGAATCCGCCGACGATGTCGTCGCTGGCACGCGGCTGAATCGACGTGCCCGTGGGCGTCGAGAGCAGCGTGTAGACCGTCGGGCTCGACGGATCGATGTCGACCACGCTGATGTCGGCGGTTTGAATGTTGGCGACGTACAGTTTCGTGTCGCTGGCGTTGATCGCCATGCCGCGCGGGCTCATGCCCACGGTGATTCGCGCCAGCTCGACCGGATGGTCCGGATCGCCCGAAAGGTCGAATACCTGGACTTCGTTGCGGTTCTGATTGGTGACGAACGCTCGATTGCCCGCGTGGTCGAACTCGATCTCCTGATTCATGCGCTCGCTGGGGACGTTTGCCACGACCCGGTCGGTGGCCGGATCAATGATCGTGATGTAGTCGGAGAACCGATTGGTGACCCAGATCCGCGCGTTTCCGCCGCCAAGGTCGAGCGTCTCCACGTGGAACGGATTGTCCCCGACTCGGATTCCCTGCACGCCGGGCAACTTGGGGTCTTGGTCTACAAACGTGCCGGCAGCCGTGTCGTAGACCCACACTTCGTCGGTCTGCTGGGTCGGGATGTAGAGCTTCGCGCCGTCGGGCGTGACCGCCGCCGAGTTCGGGTTGCGGAAGGAGACGTCGTCAATCAGCGTGAGCGGTTGGCTTACCGTGTGCTCGGCCCCTGTTGCGTACGGGTGGAAAACGCGGACCTCGATATCGGCCTTGTCCGGCCGGTCGGACGTCCCTTTTACGGCCAGCCCTTGCGGGAAAACGAGCGAGGCTACCTGGTCCGTGTTGTATTCCGCGGGCAGCACGATCGTATCTACGTATCGGCTGCCGTTCCACTCGGCCACAACGGCCCGCGTGCCGGGGACCAGCCCGGCGCCTTCGAGCAGGACAGGAAAGTTCGTTGCGTTGGAGATCAGACTTGGGCCGATCCCGTCGAGGGTGGGATCGGGGACCGAGACGCCGGTCGCCGGCAAGCAGGTGAGCTTGAGCCGATCGGTGTCCTTCTTGCCGCGGGTCTTGCCGGGTGCGACCGGTGCGACCGCTGCAACCTTTATAACCTTGCGCCCGCGGCGCGTTCGGCCATGGCGAGCCGTCACCGGCACCCGCAAAGTGACCGGCGCCGAACAAGCGGCGGTCTGCGTTCCGGGGGCCGGTGTTATGCGGCCT
The DNA here is from genome assembly GCA_964478045.1 of uncultured Myxococcales bacterium. Classification (GTDB taxonomy): domain Bacteria; phylum Desulfobacterota; class Binatia; order UBA1149; family SPBQ01; genus CAZQYE01. The sequence goes on along the minus strand of CAYZHO010000074.1, from coordinate 7,708 downwards.
TCTTTCTTGACCACCGCAGGCACGTCGATGCGCCGCAGAGCCTCGGCCAGCCAGCGCCGGTTGTAGGCATCGTAGCCGTCCTTTCGGACCCGGGCGGGTTTGCGAAGCTCGGCGAACTCCACCGCCAGGTTCGGCGTGCCGAAGGCCGATGCGTTGCAATCGGGCAGGCGCGCGTCGAGGCCAGCCACGCACAGGGAAACGGAAACGGAACACTGTCCGTCGGCTTGGGCGTCGGCGTCGCAGGCCGGATCCCCGTCCGTGCACTCGATTGTGTTGGCGGGAATGCCTCCGGCCAGGGGAGGCGGTGGGGTTATTTGCCACTCCAGCAGGCAGTCCGTGCGCGGGCTCCCGCCGCCGGGAGCGCACGGCGTCGTGCCGTCGCACAGGCCCGCACTAGCGGATGTGGCTGCGGCGATCGCACCGGCCACCGCAAGCGGCAGAGCGGCTTTGCGAGCCACCCGCTGCAGGGAGCTGGCGGCAAAAGACAAAACGAAGGCATACGAACGGCGGCAGGCGGCGGTCATACGGGCGGGTCCTCCTCGAGCGCGGGGAGTAATCGAGCGCGCACCTACATACTACGGTCCGGCCGGCGCCGGCAAGAGCAAAAGAGCAAGATCGAGAAAAAAGCGAGCCCTGGCGCTTGCCAAACCTGCTGCGGCGCGCTGCGCAGCGCGTCAGGGAGCGCTGTGGGCGCGCATTCGGGGGTGCGCCGGCAGAGCTCTCGGCCGCCGTTTCCAATGGCGCGGCGCGGCCGCTATGAAGCGCGCATGAAAGCAGCCGTATTCGTCGCAAACAACGAACCGCTCGTCATTGAAGAACTCACACTCGATCCCCCTGGTCCCGGGGAAGTACACGTCAAGTGGGAGGCTTGCGGTGTGTGCCACTCCGACGTTTCGATTTGGAACGGCACGCTACCGATTCCGGCGCCATCGATCCTCGGCCACGAGGGGGCCGGGGTAGTCGTTGCGGCCGGTGAGACCAAGTTGGGACTCAAGCCTGGAGATCACGTGATCGGCAGCTTCGTCCCAACTTGCGGCGAATGCTTTTACTGCAGCCACGATCAAGCCTACGTTTGCGGCCGAGCTCTCGAGATCGGAATGGGACGCATGCCGTACACGCGTCCCGATGGCTCGCGCCTGATGGGCGCAATCGGCGGGCTGGCCGGCTTTGCCGAGGAAGCCGTCGTCCATGAGGCGGCGCTCGTCAAGATTCCGTCCCACTTTCCGCTTACCGAAGCGGCGCTGCTCGGGTGCGGCGTTACCACGGGCGTCGGAGCGGCGCTGTTTGCGGCCAAGGTCACCGAGGGATCGACGTGCGTCGTCATCGGCTGCGGTGGGGTTGGCCAAAACGTCATCCAGGGCTGCCGCATCGCCAAGGCGGCCAACATCGTCGCCGTGGACCCGAACGCGGCCAAGCGCAAGGCGGCTGAGCATTTCGGGGCCACGCATGCCGTCGACCCGAACGAGACGAACCTCGACGAGTTTGTTCGCTCGCTGACCGAGGGGCGCGGTGCGGACTTCGCTTTCGAAGTCGTAGGCCAACCCGCCCTGCAGCGGCAGGCCTACGATCTTACGCGCCCCGGTGGCACCGTTTGCTGGGTGGGCGTTCCGCGGATCGATTCCGAGGTTAGCCTTCCGGCCGCGCTCGTCGTGCTCGAGAACAAAACCGTCGTAGGCACGATCTACGGCTCGGCCAACGTGCGGCGCGACTTCCTCACGCTGATCGACTACGCCGAAGGCGGCGCGCTCGACCTCAAGGGCCTCGTCACCCGCGAAATCTCGCTCGAGGAGATCAACGACGCTTTTACCGCCATGCTCGAAGGCGACGTCATCCGCTCCGTCATCCGCTATTGACGGGGATAAGTACAATTTCTAAGTGCGCGAAAAATAAGGGGATGGATCCATCCCCTTATTTTTCGCGCACTTAGAAATTGTACTTATCCCCGTCAATAGCGGATGACGGAGCGGATGACGTCGCCTTCGAGCATGGCGGTAAAAGCGTCGTTGATCTCCTCGAGCGAGATTTCGCGGGTGACGAGGCCCTTGAGGTCGAGCGCGCCGCCTTCGGCGTAGTCGATCAGCGTGAGGAAGTCGCGCCGCACGTTGGCCGAGCCGTAGATCGTGCCTACGACGGTTTTGTTCTCGAGCACGACGAGCGCGGCCGGAAGGCTAACCTCGGAATCGATCCGCGGAACGCCCACCCAGCAAACGGTGCCACCGGGGCGCGTAAGATCGTAGGCCTGCCGCTGCAGGGCGGGTTGGCCTACGACTTCGAAAGCGAAGTCCGCACCGCGCCCCTCGGTCAGCGAGCGAACAAACTCGTCGAGGTTCGTCTCGTTCGGGTCGACGGCATGCGTGGCCCCGAAATGCTCAGCCGCCTTGCGCTTGGCCGCGTTCGGGTCCACGGCGACGATGTTGGCCGCCTTGGCGATGCGGCAGCCCTGGATGACGTTTTGGCCAACCCCACCGCAGCCGATGACGACGCACGTCGATCCCTCGGTGACCTTGGCCGCAAACAGCGCCGCTCCGACGCCCGTGGTAACGCCGCACCCGAGCAGCGCCGCTTCGGTAAGCGGAAAGTGGGACGGAATCTTGACGAGCGCCGCCTCATGGACGACGGCTTCCTCGGCAAAGCCGGCCAGCCCGCCGATTGCGCCCATCAGGCGCGAGCCATCGGGACGCGTGTACGGCATGCGTCCCATTCCGATCTCGAGAGCTCGGCCGCAAACGTAGGCTTGATCGTGGCTGCAGTAAAAGCATTCGCCGCAAGTTGGGACGAAGCTGCCGATCACGTGATCTCCAGGCTTGAGTCCCAACTTGGTCTCACCGGCCGCAACGACTACCCCGGCCCCCTCGTGGCCGAGGATCGATGGCGCCGGAATCGGTAGCGTGCCGTTCCAAATCGAAACGTCGGAGTGGCACACACCGCAAGCCTCCCACTTGACGTGTACTTCCCCGGGACCAGGGGGATCGAGTGTGAGTTCTTCAATGACGAGCGGTTCGTTGTTTGCGACGAATACGGCTGCTTTCATGCGCGCTTCATAGCGGCCGCGCCGCGCCATTGGAAACGGCGGCCGAGAGCTCTGCCGGCGCACCCCCGAATGCGCGCCCACAGCGCTCCCTGACGCGCTGCGCAGCGCGCCGCAGCAGGTTTGGCAAGCGCCAGGGCTCGCTTTTTTCTCGATCTTGCTCTTTTGCTCTTGCCGGCGCCGGCCGGACCGTAGTATGTAGGTGCGCGCTCGATTACTCCCCGCGCTCGAGGAGGACCCGCCCGTATGACCGCCGCCTGCCGCCGTTCGTATGCCTTCGTTTTGTCTTTTGCCGCCAGCTCCCTGCAGCGGGTGGCTCGCAAAGCCGCTCTGCCGCTTGCGGTGGCCGGTGCGATCGCCGCAGCCACATCCGCTAGTGCGGGCCTGTGCGACGGCACGACGCCGTGCGCTCCCGGCGGCGGGAGCCCGCGCACGGACTGCCTGCTGGAGTGGCAAATAACCCCACCGCCTCCCCTGGCCGGAGGCATTCCCGCCAACACAATCGAGTGCACGGACGGGGATCCGGCCTGCGACGCCGACGCCCAAGCCGACGGACAGTGTTCCGTTTCCGTTTCCCTGTGCGTGGCTGGCCTCGACGCGCGCCTGCCCGATTGCAACGCATCGGCCTTCGGCACGCCGAACCTGGCGGTGGAGTTCGCCGAGCTTCGCAAACCCGCCCGGGTCCGAAAGGACGGCTACGATGCCTACAACCGGCGCTGGCTGGCCGAGGCTCTGCGGCGCATCGACGTGCCTGCGGTGGTCAAGAAAGAAGGCCGCATAACACCGGCCCCCGGAACGCAGACCGCCGCTTGTTCGGCGCCGGTCACTTTGCGGGTGCCGGTGACGGCTCGCCATGGCCGAACGCGCCGCGGGCGCAAGGTTATAAAGGTTGCAGCGGTCGCACCGGTCGCACCCGGCAAGACCCGCGGCAAGAAGGACACCGATCGGCTCAAGCTCACCTGCTTGCCGGCGACCGGCGTCTCGGTCCCCGATCCCACCCTCGACGGGATCGGCCCAAGTCTGATCTCCAACGCAACGAACTTTCCTGTCCTGCTCGAAGGCGCCGGGCTGGTCCCCGGCACGCGGGCCGTTGTGGCCGAGTGGAACGGCAGCCGATACGTAGATACGATCGTGCTGCCCGCGGAATACAACACGGACCAGGTAGCCTCGCTCGTTTTCCCGCAAGGGCTGGCCGTAAAAGGGACGTCCGACCGGCCGGACAAGGCCGATATCGAGGTCCGCGTTTTCCACCCGTACGCAACAGGGGCCGAGCACACGGTAAGCCAACCGCTCACGCTGATTGACGACGTCTCCTTCCGCAACCCGAACTCGGCGGCGGTCACGCCCGACGGCGCGAAGCTCTACATCCCGACCCAGCAGACCGACGAAGTGTGGGTCTACGACACGGCTGCCGGCACGTTTGTAGACCAAGACCCCAAGTTGCCCGGCGTGCAGGGAATCCGAGTCGGGGACAATCCGTTCCACGTGGAGACGCTCGACCTTGGCGGCGGAAACGCGCGGATCTGGGTCACCAATCGGTTCTCCGACTACATCACGATCATTGATCCGGCCACCGACCGGGTCGTGGCAAACGTCCCCAGCGAGCGCATGAATCAGGAGATCGAGTTCGACCACGCGGGCAATCGAGCGTTCGTCACCAATCAGAACCGCAACGAAGTCCAGGTATTCGACCTTTCGGGCGATCCGGACCATCCGGTCGAGCTGGCGCGAATCACCGTGGGCATGAGCCCGCGCGGCATGGCGATCAACGCCAGCGACACGAAACTGTACGTCGCCAACATTCAAACCGCCGACATCAGCGTGGTCGACATCGATCCGTCGAGCCCGACGGTCTACACGCTGCTCTCGACGCCCACGGGCACGTCGATTCAGCCGCGTGCCAGCGACGACATCGTCGGCGGATTCGCCGACGGCTGGGAGGCCTTCATCATCGGTGGCCGCGCGCCGCGGGGGATCGCCTACAGCGCTGCAGTCGACCGCGTGTTCGTCACCAGCGTGGGCCCCAACATCGGCCCGCGCCCCGGGGTGACTCCCGGCAGCATCAACGGAACGATCATGCATCCCGTGGTCACGGTCATCGATCCAGCAACCGACACGATCGTGCGCCACATCGCCATCGAAGGGACCGACCCGGAGGGCGTGGCCGTGGACGACGTCAACCGCTTCCTGTACGTCGCCGCCCAGGGCTCGGGCCAAGTGTGTGTTCTCGATCTCAACCTGGCGGCCGGATCCGCCGCGCAGGCGGCCGCGGCCGAAGTCGCGGTGATCGATCTTCCCCTACCCGCGGGCACGCCGACCCTGAGCCCTCCGGTAGCCAAGACCGGCGACTACGGGGAAAAGCGCTGTTCGGGCGGACCGAACACGCGCCAGCCCTGCGTGACCGCCGCCGACTGTCCGGGAAGCCCCCTTGGCGATCTTGCCTGCCGCCGCAACAACCCGATTGGATTGCACAACGGCCCGCGCGGAATAGCGGTCGACCCCGCCGGCGGGCGCGGCTGGGTCGTCGGCCAGTTCACCAACGCCGTGATCACGCTCGACGCCTCCCTGCCCCCGACTTTCGTAGCTAGCGTTGCCGTTTTCGATCAGGCAGCGTTCGCCGAGCGCAAGCGCCGGCTCGGGCAGATCGACTTCTTCACCGACCTGCGCAACTCGAACGTCAGTTGCGCCACCTGCCACATCGACGACGGCCAGGACGGAATCATCCACGAAGCCGACGTCGTCGGGCCGCGGCTGCGGCGGGTGCTGTCGGTGCGCAACACGCGCGACGTTCCTCCCCTGCTGCAGGACCAGCTCGTCCCGGACCTGCGGGCCTTCGCGGACCTCGTCGTTCACCTCGAGCGGGACATCCCCGACTCGAAGACCTGCATTCCGTGCACGAACATCGGGTGCCTGTTCGACTCGTGCTCGCTAACGAGCAATCTCGACATGGACGCGAACACGGTCTACCTCGAGGACGTCGCTTTCTTCCCCAATCCAAACCTCGAGCCGGACGGCCGCCTGTCGCGGGCCGTGGAGCTTCCCGACGGGGGCACGGGCGATGCGATTGCGGGGAAGGCGGTTTTCGATAGCTTGAACTGCGCCAATTGCCACCCGGGACCGCTCTACACGATCGACCAGTTCCAGCAGACGACGATCAACCCCGGGGATCTCATCCGCGGCATTCGAATGCGCGACGTAGGTACTCCCGTTCATCAATCGGTCCGCGATATGTGCCAGGACGACACCCGGCCCGTGCCCAAGCAGGGCGCCTTTTGCGTGGGAGGAACAAACGCTGGGCTTTCGTGCACCGACCACGCTCAGTGCCCGGGCGGAGCGTGCGAGGGCGTTTGCGTGGGCGGCACCAACGACGGAGGCCCGTGCTTTACCGACGCCGAGTGTCCGGGAGGACCGCCCTCCAACCCGGCCCGCTGCGGTCACGACGGCTTCGGGGTTCCGATCCTACGCGGCATCTGGGACTCGTTCCCGCTGCTCATGAGCGGAGCGGCCGGCATGTCGATCTCGCCCGGTCCCGAACCGGCCGTCACCTGCACGGGTGGCAGCAACGCGGGGAATCCGTGCACGGACGATGCGGACTGCCCCGGTGGGGCGTGTCTGTGCACGGACCTTGCGAGTCCCGTCAATCCCGGAGGGGTGCCGGTGCCCGAGCGCCATCAAGTCTTGACCGAGCGCAACGCCATTCGCTCGGTACTGACGACGAACAACCCGAGCGGCCTCCACGGGGATACCGCGGGCCTAACGCCGCAGGAGCTCGACGACTTGATCGCGTTCCTGCTTTCGCTCTAGCGCGAAAGCCAGTACCGCCCGAAGCGCCGGCGGCTGCCTGAGAGCCTCATCGAGCGGTCGCCTCGGCGGCGGCAAACCAGTGGCGCGTGCGGTTGCAGAAGCTGCACACCGACAGCATCACCGGCACCTCTACGAGGACACCGACTACGGTCGCCAGAGCAGCGCTCGAACCCGGTCCGAACAAGGCGATCGCGGTCGCCACGGCCAGTTCGAAGAAGTTGCTCGCGCCGATCAGCGCGCCCGGCGCCGCCACGCTGTGCGGAACGCGGAAGAGGCGCATCAGGCCGTAGGCAAGCGACGAGTTGAAATAGACTTGGATGAGGATCGGAATCGCAATCAAAACGACGTGAAAGAGCTTGCCGGAGATGTTGTCGGCCTGGAAGGCAAAGATGAGCACGAGCGTGGCCAGCAGAGCCACCATCGTCACGGGCGCCAAGCGCGGGAGCAACTCTTTTTCGAACCATTCGAGGCCATAGCGGCCGACCAACCAGCGGCGCAAGACCGTGCCGAGCGCCAGCGGAATGGCAATGAACGCAACGACCGAATAGAACAGCACGTTGTACGGCACGGTCAGCGACGCCGCACCGCTTACCAACACCCGAATGATCGGAGCGAACAAGAACAGCATCAGTAGATCGTTGACCGACACCTGCACGAGCGTGTACGCAGGGTCACCGTCCGTGAGGTAGCTCCAAACGAACACCATTGCCGTGCACGGAGCGGCCGCTAGAATGATGCAGCCGGCAATGTACTGATCCGCTGTCGTCTCGGGAATCCAGCGCGCGAAGACGACGCGGAAGAAGAGCCAAGCGATCGCGGCCATCGAAAACGGCTTTACGAGCCAGTTCACGAACAGCGTGATGGCCAGCCCCCGGG
>CAYZHO010000073.1:9396-11624 GCA_964478045.1 uncultured Myxococcales bacterium | reverse complement strand
AGCCGGCAGTCGAGTCCCTCCTCGGGCCGCACCGCCTCGATCCTGGCTCCGTCGGCGGGATCGTCGAACAGAAGCAGAACGCGGGCCGCCCGGTCGAGCCTTTCTGCATCGCGTGCCGCCACCGCTTCGTCCTGGGCGCGTCCAGTGGCAGGAATCGTAAAGCGGAACGAGCTTCCCTTGCCCAGCTCGCTTTCGACCCAGATGCGCCCGCCGTAGTGCTCGACGATCTCGCGGGCGATACACAGGCCGAGCCCGGTGCCCGAGCGACTGCCGCTGTTCTGGCGCCCGGCACAAACCTGGTGGAACCGGTCGAAGACTTTCTCGCGCTCCTCCGGCGGAATGCCCGGCCCGGTGTCGTCGACTGCCACCAAGACGTTTTCACCGTCGCGCCACGCGCGCACGCGGATGGTTCCTTCGCGCGGGGTGTACTTGATCGCGTTGCCGAGCAAGTTCGTCACGACGCGGAACAGGCGATCGCGGTCGACTCGCAGCAGCGGAAGGTCCGGGCAGACGTCCGTCTCGACGTGAATGTCGCGTTCGACGGCCAGAGCGTCGATACCGTGAACCGCATCGCGGATCAGCTCATCGACCCGCACTTCGCCGTCGCTCCACTCGATCGCGCCGGACTCGATCTTGGCCAAGTCGAGGAAGTCGTTGATGAGACGGGTCATGCGGGCGCCCTCGGAGACGATTGTGCGCCCGAACCGCTCGATCACCTCGGGCTTGGTCTTATGATGCTTGACGATGATCTTGGCGGCTGAGACGACTGCCGCCATCGGCGAGCGAAGCTCGTGCGCGACCTCCGAAAGAAACTTCGTCTTCAGGTCATCGACCTCGCGCAGCCGGGCGTGGGCGATCTCGAGGTCGGCTGCCCACCGCTCGAGCTGAGCGTGGCTCGCGCTCAAGCGCTCGTTGGCGGCGGCCAGCGCTCGCTCGGCTTTGGCGCGTTCGGCCACTTCGCGACTGAGTTCATCGGCCAATCGCTCGAGGTCGGCGCGGCTGGCGTTGGCCCGCGACCACGCGGTCTCGAGTTTGCGCACCACCCAGACGGCAACGGCGATGCCGGCAGCGGTGACCAGCGTCACCGTTGCCGCAATCGAATCGAGCACGGCGGCCGCCTGTGGATCGTGGCCGGCAAGCGAGACCCTCAGCAGCCCGACGCGAACCAGGACGGCGCCGCCGAAGGCCACTGCCAGCCCCGTCACCGTAGCAGCCGGATGCCTTTCCACCCACTTGCGAGCGCGGTCGAACGGTGTTTTGAGTCTCCGCATCCTTCGCACGTCCATCCCCACTTCACCCTATCGGAGGGCGGCTCGCCCCGGCCGCAAGCCGCCTCTAGACCAAGCCATAGGCTCGCAAGCAAAGTGGATACCAAGGGGAGCGGATACAGATCTGCGCGCCCCGCAAAGCAGGGCCAGCGACACAAAAGCCTTTGCCGGCCGGCACTTGGCAAGAAGCCTGCTGTAAACAGCTACGCGCCGGCCCCCTGCCCTGGCGCATCTGCCGCGGCGAACTGCGTGGCAAACGCCTGGGACGCTGTGCATTTTTGGTCACAGTCGCGCAGCGTAACGTTACTCCGGTGACGCATCGCGGCCGGCGGCGGCGCTGGTGGTCTCGGCACGCCTCGGATAAAAGACGCCTGGGATGCTCAAGCCGCAAACGCTACTTCAAATGGCCGCGCACGGCCTGCGCGAACTAGTCAAGGGGAGGCAACGCGCGATGCTCGAGCCCGGCAGTCCGGCACCCGACTTCGAACTGCCGGCGCACGACGGCTCGATCGTGCGCTTGTCGGATTACCGGGGCAAGAAGGTAATCCTGTGGTTCTATCCCAAGGCCGACACTCCCGGTTGAACGATCGAGGGGAACGGATTCCGTGACCGAATCCGCGAGTTTCAAGAAAAAGGCGTCGAAATCCTCGGGTGCAGTTTCGACACGGTCGAAGAAAACCGCGCCTTTGCCGAAAAGCGAGGCTATCCGTTTCTCCTGCTTTCCGACACCAGTAGAAAGGTCGGACTGGCCTACGCCGCCTGCGACGAGCCATCGGCTGCCTTCCCGCGGCGCATTACCTACCTGATCGACGAGCAGGGAAAGATCGCCCGGGCCTTTGCCAAGGTGAACCCGATGAACCACGCGGGCGAGCTCCTGGGCGTTCTCGACTGAGGCCCCTGGATATACCCCAGTGCCCTCTGCGGCGCGCCCCGCGTGCGCCGCGGACGATGGCCGAGCGC
>CAYZHO010000073.1:0-9386 GCA_964478045.1 uncultured Myxococcales bacterium | reverse complement strand
AAACGAACCTGCCTAAGGCGCCGGCGGCAAAGGGCGGTCGTCAAATCGCCCCCACGCGCCGCTTCCTAAGGCGTGCCCGCGCCCACTCGGCAAGCTCGAGCCGCTCGATCTTCGAGTTGTGGCGGCGATCGGTCGGAAATGGTTTGGGATGGAACAAGACAGCCGCCAGCCGCACGTCGTGCTCGCGTGCCACCCGCTGGATCTCTGCGCTCCAGGCTTGCGCCTGGCCGCGGCGCGGTTTCGACCGGGGTTCCACCACGAGGACCGGCACCACGTCGCCCCGACTGCTTGCAACCCCTACGAGCGCCGAGCGAAATACGAACGGCAGCTCCGCGAACAAACCTTCGACCGCCACCGGATACAGGACACCGTCCCGCAGCACGATCCGATGCTTCTTTCGCCCGCAAAACCACAGGCGGCCGCTGCCGTCGAGGTAGCCGACGTCGCCCATTCGATGCCAGAGGCGGCCGTCCTCGCCTGCGATCTTCGCAGTGCGCGTCTCCGCTTCGCGCCGGTAATAGCGGGGGCTTACCTGCGGGCCACTGACGGCGATCTCTCCAACGGCTCCCCGGGGTAGCTCGAGCCCGGCATCCCACGATTCGGCTTGCCGATCGGGATCGACGATCGCCAGGCTCGTGCCCGGCAGCGGCCGCCCCACACAGACGCCCTTGCCGCGGGCGCTTGCTGCAGCCGTCTCTTCCTCGATTTCGCGCGCGCCGATCAGGGTCGCAGGCAGGACCTCCGTCGCCCCGTAAGGAGTGAAAAACTCACCAGCGCACAGCACGCGGCGCAGGCCGATCGCCACGCGATTTGCAATCGGTGCCCCGCCGGTGAGCATGACGCGCACCCGCGCAAGCTGCAGGCCGCTGGAGGCACCGTAGTCGGCTAGCTTAAGGCAAAGTATCGGCGACAAATAAGAGGCCGTCACAGGAAAGCGGTTGAAATAAGCGGCCAGGTGCCGCGGATCTACGCGCCCGAGATGCGCGAAGTCGAGCTGGGGAACGAGGGAAGTACGGCCGAGAAAGACACCGACCAGCGACAGCGCGGGAAGCGCGATCAAGTCCATCTCTCCAGGGCGCTGATCTCCAAGCAGAACTCGAAAGCACTCGAAGGTTGCTTCGAGGTTTGCCCGCGTGAGCTCCACTCCCTTGGCCGGACCGGTGCTGCCCGATGTAAAGGCAATCAGACAAGTTGCCTCGCTGTCGCGCTGGGGGACTTCGCTCGGCGGCTCAGCGAAGAGATCGGCCAACCGCACGGTACCCGGGGCCCAACCGTCCGTGGTCGCCCACAGCTTGACGGCCGAAAACGCGCGGGGGCGCAGCCAGGCCAGCACGCGGGCCCGGCGCACGCTCACGACCGCATCGACCTGCGCATCGGCAACGCATGAGAGCATGCGGGAAATACCGAGCCCAGGATCGACCAGCACCGGCAGCGCGCCCGCCAGCAACAACGCCACGAGCACGATCACGAGATCCTCTCCCGGCTCGACGAGCACGAACACGCGATCGCCCGGGCCGATGCCCCTGCGCCTGAGTCCACCGGCCAGAGCCCGCCCGCGCTCTAGAATCTCGCCGAAAGAGACCCGCACGAGCTTTCGCCCCTGCGCCCGAACCACGGCGAGCCTGTCCGGCTCGCGTAGCAGTCTCTCGACCAGAGGCTCGCTCTCGGCCGCCCTTGCCAGCCACCGGTCACGGGTTACGAGCACAAGAACCTCCGCAGGCGCTCGTTGACCGCTTGCGGGCACTCGAGCATCACGAGATGGCCTCCGGGGAGCACTTCGAGCTGCAGGCCAAGGCGGCCTGCAAGCTGTTTGCCGCGCTCGAGCGGCAACACTTCGTTGCGCGCACCCCACAGCAGCATCGCCGGCGGTAGCCCTTTGCAGCCCCGGGCCCGGTCGATGCGCTCGTACGAGTCGAGGTCGACCAGGATGTCGAGCAGCGCTTTGACTTGAGCTCGCTGGCGATAGAGGCCGACCAGGCGCTCGGCTACCGGGCCGGTGGCCGGCCTCATTTGTTTGCCGACGATCCACCGTGCCACTGGCCTCGGCACCCGCACGGGGCCGCACAGCCAGCGCACCGCCTTGCGCAACCCGGTAGCCGGGGCCGTCGCCCGCACGAGTAGGCCGAGAAACCCGCCCGCCAGAGTGTCTTCGGTCAGCACGTTGAACAAGACGAGTTTCTCGACCCGCTCGGGCCACTGCAGCGCGAACCGGTACGCAATGGCGCTGCCCACGCAGTTTCCTACCAGGGCCGCCTGCCGGGCCCCGATTTCGTCGAGAAACGCCCGGAGCATGCCAACGTACTCCTCGAGCGTGTAGGGCCGGTAGCTGGCCGCACCCGAACGCCCGAAGCCGGGCAGATCAAGGGCGTAGCAAGCGCGCTCGCCCGCTAGATCCGCCAACTGCGCCGCCCAAACGTCCGCACAGGCGCCACCGTTGTGCAAGAACACCACGGGACGCCCGGAGCCGGCCGCGGCAAAGTGCACCGGCTCGCCCCGGTAGAAAAACACCCGGTTTTTGACCGCGCCCACGCCTCGGGCTTGGTCGCTCGACATCAGTGATATGCCCCCGCTCCTACTCGCTTGGCTTCCCGGACTGCGGCCGGCCGCGGTCCTGCGCCGCGCTGCCCGGCCTCGTGCCTTCGAGCAAAAGACCGGCGGCCGCAGCTAGTTCGGCTTGCAGGCGCTCGGCTCCCACCGAAGAAAAGAAGTGATCCGCGCCGGCGAGGATCCGCAGCCGCTCGCCACCGGCTGCCTCAAACGCCCGCCGGCACTCGCCGATTGGCGCGAACTGGTCCGCTTCGCCTACGACAACCGCCGCGCGCGGCGCAAGCGCTCGAAACGGCTCCGGGCCCACCAGGCCGACCGGCGGGGCCACCAACAGGCAGCGCGCCGCCTCGCGCGAGCCGGCCACCCGTGCGGCGGCCAGCGCTCCAAACGAATAGCCGGCCAAAACGAGCGCGCCCGCTGCCTGTTGGTCGCCGCCGATTGTTTCGATCAGTGCTTCGACCACCGCGCTGTAGTCGGCGGCCGCTTGTTCGAGATCTCCGCTCGCCGTTCCGCCGCTTCGCCCTGTGCCGCGCCAGTTGAATCGCAATACCCGCAGCTCCAGCTCGGCCAGGGCTCGCGCCGCCGCCACCACAACCGGATTGCTCATCGTCCCGCCGTAAAGCGGGTGCGGCGGAGCCACCACAGCGATCCCGCGGGGCTTGCGCCCGGCTTCGCGCACGCGCGCTTCCAGCACCACCCCGCCTTCGACCGGCACCGAAAGTGGGCGCTCGCTCAGTGCCATGGCGGTTCTACCCCCAGCGCCTGGCCCCGGCAGCCGGCACTCGTGGCGCCATCGCGGCCGGCGACTATAATGCCGCCGTGGCCGACCGCGACCTCGATCGCTTGCTTCTCGAACGCTTGCTCGAGCGGGAACTGGCAAGTTTCCAGCGGGCGCTCGAGCGCGAAACCCCCGGCCTGTCTCCCAGAGAGATCGCCCGCTACATGAGGGCTGCGCGCAAGTTCGCGGCGCATCTGCTCGGCAACCGCCCCCATACTCGCGGCCGCAGCTATCGCCGCCCCTCCCCTTCAGGCGACAAGTCCGGCAGCCGGTAACCGCTGGCCGCTAGGTCGGCGCGGATCTTTTTCTTGTCGATCTTGCCGGTCGAAGTAAGCGGTAGCGAGTCAACGAACAAGACGTCGTCGGGGAGCTGCCACTTGGCGAACACCTTGGCGCAGTGCTCGATCACTTCTTCCTTGGTGGGCCGGTCGGGACCGTCGCGCACGACCAGAGCTACCGGGCGCTCGTCCCACTTGGGGTGAGGCTGGGCGACTACGGCGGCCTGGCGCACGCCGGGCAAACCACTGATGTGATTCTCGAGATCGACCGAACTGATCCACTCGCCTCCGGACTTGATCAGATCCTTGGAGCGGTCGGCAATGATCAGGTACTGCTCGGGGTCGATCTTGGCGACATCGCCAGTGACGAGCCAGCCATCGCGGAACTTGTCGGGCTGGGGATCCTTATAGTATTCGGCCGCAATCCAGGGGCCACGGACGAGAAGCTCACCGACGTGCTCGCCGTCGTGCGGGAGCGGGCGGAACTGCTCGTCGACGATTTCCATCTCGAGCCCGGGGATGAGCAGGCCCGCCTTGGCCATGTTGCGGAAGCGCTCCTCGTCGCTCAACCTGAGGTGGCTGCGCTTTGCAATGCGGCGAGAAATCGTGCCGAGCGGATTGGTTTCGGTCATCCCCCAGCCCTGGATCATCTCCACCCCGAGCCGCTCGTAGAACCAGCGAATCAGCGAAAGCGGCGGCGCCGACCCGCCGCAGGTGACGCGGCTCAGCGCCCGCAGACTCCAGCGCCCAGGATCGCGTTCGATCGCCGCGCGCACTCCCTGCCAGATGGTGGGTACGCCGGCCGACAGGGTGACTTCCTCGGCTTCCATCAAGTCGAGTAGGCTCTCGGGATCCATGAACCGGTGCGGCATGACCTGCTTGGCTCCGAGCATCGTGGCCGCAAAGGGAAGTCCCCAGCTCATGGCGTGAAACATCGGCACGATCTCGCAGACCGAGTCTGCCGCCGACAGGTTCATGACGTCGGTCATCGCCACGGCCATCGTATGGAGGTAAGTCGAGCGGTGGGTGTACATGACGCCCTTGGGGTTGCCGGTCGTGCCGCTCGTGTAGCACAGCCCCATCGGTTCGTATTCGTCGAGCTCGGGCCACGCCGTGCGCTCGGGCCTGCCCGCGATGAACTCCTCGTAGTCGATGTGCGGCTCGAGCGAGGTCTTCCACTTGCCGTCCTCCGAACACACGACGAAGAGCTCGACGGTGGGCATCTTGCCGGCTAGTTGCTCGACTGCGCCGAGCAGATCGGCATCGACGAACATGATGCGGTCGCCCGCGTGCCCGATGATGTACTCGAGGTCGCGCGGAGACAGGCGAATGTTGAGCGTGTGCAGAACCGCGCCCATCGAAGGAACCGCGTGATAGAGTTCGAGGTGGCGGTAACCGTTCCACATGAAAGTCGCCACGCGGTCGCCGCGGCCAATCCCGAAGTCCTTAAGGGCCGCCGCCAACTGGTGCGCCCGGCGGCATTCTTCCCGGTAGGTGTAGCGGTGCACCCCGCCGGCCGTCTTGGTGACGATTTCCTCATCCGGCGCAATCCACGCGCCTCGGTCCATGAGCCGGGAGATCAGCAGTGGCGTGCGCTGCATCGTCATGTGAAAGCCCTCCCCTTGACCGGCGCTGGCCAATCGCCTTTCTCAGGCGCAAGCGCTTTGCTCGGCCGGTTCGAGCAGTACGACGGGAATCCGCCGCGAGGTACGCTGCTGGTAGGTCTGGTAGTCCGGCATCGCCTCGACGGCGCGGCGCCATAGGCGCTCGCGCTCCTCGCCCTCGGCATCGCGCGCTCGCACGCGCACGGTGTGGCTTCCCACCTGCACGGTCGCCTCCGGGTTGGCTCGTAGATTGAGATACCAGCTCGGATGCCTGGGCTCTCCGAGGTAGGATGCGATGACGACGTAGCGGCCCGCGTCCTCGAGGTAGGTAAGCGCCACGGTGCGTGGCTGCCCGCTCTTGCGCCCTTTGGTAGTCAGCAGCAGCACGGGCAGCCCGATCAGGCGGCCGCCAACCTTGCCACGGGTGGCGCGGTAGACCCATCGGTGCAGCCGCCAGAACAGCTCGACCGCCTTGTTGCGCTTAAGTGCCGGCATCTACGCCCTCCCGGCCGGGCTTAGGGTGCTTCAGCCAACCCTGCTTGCAGGTTGGTTCCAACGCGCTTCGGCACAGCCCGGCCCGCTGCTTTGGTAGCCAAGCCCCGCTCTTTTCTCAACAAGCTTCAGGCGGCAACCCAAAAGTCCTCGGTCTCCGACCAGCCCCGAGAGCAAAGCCAGTGGCGGATCCGCTCGCGCGCTCCGAGCTGCCCAACCGCCGCGATGGCGATCGGCCGCGGGCGTGCCGCGAACAAGTCGTCCATCGAGCGCACGGGCCAGCGCGGCGCGCACCGCGCTCCAAGGGCCACGTGCCCGCCGATCTTGCGCGGATCGACGTCGGCAAAAGCAGTCGGCTCGAGCCCCTCGGCCGCCAGCGCTTTAGCGAGCCGCTTTCCCGTCGGCCCGGCCCCGAGAATCCAAAGGGGCCGTCCGCTCGAGCGAAGTGTGCGCGCCAGAAAATGGGCTCGAGCCCGGCGAAACTGCTCGGGCGAGTAACACGAGCTCCACCGCGAGGTCTGCTCCGGGTGCAGGCGCCAGCGGTAGAGCACCGCCGGCAGTTTGGCCACCCGGTAGCCGCGCTCGAAGGAGCGCAGCAGGAGGTCGAAATCCTCGGGCCAGCGAGTTGCCCGCCAGCCGCCCAGGCGATCGAGCATGGCGGCCCGCAACATGAGCGTCGGGTGCAGCACGGTCGCCTCCACGAAGCGATCGCGCGCCAGCTCCCACGGCTCGAGCAGAGAGTTCTGCCAGGCAAGGTAGCGGCGCATTCCCATCCCGATCGGCTCCTGGGAAAACGCTTCCACACGGCAGCCGACGGCAAACAGTTGCGGATCTTGCTCGAGCCGGCGGCGCTGGGCGGCAAGTCGCTCAGGATGGCAGCAATCGTCGGCATCCATGCGGGCAAGAAGAGGCGCTCGAGCCAGCGCGCGACCCAACTCGAGGGCCGCGGCGATCCCGGCGCCCGGCTGCGCGATGCAAGCCAGGCGTATGCGCCGGTCGGCCCGGGCGGCCTCGGCGAGGATTTTGCGGCTGCCGTCGGTGCTCCCGTCGTCGACCGCGATCAGTTCCCAGTCCGATTCGGTCTGTCGGCCCAGCGACTTAAGTGCGTCGGCGAGGAACCGCTCGGCGTTGCGAACCGGCATGAGGATGGAAACGCGCGGTCTCATCCCCTCGGCACCGGGGCAAAGCTATCACGGCCGGCGCGGCTCCTCATCCGCCGGCAGCGCGCCCGCGCCAAGGCGGCCGGGCCAGCGGGCGCTCGTGGACACAGCAAGCGACGCCGCTTAAACACTGCCAGGGGTCGCAAGCAGGCCCGGTGCTCCGTGCCCTCTGGGGCCCGATCAGAGGCCGCCTCTTAGCTTGGGCGGCTCCCCGGAAACGGCGGGCGCGCCGTTGCTACCCGGGAAGTTGCGCGGCCCGTAAGGACGGGGCCTTTCTAGCGCGAGGCGGGCGCATCATGGCGGAAGCAAACAAGCGCAAGTTCTGGGGCTGGGGCTACGAAGGGGCCGGCCCGAGCCGCGAGCAAGGGCGAGCGGCCGCTGCGATGCTGGCTGCCCAGCTCGGCTGTTCGCTCCCGCCCGAGACGAATCCGCCCTCGATCGAGGAGATCGACCTTCCGCGGTCGAGGATCGAGCCGCCGCCAGAGCTTTCGCCGATCATGACCGCAGATCCCCTCGAACGAGCCGGGCACACCTACGGCAAGGCTTTTCGCGACGTGGTCCGCGCCTTGCGGCGTGACTTTACGGTGGCTCCCGACCTGGTGGCCCTGCCGCGCTCGCGCGAAGACGTGGCCGCCGTTTTGGCTTGGTGCTCGGCAAAAAACGTCGCTGCCATCCCCTACGGCGGCGGATCGAGCGTCGTCGGAGGCGTCGAGCCGCGCGGCCTCGACCGCTACAACGGCGCCGTAAGCGTCGACCTGCGCCATCTCGATCGCCTGCTCGAAGTCGATCGCACCTCCCGCGCAGCCCGCATTCAGGCGGGAATCTACGGGCCCGCCCTCGAGAGCGCCCTTCGCCCGCACGGGCTCACGCTGCGCCACTTTCCGCAATCGTTCGAGCTGTCGACGCTCGGCGGCTGGATCGCTACGCGAGCCGGTGGCCACTACGCGACGCTCTACACGCACATCGACGACTTCGTCGAAGCGCTGAGCGCCGTCACCCCGGCGGGCACCTATGCCTCGCTGCGCGTTCCCGGCTCCGGCGCGGGCCCGAGCCCGGACCGCCTGCTGATCGGCTCGGAGGGAACGCTTGGAATCATCGTCGAAGCATGGATGCGCCTGCAGGAGCGACCTTCGCTGCGCGCCTCGGCATCGGTGCGATTCGAGAGCTTTCGCGCCGGCGCCCGGGCCGTCCGAGAAGTCATCCAGTCGGGGCTTACGCCGAGCAACCTGCGCTTGCTCGATCCAATGGAGGCGCTCGTAGCCGGCGCCGGCGACGGCCAAAGCGCCGTTCTCATCGTCGGCTTCGAGTCGTCGCACTACGATCCCTCTCAAGAGATGGACCGAGCGCTTGGCTGCTGCACCGACCTCGGCGGCAAAGTCGCCGGCCGACACGGCCGAGGCCTGGCGCCGGGCGTTCCTCGAAGCTCCGTATTTGCGGGACTGGCTCGCCGCAGCCGGCTTCATCGTCGAAACCTTCGAAACGGCCGTTACCTGGGACCGCTTCGAAGCCTTCGACGAAAGCGTGCGCGAGCGGGTCGGCCGAGCGCTCGATCGAGTCTGCGGGGCCGGCATGCTCACTTGCCGTTTCACCCACGTCTATCCCGACGGCCCCGCGCCCTACTACACGGTGTTCGCCCCCTCGCGCTTGGACTCGCAGCTCGAACAGTGGGACGAGATCAAGAGCGCGGCGGCCGAAGCCGTGGTCGCAGGCGGTGGAACCATCACCCATCACCACGCCATCGGCCGAGACCACCGGCCCTGGTACGACCGCCAGCGTCCCGAGCCCTTTGCCCGCGCTCTCAGAGCAGCCAAGCGCGCGCTCGATCCGGCCTGGATTCTCAACCCCGGGGTACTCGTGGATCCGTAGGCAGGACTGCGAGGCAGCCGGGCCTGCCGCGTTCGGTCAGTCCTGCGCAGCGAGGAGATCGAGGGCCATGGCGGCGTAGAGCGCAGCTCCGAGCGGCAGCGCTCGTTCGTCGACCAGCAGCCGGTCCGAATGAAGCGGACCCGTGCCCTCCATGCGGCAGCCGAGGAATGCCATCGCCCCGCGGCAGCGCTCGAGCAGGTAGGAAAAGTCCTCGGCCCCCATGTACGGACTCGGCATCGTCTCGTAGCGCAGACCCAAATCCGCGGCCACACTTGCCAGCCGTTCAACGACCCGGCTGTCGTTCACCGTCGGCGGATAGCCCGGCTCGAACTCCACGGTTGCCGTCACACCACGAGCGGCGGCCACGCCGGCCGCCACCCGTTCGAGTCGATCTCGCGCCAGCTCGGCGCCGGCGCGGCTGAGGAAGCGAATCGTTCCGGCGCACCAAGCACGCGGCGCGATCACGTTGCGCGCCTCTCCCGCGCGGACCATCGTAACGCTCAAAACCACCCGATCGTCGGGATCGGCCTCGCGCGCGGCTACGTGGGACAAGCCATCGACGAACGGCCCGATCGCCGGAATCGGATCGCGCGTGGCGTGCGGCGCCGAAGCGTGCCCGCCGCTTCCTTCAAACGTTACCTCGAAGTCGTCGAAGCCCGCT
>CAYZHO010000072.1:0-11962 GCA_964478045.1 uncultured Myxococcales bacterium | reverse complement strand
TCGACGCCAAGTCGAGCGGGCCGGGAACCTTCCGATCCCAGCAACTGACGTTCCTGAACGCCAGCGGGACGATCGAGAACAACGAGCTGCTGAACTGGCAAGATCCGGCAGCCTTCGGCGTTCAGGGCGTAGCCTCATTGGTTGTCGGCAGCGCCACCCCGACCGCGGTGGTAGTGCGCAACAACGTGGTGAGCGGCTACCAGAAGGCGGGTATCGTGGCGTTTGGCACCGGCGCTGTGGACGTGACCATCGAAGGAAACACGGTCACGGGCGCGGGACCGATCTCGACAACGGCGCAAAACGGCATTCAGATCAGCAACGGCGCAACAGGCCGAATTGTCGGAAACACCGTGACGGGCAACGACTACACGCCGATGACTTGGTGCGCCTCGGGCATTCTCGTCTACCTGGTGGACGGAATCGAAGTCCGGGGGAACACTCTCAGCGCGAACCTTTGCGACTTGTTCGTGCAGAGCAATGGCAACACGGTCACCGGCAACTCGATCACGGCTTCCTCGGCATGGCCGTTCACGCTGCTTGGGAACGGCAACATCGCCGACAAGAACTACGTCGATGGCGCGCCCGGTGAGGGGATCTACGTGGATGGGACCGGCAATGTGCTCACCTGCAACCGCCTGACGAACAACGGAACCGGTGTGTTCATCGACGCGGTGTCGAGCTCTGGGACGCCGAACAACGTGAACGAAAACGTCATCCAGGGTAACGGGACCGGCCTTGATGCCAGCGCCGTGACTTCGCTCCCGCTCGTCGACGGCACCTTGAACTATTGGGGTTGCCCGACCGGACCGAATACGAGCGGTTGCGATACGGCCGTCGGCAACGTCGACGTTACGCCTTTTGCGACGAGCGAGCCGCTGTGCGTGACTTGTGCCGGGGCTGGCGGCGACACCGACGGGGACGAAGTCTGCGATCCGGCCGACAATTGCCCGCTTGTTCCTAATGCCGATCAAGCCGACGGCGACGCCGACGGGATCGGCGACGCCTGCGACGCCTGTCCCGCGGATCCAGACAATGACGCCGACGCGGACGGTGTTTGCGGTGACGTCGACAACTGCCCGGCCGATGCGAATCCGGACCAGAGCGATGTCGATGGCGACGGGCTCGGAGACGTATGCGATCCCGAGGACGGTGCAGGGACGGTGGTGCTCTCGCGGGTCAAGCTGAAAGCAGACAAGCCGAGCTCGAGCAGGCCGGACGGCAAGGTGGTCTTGCGCGCACTCATTGCCGACGACGTCGCCGGCAACTTCTTGGCCGACGATTTGACGGTGCACGGGGACGTGCGGTTCGAAGTGTCGGCCGGTGCCTATGCGGAGACGCTCGAGCTCGGGCTGTGCTCGCAGGCGAGCCCGCGCAAGATCCGGTGCCGTAGCGGCAACGTGAGGGCCACCTTCCGGCTCGTGCCCCAGGGCGGCAACGTCTTCCCGAACACGTACAAGGCCTCGGCAGTCCTCAAACGCAGCGCCGTGAGCGATGAGCCGGCGGCTCCGGTGACGGTCGTTTTGCGCCAGCCCACCTCGGCGATCGACCGCAGCGATGACATTTCCGCCTGCACTGCCAGGCCGGGCCGCTTGAGCTGCCGAGAGCAGTAGGGTTGCCGCCAGGCAGGGGGGGAGACACGGCCGGCGGTTGAGGGGACCGCCGGCCGCTTTGCGCTTGGGCAAGCGGTCTTTCTAACCGGGCTGGCGGTGCTACCATGTGTTGTTGGCCGGGTGCCTCCGGCCGGCTTGCGATGGCTACGAAGATTCTCGGAATTTCGGCCTTTTACCACGATTCGGCTGCGGCCCTAGTGGTCGACGGGGAGATCGTTGCGGCGGCTCAGGAGGAACGGTTTACCCGCAAGAAGCACGACGCCTCCTTCCCGGTGAACGCGATCGCCTACTGCCTCGAGCAAGGCGGCATCGACGCCTCCGAGCTCGACTACGTGGGCTTTTACGACAAGCCACTCCTTAAGTTCGAGCGACTGCTCGAGACCTACGTCGCCTATGCGCCGGTGGGCTTTCGCTCGTTCGCCCGGGCCATGCCTCTTTGGCTGCGGCAGAAGCTCTACTTGCCCCGCGAGATGAGCAAGGGGCTCGGCGGCCGCTACAAGCGCCGTTACATTTTCACGGAACACCACGAATCCCACGCGGCAAGCGCTTTCTTCCCGTCGCCGTTCGAGGAGGCGGCCGTCCTGACAATCGACGGCGTCGGCGAGTGGGCCACAGCGAGCTTCGGCGTCGGTCGCGGCAACAAAATTCACTTGAGCCACGAGCTGCGGTTTCCCCACTCCCTGGGACTACTTTATTCGGCGTTCACTTATTTCACTGGCTTTCGCGTCAACTCGGGCGAATACAAGCTGATGGGCCTGGCCCCCTACGGGGAGCCGGTCTACGCGGATCTGATCAAGGAGAAGCTCCTCGACATCAAAGAAGACGGCTCGTTCCGAATGGACCTGTCGTACTTCAACTACTGCCAGGGTCTGACGATGACTTCGCCGAAGATGGACCGGCTCTTCGGCGGGCCGCCGCGGCGGCCGGAGACCCCGATCACGCGCCGCGAGATGGACATCGCCGCCTCGATCCAGAAGGTGACCGAGGAGATCATGCTGCGCATGGCCCGCCACGTTCACCGCGTCACGGGGATGCGCAACCTGTGCCTGGCCGGCGGCGTGGCGCTCAACTGCGTGGGCAATGGCCGCATCCTGCGGGAGGCGCCTTTCGACGGCATTTGGATCCAGCCTGCGGCGGGCGATGCCGGCGGGGCGCTCGGGGTGGCGCTGTTCATCTGGTATCACCTGCTCGAAAACCAGCGCGAGGTGGGAGCCACGGATGCCCAGAAAGGCTCGTGGCTCGGGCCGAGCTACGACGAGGCTGAGATCCGCGCTTTTCTCGACCAGATCGGCGCGCGCTACCACTACTTCGCCGACGACGAATCCCTGTGCGACGAGGTGGTCCGCCACCTGTGTGCGGAAAAGGTAGTGGGCTGGTTCCAGGGCCGGATGGAGTTCGGCCCGCGGGCGCTCGGGGCGAGGAGCATCCTCGGGGATGCGCGCAGCACCTCGATGCAGTCGGTGATGAACCTGAAGATCAAGTTCCGCGAGTCCTTCCGGCCGTTTGCCCCGTCGGTGCTCGAGGAGAAGGCACCCGAATACTTCGAGTTCGAGCCGGGGCAGGAAAGCCCGTACATGCTGCTGGTGGCCCCGGTGCGCCAGGAGCACCGCCGCCCGCTCAACGGCCACGAGCTGCGGCTCGAAGGCATCGAGAAGCTCAAAGTGCCCCGCTCGGACGTTCCTGCGATTACCCACGTGGATTACTCGGCGCGCGTGCAGACCGTCGACAAGCGGCGCCACGGCCGCTATCGCCGGCTGCTCGAAAAGTTTGAAGAAGCAACCGGTTGCCCCGTCCTTATCAACACGAGCTTTAACGTTCGGGGAGAGCCGATCGTGTGTACGCCAGAAGACGCGTACCGGTGCTTCATGGCAACCAATATGGACGTCTTGGTCCTCGAACGGTTCCTTCTTCTCAAGGAAGAACAACCGCAGACGGACCGCTACCGGCGCGAGGAGTACCTGGCGCAGTTCGCGCTCGATTGAGGTAGCCGCGATGGCGATGATCGAGATCAACTGGAACCCGGGCCGCCGCGAACTGAGACAGTTCGCCGGATTGTGGCTGGCGGTTTTCGGGGCACTCGGCGGCTGGAAGCTCTATGCTTCGGCCGCGGCCGCAGGCTGGCCGTGGTTGGGCGCGGCAGTAGCGGTCGGCTTGCCGGGCCTGGTGTGGCCGGCCTTGGTGCGGCCGCTCTACGTGGCCTGGATGGCGCTGGCTTTTCCCATTGGCTGGACGGTTTCGCACTTGCTGCTTGCCCTGATCTATTATGGAGTCGTCACCCCGATCGGTCTCGTGTTGCGGCTGCGGGGCGTGGATCCGATGAACCGGCGTTTTGAGCCGGAAGCGACTACGTACTGGGTGGAACACAGGACGGGGGACGACAAGAGCCGGTACTTCCGGCAGTTCTGACCCGCTGGGAGGCGCTTCGGGTATCATGGGCACCCAAGAGAGGACGAAAGGCCAGGCCGAAGAGTTCGCCAAGCAAGCCGAAGGCGGCCGCTCGAGCTTCCTCGGCGAGCTGCTGGCCTACCTTGCAGAGAACAAGAAGTGGTGGCTGACGCCTATCGTTGTGGTGCTACTGCTGGTCGGGGTGCTCGTCGTCCTCGGTGGTACGGCAGCCGCTCCCTTTATATACACTCTGTTTTAATCTGCCGGAGAGCGGTTCGAGCTGGGCTCCGGTGAGTTTCCGCTCGAGTTGCGCTCGGCGCCCGGCGGCGTTACCAGAAATAACCGTGGAGGCTTGGGTTCCGTGCCCGTCGTGCGAGAGTGGCGGAACTGGCAGACGCACTAGACTTAGGATCTAGCCCGCTTCGGCGGTTGGGGGTTCGAGTCCCCCCTCTCGCACCATCACGCCGTATCCGCTAAGGGTTCGCCTCTGTCATGGCCGATTTCGAAGCGACCGTTGAAGAGCGAGGACCGGTGCGCCGTGTCCTGAGCGTGACCGTCTCGGCCGAGCGCGTGGCGCGCGAGTTCGATCGCGCTTACCGCCGGCTTGGCCAGCGCGTGCGTGTTCCCGGCTTTCGCCCCGGTAAGGTGCCCCGCCGGGTCCTCGAAATGCGCTACGGCGACCAGGTCCGTGAGGAGGTGGTGAGCGAGCTCATCGAGGCCACTTGTGCAGAGGCTATCAAGGAACAAGGGCTCGACGTGGTGACCAGCCCGCGTCTCATTCAGCACGAACTCGACGAGCAGAACCGGCTGCACTTCGAGGCGATGCTCGACGTGCGACCGGTGTTCGAACTGAAGCCTTACAAAGGTTTGGCCGCCGAGCGCCGAGTCGTCCGAGTCAGCGAAGAAGACGTGGACAAAGCGCTGGCCTCGCTGCGCGAGCGGTTTGCCATCCTGGAAACGGAAGAAGACCGGGTCAACGTGGCCCAAGGGGACGTGATCGTCGCCGACCTCGAGGCCTTTTGCGACGGCCAACCCCTGGCCAAAGGTACGGGCCAAGGAGTGCAGATCGAAGTGGGCAGCGGCCGCCTTCCCGAGCAGCTCGAGAAGCAGTTGGTCGGGGTGACGCGTGGCATTCGCACACCGATTCTAGTGCGCTTCGAACACGATCACCCCGATCCCGACTTGGCCGGTAAGCTGGTTCGCTTCGACGTGACAGTGCGCGAGATCAAGAACAAGATCTTGCCGGCGCTTGACGACGAGTTCGCGGCCGAAGTGGGAATCGAGGGTTGCCAGACGCTCGCCGACCTGCGGGCCAAGATTCGCGAGGACCTTGAACGGCGCGAGCAGGCAGATGCGGACCGCCGGATGCGCAATGAAGTGCTCGCTGCCCTCGTCGAAGCACATGAGTTCGAAGTCCCCGAGGCGCTGGTCGAGGACCAGCTCGTGCGCATGCTGCGCGACATGGGTGTCACCGAGGTTCCCGAGGACAAAGTGGGAGAGGTCCGGCAGGCCCTCGAGCCCGCCGCCACTCGGCAAGTTCGCGCGGGCTTCATTCTCGACGCGATTGCCGACGCCGAGGGGATCGAGGTGGCAGAAGACGAGCTGCGCGAGGCGATCAAAAGGCAGTTGGCGGCCGCCGGGTCGCAGATCGAAGCGGTGCAGGCCTATTACCGGCGCCCCGGGGCGGTGGCAGCGTTGCGGCGCGACCTGCGGCGCGATAAGGCCCTCGACCGGGTGGTGGAACTTGCAACGCGACGCGACGTGGAAGTGGACAGAAGCCAAGTTGCCGACACTCGGTAATCGGGCTAATCTCGCAGTGGTTGCCGCCACCGGCGGACCGAGGAGGCTATGACTCTTGTTCCCATCGTCGTAGAAAACACCGGCCGAGGAGAGCGCGCTTACGACATCTACTCTCGGCTCCTGCGCGAGCGCATCGTTTTTCTTTCGGACGAGATCACCGACCCCGTGGCCTCACTCGTGACGGCACAGTTGCTGTTCTTGGAGGCCGAGGACCCGGACAAAGATATCTACCTTTATATCAATTCGCCCGGGGGTCTGGTCACCGCCGGCCTGGCGATCTATGACACAATGCAGTACATCCGGCCGCCGGTTTCGACCCTGTGCCTGGGCCAGGCAGCGAGTATGGGGGCGGTTCTGCTGGCGGCCGGAGCGCGGGGCAAACGCTATGCGCTGCCGCACTCTCGGATCATGATCCACCAGCCGATGGGCGGGTTTCACGGCCAGGCGACCGAGATTGAGATCCACGCGAAGGAAATTCTCAGGCTTCGCGAGCAGCTCAACGAAATCCTCGCGAGGCACACGGGGAAGGATATTGCTACAATAGAAAAGCACACGGAGCGGGATCGGTTCATGTCGGGCCCGGAGGCCGTCGAGTTCGGCATTGTCGACGAGGTGATCGTCAGCCGGCCCGCTGCGGCGAAGAGTTAGGTCAGGAGCAGACGATGGCGAGCAAGGGAGACGACAGAACGAAAGATCTCGTTTGTTCCTTCTGCGGGAAGGGGCAGGACGAGGTGCGCAAGCTGATCGCCGGCCCGACGGTCTACATCTGCGAT
Organism: uncultured Myxococcales bacterium; assembly: GCA_964478045.1. Lineage (GTDB taxonomy): Bacteria > Desulfobacterota > Binatia > UBA1149 > SPBQ01 > CAZQYE01. The sequence continues at coordinate 5,394 of CAYZHO010000072.1, read as the reverse complement.
GAGTGCATCGAGCTATGCAACGACATCATCGCAGAGGAGTGCGATCAGGAAGAAGCGATCAGCTCCGTTTCGTCGGTTCCGAAGCCGGCCGACATTCGCCGGGTGCTCGACCAGTACGTGGTTGGCCAGGACCACGCCAAGAAAGTGCTCTCGGTTGCCGTCCACAATCACTACAAGCGGATCGACTCCGCGATGATGACCGGCGACGTGGAGCTGCAAAAGTCGAACATCCTTCTGATCGGGCCGACGGGTTCGGGCAAGACCCTGATGGCGCAAACGCTGGCGCGCTTCCTGCAGGTTCCGTTCGCCATCGCCGACGCGACCAGCTTGACCGAAGCCGGCTACGTTGGCGAAGACGTCGAGAACATCATTTTGAACCTGCTCCAAAACGCCGACTACGACGTCGAGAAGTGCCAACGTGGCATCGTCTACATCGACGAGATCGACAAAATCGCCCGCAAGGGGGACAACCCGTCCATCACGCGCGACGTCTCCGGCGAGGGAGTGCAGCAGGCGCTTCTGAAGATCATTGAGGGGACCACGGCGAGCGTGCCGCCCAAGGGCGGGCGCAAGCACCCGCAGCAGGAGTTCTTGCAGGTGGACACGACGAACATCCTGTTCATCTGCGGCGGTGCCTTCGTGGGTCTCGAGGACATCATCCGCCGGCGAGTCGGCATGAAGGGAATGGGTTTCGGTGCCGACGTGCGCGGAGCGGAGGACGTCAAGAACCAGAACCTCCTGCATCAGGTCCAGACGGAAGATTTGCTGCGCTTCGGCCTGATCCCCGAGTTTGTTGGCCGGCTGCCGGTCATCGCGACACTCGACGACCTTGACGAGGACGCACTCGTGCGCATCTTGAAAGAGCCGAAGAACGCCCTCACGAAGCAGTACCAAAAGCTCTTCGAGATGGAGAACGTGCGCCTGAGCTTCACCGAGGGCGCTCTGCGGGCGATTGCGCGCGAGGCGATGGCCCGTAAGTCGGGGGCCAGGGGCCTGCGAGCGATCATGGAGTCGATCATGCTCGACGTCATGTACGAGGTCCCCTCCCGGCCGGAGATCGAGGAGGTCGTGATCTCCGAGGAAGTCGTCGAGCACAAAGAAAAGCCGATCATCGTCTACGCGGGCGCCACGCGGACTGGATGAGTCCGGGGGCGCGCGTAGCGGTGTCGAATCGAGAGTACGCATGAGATTTCGAAGTGATTCCCAGTCCGGTGGTCCCGGTCCCGGCGGCGAGCGCCAGCGGCTGCCTCTGCTGCCGCTGCGCGACATCATCGTGTTCCCGCACATGGTGGTGCCGCTGTTCGTGGGGCGCCAGAAGTCTATCGCTGCTCTTGAAGCGGCGATGGAGACGGACCAGCGGATTCTGCTCGCCGCGCAGCGAGACGCCAAGACCAACGATCCGACGGAAGAAGACATCCATCCGGTCGGAACGATCGGCACCGTAGTGCAACTGCTGCGGCTGCCCGACGGAACCGTGAAGGTGCTGGTCGAGGGCCAGCAGCGTGCCCGCATCCTGCGCTACCTCGACACGGAGCGTTACTTTGCCGTCGAGGCCGAAGCGATCGTCGAGCAGTACACTGAGAACGCCGAGATTCAAGCGCTGATGCGCTCGATCAACTCGGTGTTCGAGTCCTACGTGCGCCTCAACAAGAAAGTACCGCCGGAGATGGTGATGACGGTGGCTTCGATCGAGAACCCGTCACGCCTGGCGGACACGATCATCGCGCACCTGGGCATCAAGATCGACGACAAGCAGCAGCTTCTCGAAACCTTCGACGTGGCCGAACGGCTCGAGAAGGTACTCGGGCATCTGCGCTCGGAAATCGAGATCCTGGAAGTCGAAAAGCGCATCCGCTCCCGCGTCAAGAAGCAAATGGAGAAGACGCAAAAGGAGTACTACCTCAACGAGCAGATGCGCGCCATTCAGAAGGAGCTCGGCGAGAAGGACGAGTTCCGCAACGAGATCCAGGAGCTCGAGGAGGCGCTCGCCAAGTCGAAGATGCCCGACGAGGCGCGCGAGAAGACCGAGAAAGAAATCAAGAAGCTCAAGATGATGTCGCCGATGTCGGCCGAGGCGACGGTGGTGCGCAACTACATCGACTGGATGCTGTCGCTGCCGTGGGCCGACTATACGGAAGACCGTATCGACATCGAAGAGGCCCGCCGCGTTCTCGACGAGGACCACTACGGGCTCGAAAAGGTCAAAGAGCGCATTCTCGAGTACCTGGCCGTCACCAAACTGGTCGGGCAGATCAAGGGCCCGATTCTGTGTCTCGTGGGTCCGCCCGGCGTGGGCAAGACCTCGCTCGGGCGTTCGATCGCGAGGGCTCTCGGCCGGCGCTTTGTGCGCGTTTCGCTCGGCGGGGTGCGCGACGAAGCCGAGATTCGCGGGCACCGGCGCACGTACATCGGGGCGATGCCGGGCAAGATCATCCAGAGCCTCAAGAAAGCCGGCAAAGGCAACCCGGTCTTCCTGCTCGACGAGATCGACAAGATGTCGACCGACTTCCGGGGCGACCCCGCGTCGGCGATGCTCGAGGTGCTCGACCCCGAACAGAACGTGTCGTTCAACGATCATTACCTCGACTGCGACTACGACCTGTCGAAGGTAATGTTCGTGACCACCGCCAATGTCCTTGACCGCATTCCGCGGCCGCTGCAGGACCGGATGGAGATCATCCGCATTGCCGGCTACACGGAGATCGAGAAGCTCAACATCGCCAAGCACTTCCTCATCCCCAAGCAACGCGAGGCGAACGGGCTCAAGGAAGACCAGATTTCGTTTTCCGACAACGCGCTGCTGACGATCATCCGGCGCTACACGAAAGAGGCGGGAGTCCGCAATCTCGAGCGTGAAATCGCCGCGATTTGCCGGAAAGTCGCGGTCGAAGTGGTGAGCAACGAAGAGCGTTCGTCGGTGCATATCAGCTCGCGCATGCTCGAGAAATACCTCGGCCCGCCGAAGTACCGCCACGGGCGCGCCGAGGCCGAGGCTATGGTCGGCGTGACCACGGGGCTGGCCTGGACCGAGCAAGGGGGCGAGCTGCTCAACACCGAAGCGACCGTCCTGCCCGGCAAGGGCAAGCTTACGATCACGGGCCAGCTCGGGGACGTGATGCAGGAGTCGGCGCAAGCCGCGATGAGTTACGTGCGCTCGCGGGCGCAGGAGCTCGGCTTGCCGATCGACTTCTACCAGAAGATCGACGTCCACATCCATGTGCCCGAGGGTGCGATTCCGAAGGATGGGCCGTCGGCCGGTGTCACGATGGCAACCTCGCTGGTTTCGGCCCTGACGCGGCTGCCGGTGCGCCCGGACGTGGCGATGACCGGGGAGATTACTCTGCGCGGCCGCATTCTGCCGATCGGCGGTCTTAAGGAGAAGGTGATGGCCGCCCACCGGGCGGGCATCAAAAAGGTCCTGATTCCGGCCGAGAACGTCCAGGACATCAAGGAAATTCCAAAGACCGTTCTCAAGGAGATCGAGATTCAGACGGTCGAGCACATGGACGAGGTCTTGCGCGAAGCCCTCGTCTTGCCCGAAGGGCGCAAGTCGGTGTTCGTCGTCGAGAGGCCGCGTGACCTCGGGCCGCTGCCCCTCGCGTTCGACCTGCAGCCTGCCCCCGAGGCTCCGGAGCCTACAGGCAGCGAAGAAGGCGAAGTCGTCACGCACTGAATGCGCGGCTGCTAGAGACCGGCCGTACCGAGCTCGGCGTGTTCGGAGAGCTCCCAGGCACGGCGGCGCGGCTCGTGGTGGGGGTGTAACCAAAGGGTTGCCGAGTGCGCAACCGCGGCGGCCAAACAAAGACCGTTTGGACCGTGCCGAGATTCGTGAATACTCTGTTGGCGTCGGGCGGTTAGCTCAGCTGGGAGAGCATCGGCCTTACAAGCCGGGGGTCACTGGTTCAAGTCCAGTACCGCCCACCACTTGACAGGGATAAGTACAATTTCCAACCGCTTGATTTTGCTCGGGTCGGCCACTTGTGCGTAGCGCGGCACGGGGTTTCTTCGCGCGCGAGGAAGGCTCGGCTAAACCCCGCCGAAGTAGTCGCGATAGAGAGCGTCCTCTTCCAGAATGTGGCGGGTCCACCAGTCCCGGAGGAAACCGAGAACGGTGTCCCAAACCGCGGGGCTGGGGTGGGCGGCGGCGGTCCGAACCCTGGTGTGCTGAGCACAAGGCGTGGAGGGCCCCCCGAGGAGTGGCAGGCCAGAAAAAAGCCGGCGGGTGGCTTGAGGGAGCCGGGGAGAAAAAGCCGAGACGCGTTTGAAGTGTGCGCGCCGAGCTGGTATCAGGGCGTCTTGCGCTTGGTAAGTAAGCGCCGCTAGCGCGGGGTCGTAGTTCAGTTGGTTAGAACGCCGGCCTGTCACGCCGGAGGTCGCGAGTTCGAGTCTCGTCGACCCCGCCATCTTTTCGGCTTACCGAAAGCGCCCGGCGGACGAGAAGCGAAATGCAAAAGGTTACCAAAAGCCTGAGCGTGGAAGAGGCCCGCAGCGCCCGCAAGTGGTACGTCGTCGATGCGGCCGGAAAGCCGCTCGGGCGCCTGGCGTCCCGCGTGGCCGCGATCCTGCGGGGCAAGCATAACCCGGCGTTTACCCCGCACGTGGACTGCGGCGACTTCGTCGTCGTGATCAATGCGGACAAGGTCGTCCTGACCGGCAAGAAAGTGCAGGACAAGATCTACTACCGGCACACTGGATACCCGGGCGGGATTCGGCAGGAGACGGCAGGGCAGTTGCTGGCCCGGCGGCCGGAAGAACTCGTGCGCCGGGCGGTCGTAGGAATGCTTCCGCGCAACCGCTTGGGCCGCAAGCTGGCCCGCAAGCTCAAAGTGTACGCGGGCCCCGAACACCCGCACGTGGCACAGCGACCCGAGCCGTTGGCGCTCTGAGTTGAACTTGGCAGGAGCGATGGAAGTTCAGGAGTTTCCAGCTACCGGAAGACGCAAGACCGCCGTGGCGCGCGTGCGCCTGCGCCCGGGCGAGGGGAAGATGGTTGTCAACTCGCGTTCTCTCGAAGACTACTTTCCCCGCCCGACGCTGCGGATGATCATCGCTCAGCCGCTCGAGCTCACTTCTACGGTCGGGCAGTTCGACGTGATCGCCAAGGTGCGTGGTGGCGGCATCTCGGCTCAAGCCAGCGCCATCCGGCACGCGATCAGCCGGGCGCTGTGCGAAGCGAAGCCGGAGGTGCGGCCCACGCTCAAGAAGGCCGGCCTTCTCACGCGCGACGCGCGCGAGGTCGAACGCAAGAAGTACGGCCGGCACAAAGCCCGCAAGAGGCCTCAGTACTCCAAGAGGTAGTCCGGTGGGGGCAGGCAAGCAGGTCCCGGTGGCCGTCGTTGGTGCGACGGGCTACGCGGGAGCCGAGCTCGTACGCCTGCTTGCGTCGCACCCGGG
>CAYZHO010000071.1:3054-12087 GCA_964478045.1 uncultured Myxococcales bacterium | reverse complement strand
GACCCGGCAGTTTAAGCGAACGAAACTCAGCGCCGGGCACCGGGCTCGCCGACCCCACCTGCGCCACGGTGGAAATGGAACCCGCCCAGCCGGCGGTTCCCCAGACTACTGCACCCAGGGTCAGGAAAGCGGCGCACCAACCCCTCCCGAGGATCTTCCCTCCGCGCAAGCTGCGAGAAACCGCTGTCGCCACAGCACAAGTAACGTGGCGGCTAGCACCGGGTTATGTCAACAGGAAAATCGACGCCCGAGCGCCCATACGGGGGGCAGTCTCCGCCGCTTTTTTCAAGACGCAGGAGGGTAAACCGAGATCGGCGCAGCAGGGGCCGGTACCCCAGCTTCTATATACCCCGAGTTCCTACATCACCGGCTTGATACCGAGCGCCGCGAACCCTTGCTTTTCGAAGTTCTCCCGGAACATGTCCCGCAATCGCTCGGCTTGCTTGTCGTAGTCCGCTTTGTTCGGCCAAGTGTTGCGGGGATTGAGCACTTGGGGGTCCACCCCCGGGCACGCCTTTGGAAATCGCAGGTTGAAGACCGGGTGCCTCTCATACTCCACACCGTCCGCGTGAAGCTTGCCCTCGAGCGCGGCGTTGAGGAGCGCGCGGGTGTCGCGGATGGAAATGCGCTTGCCAACCCCGTACGGGCCCCCAGTCCAGCCGGTATTCAGGAGAATGCACCTAGTCTTGTGCTGGCGCATCTTGTCGCCAAGCAGCTTGGCGTATACGGACGGTTTCTGAGACATGAACGGAGCGCCGAAGCACGCGCTAAAGGTCGCCCGAGGCTCGGTGATGCCGACTTCTGTTCCCGCCAGCTTCGAGGTAAAGCCGGAAACAAAGTGGTACATCACTTCCTCTTCCCCGAGAATCGACACTGGAGGCAGCACCCCAAAGGCGTCGGCCGTTAGGAGCACGATCGTCTCCGGGTGCGGCCCGCGAGCTCCTTCGGCGACGTTCGGATTGCACGTCAGTGGGTACGAGAAGCGCGTGTTCTCCGTAATGCTTCGGTCCGTCAGGTCGAGTTCCTGCGGGTCGGTTTCCTCGAGCGGCTTGCCCGGAAGCGGGGGAACATTCTCGATCAGGGTGCCCTCCATCGACAGGGCCGCCGCAATCACCGGCTCGGCTTGCTTGTTCAAATCAATGAGCTTCGCGTAGCAGCCGTCTTCTAGGTTCGAGACCCCTTCGGCCGTCCATGCGTGCTCGTCATCACCGATCAAGCGGCGGTCCGGATCGGCCGACAACGTGGTTTTCCCGGTGCCGGACAGTCCAAACAGGATCGCCGCGTCGCCCCGCGCTCCGACGTTGGCCGAACAATGCATGGACAGGTGTGCCATTTCGGGGAGCAGGTAGTTCATCACGGTGAACATGCACTTCTTGACCACGCCGCAGTAGTCGGCACGACCGGCCACCAGAACGAGGCGGTTCTTGAAATCGACAATGACGGCCCGGTCCGAACGGGTACCGTCCCGCTCTGGTTCGCACCGGAACGACGGAACGTTCAGCATGGTCCACCGCTTCGCGTCTTCGTCGGCAACGCCTCGGACCTGCTTGGGAAACATATTGTGCGCAAACAGCGAGTGGGCCGCGTATTCGCTCACAAGCCGGTACGGCACCGCGTAGCTCGGGTCGGTCCCGCAGTAGACGTCCTTCACGTAAAGGTGACGTCCGCGCCGGTTAAGGTGCTCGACGACTCGCCGCACCAGCGGCTCGAACCGCTCGGGATCAAACGGCTGGAAGTCCCCCTTCCACCATACCCGGTCTTCGTACTCCGGCCACGCCACTCCGAACGTGTCTTGAACCGGCCGTCCGGTACACGTGGGATCCGTGTAGAACACGAGGGGGCCGGCAAGCCCAAGCTTGGTCGCGTATGCTTTCTGCTCGCCGTCCGGACCGTCCGGGCGAATCCGCCCCCGGTCGTGGGCGATCGCCTCTTGGAACAGGGTTTTTTTGTCCAGGTTGTACCGGTATTCGATCCCTTCGAGGCCGAAACGCGCGCGCAGTTCTTCTCGCAACTCCATTGCCACTGTGACCGCTGTCCTCCTTGCGAAACGACTCCAGCACTTACCGCCGGGACGCGAGGCGATGCTCGTATCGGCGCCGCTGCTTGGCCCGCCCCATGACCTCAGCCGAAACCGGCTTATAGCCCCGGAAAGCCGGCCTAATGAAAGGATAGCCCTGCGGTAAGAAAACTAATCGAGCCTATCCCGAGCCTTGTGAAACAGCAATAATGGCTTCGTGGCGCGAATCCTCATTGCGGGGTGCGGCTATGTTGGCACCCGCCTCGCACAACTCGCAGCCGAAGCCGGGCACAGCGTCCTCGCGCTGCGCCGCAAGGTGGAGCGCTTGCCGGATGGGCTTCCCGCTGTGCGAGCCGATCTCCGGCGCTCGGCGGACCTGCGAGATCTCGGTGGCCCCTTCGACTTCGTCTTCTTCACCGCGGCAGCAGACGGACCAAGCCCCGAGGAGTACCGCGCGGTTTACTTGCGCGGCCTCGCCAATCTCCTCGACGCACTCGGCAAGCAACGCCCGAAGCCCCAGCGCCTCTTCTACACCTCGAGCACGGCCGTTTACGGTCAGACCACCGGGGAATGGGTAAACGAAAGCTCGCCTACCGAGCCGCGTTCGGCACAAGGACAGATCCTCGTGGAGAGCGAACGCCTCGTCGCTGCTGCTCCCTGCCCGGCCACCGTCGTTCGGCTCTCGGGTATTTACGGCACCGAGCGGCGATCCCTGCTCGAGCGCGTGCAGCGGGGCGCGGCGCGCGTGCACCCGGCTCCCTGCTACAGCAACCGTATCCACCGGGAAGACGCCGCTCGGCTGCTCTTACACCTCATGGACCACCCCGACCCCGAACCATGCTATATCGGCAGTGACGACCGGCCGGCGACGTGGCGCGAAGTCATCGAGTGGCTTGCGCAGCGCCTTGGGTCTGCACCGCCTGCGGAGGATCCAACCATCCCGCTGCCACTCACCAACAAGCGGTGCTCGAACGAGCGCCTGCGCGCCACCGGGTACCGGCTCCTGTATCCGAGCTACCGCGAAGGGTACGAAGCAATTCTGCGGGAACTAAGCGGACAAAACGCTACCGCCTAGCTCGGCGCCCACCACTCTCTTACGCAACCCGCAGTTGATCGATTTTTGCTGCTAGGACGAAGTCGGCTTCGCTCAGGCCGTCGATCTTGTGGGTCCAGATCTCGATCTCGACCCGGCCCCAGCCAAGGTGCAGTTCGGGATGGTGCCCCTCTCTTTCCGCAAGCTCTCCAACTGCGTTGACAAACCCGAGGGCCGTACGAAAGTCGGGAAACCGATACGCCTTGCGCAAGTGATGGCCGCCGACGACCTCCCAGCGGTCGAGTTGCTTGAGGAGCGGTTTCCACTGCTCGGGCTCCAGCGGCGCCGTGCCTTCACGGCACGGCTGACACGTTTTCGAAATCAGCTTTCCCTCATCTCGGCTCATGGACGCCTCCCCGTGCGTTTTTTGTCGTTCCTGCCCGAAGCGTGTTTTGAGCAACCGGCTTGCCAGCCGGCGTACGCTCGGCGGTTGCTCACCTGCCGCCGCTACGTTTTCGAGCCACCCGCGCAGGCGCTCTCGATCGCCGGCCAGGCGTGCCACCGCATGCACGGCAGCACAGCGGCACCCTGTGTCCCGGTCGGTTGCCGCAATGCGAGCGAGCTCCGCCAGCAGCTCGCCACTCGCTTGGTTCAGGGACGCAACCGCATTCACCGCCGTTACCCGCACCCCGGCATCCGAGTCGCCGAGGCACATCACAAGCTCCTGAGGTTCGATCTTTTGCGCTGCGACCAGACACGCCAGGGCGCTGCGCCGCCTCACTGGGTGATCGTCCGAAAGCGCCTCGCGCACGCTCGCGACCACCGCCGGATTTTTCCGCATCAACTCGCTCGCAGCCTCGATGGCCGCCCAGCGTGCATCGGAGTCGGCGGAACCAAACGCCTCGACAAGCGCCCCAACGACTTCGCCGCTTGCCTCCGAGGCACCCGCCAGCACCAAGGCGGCGCCGGTGCGCTGAGGCGTGCCAGGCCTCAGACACGCGCGAAGCCGCTCCCGCAGCGCGCAGTCGCGGCTGCGGTCGCGGAGCAGTTCGGTAATGGCATCGGCCGCGGCGCGCTGCACGTGGCGGGCGGAGTGGCCGAGCAGCTCAACGAGTAGGCCCGTCTCCGCACCGACTCGCGATTCACCGGCAAGTGCAAGCGCCGCTTGCAGCCGTTCGAAGGCGGTTGGCATTGCGGCCGACGATAGCCGCATCGCCCGGCGGGCACCAGCTCGGCGCGGCGCCACCCGGACCCACTCGATTGACCGCTCGGCTCCTTTGCGCAACCCTCGCCTGGAGGGCCGCGCGCGGTCTTTCAGGAGAAAAAGACAAAGAACGATGAGCGATGCCCGCAAGGCGCCCGCGCGCCGAGTCACCAAGGTCGGAATCATTGGGACGGCGCTTCTCGCCGCCGTTGCCGGATATCTCTTCTACCAGACGATGACGCTGCAGGCTGCCCGTTGCCGCGTGTGCATGCAGTACAAGGGAAAGACGAAATGCCGAACGGTCGAAGCGAGTACTCGCGACGAGGCTCGCCGCGGCGCCATCATGAACGCTTGCGCGTTTTTGGCAGCAGGGGTCACGGACAGCCTCGCTTGCTCCCGCGAGCAACCGCTGTCGGAACAGTGCTGGTAGGAACGGAGCCTGCGGAGCCGGCGGTGGCTACTTGCCGACGATCGAAACGAAGCTCACGCAACGGCCTGGCCGGCCACCGAGGTTGTGCGTGAGCCCGAGGCGCGGATTCGCAATCTGCCGCTGGCCCGCTTCTCCGCGCAGCTGAAGCCACATCTCGTACATCATCCGTAGCCCCGAGGCACCGATTGGGTGTCCGAAGGACTTCAGCCCGCCGTCCGGATTGACCGGCAAAACACCGTCCAGCTCGAACGTTCCCTCAAGCACGTCCTTCCATGCCTGGCCGCGCTCGGAGAACCCGAGGTCTTCGTAAAGCACGAGCTCGGTCGGCGTGAAGCAGTCGTGCACCTCGGCCATCGAAAGCTCTTCGCGCGGATTGCAAATCCCAGCCTGTGCGTAAGCGTCGCGCGCCGAGGCTACCACCTCCGGAAAGGTCGTAAAGTCGTAGTCCTGCCTGAGCGGGCCTTCGGCCGGACCGGCTACGAACGACAGCGCCTTGATGAAGATCGGCTTGTCCGTGTACTTGTGGGCGTCTTCGGCGCGCACCAGGATCGCAGCCGCCGACCCGTCGCTGACGCCCGAACAGTCCATGATGCCGAGCGGATCGGCAACTCGGGGAGAGCACTTGATCTGCTCGAGCGGAACGGTTTTGCGGAACTGCGCCTTCGGATTCTTCGCTCCATTGGCGTGGTTCTTGTAGGCGATGCGCGCCAGCACTTCCCTTCCGGTCTCGGGGTCGACGCCGTACTTCTTGAAGTAGGCAGGGGCGAGCATCGAGAACTGGGCCGGGGCGGTCAACTGCGCGATCGTCCCATCGTTCGGGGGCGAACCCACCACGAGGCCGGAAAATCCCGAGTCTTTCAGTTTTTCGACCCCGATGGCCATCACGCAGTCGTACGCCCCCGCCGCCACAGCGTATGCAGCGTTGCGCAGAGCTTCACTGCCCGTAGCGCAGAAGTTTTCGACGTGGCTGACGGGCTTGTACTGGATCTTGAGCGGTTCGGACAGAACCAGACCCGACAGGTTCCCCATCGTTCCAAGCCAGTAGGCATCGACTCGATCCGCGTCGATGCCCGCTGACTCGTAGGCTTCCGTCGCCGCCTCGACGAGCAGATCGGCCACTCCCTTGTCCCAATGCTCGCCGAACGCAGTGCAGCCCATTCCAACGATTGCCACTCGGTCGCGGATCCCGTGACTCGCCATTGCGATCACTCCTCGGCCGCCCCTACCGGATCGGACGCGCCTTCCAAAAGTAATTATGGACCCCCTGCGCGGTGTACAAGCGCCGGAACGTCATCTCGACCTGCTGCCCAATCTCGACTTTCTCGGGCTCGCAGTCTGTCAGCTCGCTCTCGAACCGCCCGCCACCCTCGAAATCAATGACCGCCACCACCATCGGGGGCTGCGGCGTGTAGGCGAGTCGATCGATGGTGAAAGTCCGGATCGAAGCCCGCCGGTCGGCGAACGGGGCCGGCTTCATCCGACCGCTTGCGCGGCATGCCACGCACACGATCTGTGGAGGTAAGTGGTAAGTGCCGCAGGCCGAACACTGGGAGCCGACGAAGGCAAACTTCCACCGCTCGGAGCGCAACGAGGGCGGGGCCGCCGGCCGATCCGGATCCGGCCGCCGGGGTGGCTCTGTCTCCAGCAATCCCCGCCACTTGAGATAGCGCGTATAGGGCAAATCGTCCCGCTTGGAAGCCACAAGCGCTGCAACGGTACGCCGTGGCTCGAACGTCTTGCGCCCTTCGGTCACTTCGAGGAGCAAGCCGTCCACCCCATCGGAGACCGACACGACCAGCAAGAGGTCGCCGGGTTCGGCCCGGTCGAGCGCCGAGGCCAGCATGAGTCCCGCGTGCGCGGTGCCGGTGTGCCCTATTTCGGTCAGCAGCGAATCTACCATCTGTTCCGGCCTCAGGCCGATGGCCTTTGCCACCGGTCCGGCGGCACGCGGGTTTGGTGCATCGAGTACGGCCGCCTTGATGCGCTCGACGCCCACGCCGGCGCGCTCGAGCAGGGTGGCCGCCGCGCGCTGCATGAGCGGCTGGTAGGCTTGGGTCAAGGCAAAGCGCTCTTCCCAAGCGCGGGCGAAGCGCTGGCCCGGCGCCCGCCACTGCGCGAGATACTCGTGGGTTTCCGAATATGTCTCAACGATCCGCGCAATTCCCTTTCCCGGCCCGACCAAGAACGCGGCCGCGCCGTCTCCCCCTCCGCGCTCGGCCGGCCCCTCGGGAGCGCCGATGCGGATGTCGGACATGGTTACGAGGCTGGTCCGCCCGGAGGCCGCGGCGTCGGCGGCCTGCAGCAGTCCGGCCAACCCGCAGCGCAACGAGCAGGCCAAGTCGACCGCTCGTGCTTCGGACGGTAAGTCGAGAGCCGCGTGCACGGTCGCGGCGTTGAGCTTTTCCAGGTAAGGCGGATCTGTCGTCGCAAACGAGACGACATCTGGAACCGCTGCCCCCGCGGCAGCCATGCAGGCGCGTGCGGCCTCGACGGCCATCGTAACCGTGTCCTCATCGTAAGAAGCGACTGCCCGCGCTCCTTTGCCGGCATCGACGCCGAGGGCGGCCGAGATGGTGGCCCGCGCAAGTCGGTAAAACGGCACGTACGCGCCGTAAGAAAGAATCGCCGTCACGTTTGCCACCTCCGAGATCAACGTACGCTAGCCCCCGAAAGTCGCCGTCTCAACACAGTCTCCGGGCAGTCCCGGGTCACCCAGCCTGCACGGCCGCCCTCTAAAGCTCGGCCGGATGCTCGAGCAGATACTTGAGCCGTTCGAGAGCGCGGGCACAGTAGAACCCGTCTTCGATCCGCTCGTCGTACGTGTACTTCAGATCGAAGACTTCGCGCACTTCAATGCGGTCGGTGCCGACGACGACCGGAGCGCGATGAAGGCGCCCCATGACGACGAATATCGGAATCGTGCCGTACTCGTAGTTGTGGTGGTAACAAGCGTCTAGTCCAACGCTCCCGAGGTTGGCGACAAAGACCGAAGCAAACATCGGATCGTTGGCGATCATCGAAGGCGGCAGCAAGTTCCAGTCGTTGAGGCGCCGGACCACCCGCACGAGCACCCGGAGCAGCGACGGCGGGAGGCGCACCAGAAGCTTGACTTCGCGGTCGGTGGCCGACTCGCGTCCGGCCCGCCCTCCAGCCAGGGTTTCGTAGATGCCGTCGACCATCTCGCCCAGAGACTCGCCGCAATCGAAGCGCCTCTTGCACGTAAACAGCGGCGCGTTCTCGGCCATGCTCTGCTTGGCGCTAAACGAAATCCAAACCCCGCGGCGCTGGTACAGGCGCCCGCCCGCGATGAACCGGTTGAGCCGCGGGCGCTCCTCGAGAACGCGAGCGATGGCGCGCAATAACAGGTGGAACATCGTGGCCCGCCGCTCCGGCGGCCGCTCCTTGTTGAACTGCTCGAGGAAATCGATGGCCGGACGCGCTTCGATCTGCTGCCGGGACAAAACGAACGACTCGGTCCGCGTCGGCATCAGGAACGGCACGATCCGCCGTATCGGATGCACATCGCGGACGAGATCCCCGTCCGGTCTAGGCAGTACGAGCACGGCCTTCCCTCCGCAGATCTTCGATCCAACGGTCCGCGTTGCGCAGCGCCAGAGCAACGATCGTTTCCATCGGATTCACACCGACCGGCGACGGAACGGCGCTAGCATCGGCAACGACCAGCCCCGCGATGTCGTGAACGCGCCCCCACGCATCGCAGGCGCCCCGCGTTGCGTCGTTCGACATTCTGCAGCTGCTCATGATGTGGACGGTCATCAGCTCCATGTCGCTCTTGCGGCGGCCCCGGGCATCGATCCGGTCGAGTTCGCCCGGACCTGCGAGCTCCGGCAAGCTTCTAAACGGCAGCAATACCCGGCGCGCACCCGCCGCGAACATAAGCTGGCTGACCAAGCGCACGCCCCGGTGGATTCGTTCCACGTCCTGGTCCGACAGCACGAACCGCATCCACGGCTGGCAGTCTGGGCCCAGCCCCACGGTCCCTTCCCCGGTGTCCTCGATCAGACAAGCGGCGGTGAGCATGTGGTTGTATAGTTCCATGCGGCGGCCATGCGCGTAGCCTAATCCGGGTACAGCAGCCGCCAGCAGCCCCGGAGGAACGGCGGCGTAACCAATCAAGATCCCTTCATCGAGAAACTCGTGCACCTGGTGAGCCTGATGGGCACCGCGCCACGGCTCGATCACCTCATCGAATATCCCGATCACCTTGGCGTTCGGGTGGGTGTGCAGGCCCCGGCCGATCATTCGGTGGCGCAATCGGCTGCGCTTGAGGATCCCGGGAGTCTGGCGCGCACCAGCGGCAAGAACGACGAGCCGGGCGAGGGCCTGGA
>CAYZHO010000071.1:0-3044 GCA_964478045.1 uncultured Myxococcales bacterium | reverse complement strand
GGCCTGGAAGCGGCCATAGCGCCGCCCCCGCCCGTCGACGAAGGTCCCCGCTACTCCCACCGCTCGGCTTCCGCGCAGCAGCACCCGGTCGGCCCGAGCGTGCGTGACGAGGCGAGCGCCGGCCGCCAGGGCGCGCGGGATTTCGGTGACCAGCATGGACTGCTTGGCCCCGGTAGGACAGCCCAACCCGCAGTTGTTTAGCCCGACACAGCGGCGCATGTTGCGCGGGTTGTCGACTACTTTCCAGCCCAGTTTGCGGGCGCCTTCGACGAACAACTGGTCGTTGCGCCCTAACGTGTCGCTGTTTTGGTACTCGACGTGCAGAATTCGCTCGGCCTCTTCGAAATACGGGGCCATGGCGGCCGGATCCGTCCCAGCGAGTCCGAGATCGCGGCTCCAGTGCTCGAGTACCCGGTCGGGAGTCCGCCAGCACATGCCGGCGTTAACAACGGTCGATCCCCCAACGCAGCGCCCCTCGGCAAACAAAATAGGTGGATCGCCAAGGATCGCGGAGGTGCCGGCGTCGCGATAGAGGCGCTGGGCGGACCGGACAACGTCGGTCGTGAAGGTCTCGGTGCGGCACAGGGCACCTTCTTCGAGCATGAGCACATCGAAGCCGGCATCCCGAAGGCGGGCTGCCGCAGTGGCGCCCCCAGCGCCCGTCCCCACCACGACGACGTCGGCTTGGTAGCGCCGGACGGTAGTTCGCGGGCCGATCTGGATGCCGTTCTCGACGTTTGGATAACGAATGGAGTGCTCGGGGGGCCGAAGCCCCCCTTGGCCTGAGGCCGTTGTCACCGCCGCCCTCCCGCTGCGTTTCTCGGATTGGCGAGTTCCTCGGGCATCTCGAGCAGGCGCGCCCGCCGCTCGACGAGCTCCTCGGCCCGTTCTCTCCAGCGAACGCCGAGCGCTGAGAGAATCTCGGGCTGCTCGTAGAAGCATAAAAGGACGAGCGCGCGCAGTCCCGCCGCCATCGACGACAGCGGAGCGGGCGCCCGCAGCAACCGCTCCCAATAGGCCGTGGCGCGCTCGCCGTCGAGGCGGCTGAAACGGCGCATCCCGAACCCAAACAGCAACGGAGACCACTCGAGCAACACCAAGCCGAACGGTAGGGCCATGCGCACGGCGGGCGGCAGGTAAGCCATGAAACTCAGACAGGCTGCTGCAACCCGCTCGTCGACCGGCACGTCGTAGGGCCCGTAGCGCGGGCGAACCGCTCGCACGGCCGCCTCGAGAACCTTTTGCGAAAAGCGCCCCCGCCCGCCGCCTCCCGGGCCCCCCGATGTATCGGGCTGCTTCGCCACGGCGCGAGTCTAGTCAACGTCGAGCTGATGGTCCACACCTGTGCTGCGAGGCCCCCGGGCGGGGGGCACGGCGCAACTGGTGTGAAGGCGCGCCCTGCAGTAAATGCCTCGCCGGAGGTCGAAAGCAATGGCCGATTACGACGCGCTCGTCATCGGAGCCGGGCACAACGGACTGGTGGCCGCCACCGTCTTGGCACGCGCGGGACTGCGCGTCGCGTGTCTCGAGCGAACCAGCGCTCCCGGCGGCATGGCCGCTACCAAGGAGCTGTTCCCGGGCTTTCGCCACAGCGTCGGCGCCTGGGCTTTGATCTTGTTCCGCGAGGAAATGGAAGAAGCGCTCGAGCTCCGCAAGTACGGCTACGAAGTCATCACACCACGTACCTCTTTCAATACCTTTGGGGAGCCCGGGGACGTCCCGTTCGTGGCGTACAACGACCCCGGGGAGATGGCGAATCACCTGATGAACGACCACGGTCCGGAGACGTTCGCGCGCGTCACCGCAATGTTCGAGTTCATGCAGAAGTTCAACGAGATCGCCGGACCCGGATGGATGCGAGCTCCCGAACCGATCGAGAAGGTGATCGCCGGTGCCCCGGACGAGCAAACGCGCGAGCTGTTGGCCCTGTGCTTCCACGGAAGCTGCATGGACATCCTGCGGCGATTCTTCCCCGACCCGGACATGGATCGCTGCATCCAGGGTTCGATCTGCGCAATGACGATCGATGGAACGCACATGGGTCCGTACTCGCCTGGAAGCGCCCTTTCGATGGCCTACCACTACACGGTGGGCGGTATCGCCAACCGCTTTCGGATGGTCAAAGGAGGAATCGGCAACCTGAGCAAGGCGCTCGTGCGGGCGCTCGAGGCACACGGTGGGGAGGTCATCTATCGGGCCCCGGTCCGCCGCATCGTGATCGAAGGCGGGCGAGCGGTCGGCGTCGAACTGCGCGACGGCCGGACGATCTCGGCCCGGGTGGTCCTGTCAAGCGTCGATGCAAACAAGACATTCCTCGAGCTGGTGGGCGAAGAGCACTGCCCTCGTGACTTCGCGCAGGCGGTCCGAGAGATCGACTACCGCAACGGGTACGTGCAGATCCACCTGACGCTCAGCGGTCTGCCCGAATTCACCGGGCACATGGAGTACATCAACGAGGGCGACCTCCGGTGGATCGCCAGCTACATACCTTCCCCCGAATACGTAAACCGGTGCTGGCAGCAATACCGCCGCGGGGAGCTTCCTGACGAACCGCTCAGCTACTACCACATTCCAAGCCTGCTCGATCCATCGGCCGCCCCGCCCGGGTACCACGCGTGCACGTTCTTCTCGCACTACTTTCCTTACAACGTCCCGGCCGACCGCCACCGAGAGTTGGCCGAACGAATGGCCGACCGGGTGATTGGGGTCATGGCTCGCTTCGCGCCGAACCTTCCCGAGATCATCGTCGACCGCGTAGTGCTCACTCAGCGCTACTTCGAAAAAGCGTTCGGAATCACGGCCGGCGACTTCTGCCACGGCCTGCTCCATCCGGGCCAGATGTGGAGCCGCCGGCCGGTGCCCGGCTGGGCGGACTACAGAACCCCGATCGCCGGACTTTACATGTGTGGCTCGGCCTGCCATCCGGGCCCCGGCGTGACCGGCGTTCCAGGCTACAACGGTGCGCGGCGAGTCCTCGGCGACCTCGAGGGCTCGACAGGGATAAGTACAATTTCCAAGTAGTTGAAATCATTGAAGTCCCGCGA
>CAYZHO010000070.1:8922-12252 GCA_964478045.1 uncultured Myxococcales bacterium | reverse complement strand
ACCCGGATCGCTCTGGCCGCCGTCCGGTGCGCCTTCAGAATGCACTTCCTCTCGCCAACGGCCTGCGGCAGCTCGGCCGGCAGGTCCAGGCGCTGGCGATAGTGGGCGTCCAACCGCCGGGCCGCCCCGGTCAGGCACACCGCAAGATCGGCGAGCGTGGCCGGAGTGCCATCGCATTCCCCCGAGGCACCTGGACCGAAGTTTCCAACTGGAACCCCGTCCGATACCACGGCCTTCGAGCAAGGCTTGTCCCAATCGACCACCCCAGACCACAACCGCTCCAGTGCCGCAGCCACGTGCGAATCTTCGTCCGGGGCTGCCGCCGAGCACGACCGGTACTCGTTCGATTTGGTCAGACAACGGCCTATCCTGTTTAGCTCCGCGATCTCGGCCCGCGCGAACGCCTTGCCGATTTGCTCGTTGCACAGCTCCTCATTCGTCGCTGCTTGACTACTGGTAGGTGTTAAAGAGGAAAGTAGGAAGAGACCTACAAGAAAGGCCCTTGCCGCACCCCGCGCCGTCCGGCGGGCCCCTTCGGCTGCTCGCCCGTCCATAGCCGGCCCTCCCCGGGGCCGCTCCCCCGGCCGGCGGCCCCGATTGCCCCTGCGCACGGGCGCAGGAGGAAACCCACCCGGCAGGCTAATCCAGCCGGCTCCGCACTGTCAAGGGGGCAATCGGTTCACTCCTCAAAGGACCAAATGCAGCTACTTCGCCTTGAACGTTTCGTCGTTGTTCCTCTTGGGCGATGAGAAATGCGCCTCCAGACAGGTCCTCGTGTCGGCTGCCACCACCTGAACCGTCAAGTCGGGATCGACGATAAACGGTATTCGGGGCGGTGCCAGCGCCGGCCCGTGCCCCTTGACGGTGACCGCGCCTCCGCCACCGCCGCCGTCTTGCGCGCCGGAGTCGCTGGCGCCTTAGCGCCAGGCGTCCGGCCAATCCCGCAGTGGGGGCGCGCCCTGGTGGCAAGCGTAGCACTTGACGAGTCCCTTCTTCTTTCCGGAGTGCTTCTCGTGGATAGCGAAGGGGAAGGCGTCGTTGTACGTGCGGTTACTGTGGCAAAGCGCGCACGCCTCGGCCGGCTGCGTAACAGGGCCGGCAAGGCCGAGCGGCCTCAAGTCGTCTCCCTCGTGACAGTTGTAGCACCACTGCCACTGGCCGTTTACGTGTTTCTGATGGACCTGCTGCGGGTCGCCACTCTTGCCGCCGGCGTGGCAGAAGTCGCACTCGTGATTCGACGCTCGATCGAGCTGGGCGCGGCGCGGATCGTCAACCGCAGGCATCGGGTCGCGATCGTCCTGGAGGTTCGCATCGGCATGGCACGCTCCGCAGTCGATCCGCTTCCCGACGTGCTTCTTGTGCAAGCCTTCCATGTCGCCGGAGAACTCGCTCGGGCTCTTGTCGGTGTGGCACACGTCACAGACGTGCACGGCCGAGCCGACCGGCACGCCGGGCACCACGTCGACCGGGGGCCGGCCGTCGCGGTGGCACTCGATGCAGCTCGTCCCGCGCGGGACCATTTTCTTGTGGAGCTCTTCGACGGACGTTCCCTGGTAGGCGCCGCCATGGCAGAGCGTGCAGTTGTCGCGGTTGCCCGAGCCGATGGCAACGTGCGTGTCCGGAATGAATCCGTGACACACCACGCAGTTGGCTTTCTCGACGTGTTTCGAGTGCACTTCTTCGACCGAACCCGAGCGCTCCTCGTGGCACACCACGCAGCGGTGCCCTTTCGTCGGCGTGGGAAAGCCACCGGTTTCTGGAACACTCGGGTTGTGGCAGGCACTGCACTCGCCGTTCCACGTTCCCAGCGGGCCGAGGAACGTACTGTCGTAGCCGCTTACGTGACACAGCGGACAGTCGGAGTTGTGCAATCCCTGCAGGTCCGGCTCACCCGTATCAGGATCGAGGTGGCAGTTACCGCAGTCGGTAACTGCCTGCGGGTGGGGTCCGCCG
Organism: uncultured Myxococcales bacterium; assembly: GCA_964478045.1. GTDB lineage: Bacteria > Desulfobacterota > Binatia > UBA1149 > SPBQ01 > CAZQYE01. The sequence continues at coordinate 10,299 of CAYZHO010000070.1, read as the reverse complement.
ATCGGTGCAAACCCGGATTCGTGGGTGTGGCATCCAGTGCAGACCTCGCCTTGGTGGTGGCTTTGCCCGCCCGGTGCGGTGCCGTCGTTCTGGTGGTGATTCGTCTGGGTGTGACAGGTCTGACAAATCCCGTCGTAGGGCGGATCCGCGAAAGCAAAATGGGCGGGACGCTCCTGGAAGACTGCGGGGGCGAGCGCCTCGGGCACGTACTTGGTAACGTTCGCGCGGATGAGCGACAGATTGACCGCCGTCTGGCCGCCCGGGTGCGGGTTCGTCGAAAAATCCGGACTGTGGGCATCGTGGCACGAACCGCAATCGACGATGCGCGTGCCTCCCTCGACTGTATGATTGGCGACGTCCGAAAGAGCCGCAGCCGAACCGGTCGGATTGTGGCAACTCTTGCACAGCGCTTCTTGCTCTGCGTCACGCGGGACGACGGCTCCGAACAAACCTCCGCCGTGTAGCGCGTGGCAGTCTTCGCAGCCGATTCCGTTGCTGGCGTCGTGCGGCGGGCTTAGAGCCACCGAACTTGCCGGGCAAAGACTCACGGCCAGGCCCGCGAGCAGCACGGCTAGAACGAGTCGCATGCCAGCGCGTTCACTCGGGGGTTGCATCGATGATCCCCAGCGTGCCGCTCCCGTAGTTTGCGGCGGCGGTTCGCCCGGCGGCCAATAGCTCGATGTCGAGCGGCACATTCAGGTCGCCGGGGCCAGAGCCGAAAGATCCATAGGAACCCAGGTAGGCCCCCGAGCCGGCATCGAAGACCTGGATCCGGTTCATATAAGCATCGGCGGCATGGATGCGTCCCTGGTCGTCGAGCCGGATGGCTTGGAGCCTGACAAACCGGCCCTGCCAGTCCGAGGAAAAGGCAGGAACTCTTCCGCCGATGCTCCAGAGCGGAGTTCCCTGAGCATCGTAAACCTGGATCAGCCCATGGCCCTGGTCGGCGACGTAGACGAAGGGACCGCCCGGCCCGTCGAGCACATCGACGGAAACAGGAAAACGAAGCTGCCCGAACCCGTCTCCGCTCGAGCCGATGTCGAGAACCCACGTGCCGGTTTGGTCGTACACGTGAACCGTATCCTCGGTGCTGTCGGCGACATAAAGCCGCCCGGCAGCGTCGAGGGCTAGCCCGTTGGGCTTGCCGATCTGGCCAATTGCAATCTCGGCGCGCTTGCTGCCGGCGGCGTCGAAAACTTGCACGCAGTGGCAGCCCTCGCTTCCAACGAAGAGGTTTCCCCGGCTATCGACGGCCACTCCCAGCGGGCGATCGATTCCCTGGTACTCGGCCATCACCGAAAGGTCTGCGCCCAGCACGAAGACCGAGCCCCACTTGGGATCGCTCGCGAACAGGCGGCCGTCCGGACTGCGGGCCAG
>CAYZHO010000070.1:0-8912 GCA_964478045.1 uncultured Myxococcales bacterium | reverse complement strand
CTTCGAGCGGGCTGTCACAGGCGTCGCCGCGACCGTCCCCGTCGCTATCTTCCTGCGCTGGGTTGGGCGCGGTAGGACAGTTGTCGCATTCGTCGCGCACCCCGTCCCCGTCTGCATCCGGTGCTCCAGCCTGCTCGGCGCAAGGATCCGCGGCCACCGCGTGCAAGCGCACGAGCAGCGGCGCGAGAAACCGCTTGCCGGGACGCCGTGCAAAGACGCCCGTGCTAAAGGCGCCGCTCGCAACTGCCTCGGGCAAGGAAAGCCGCAGTTCCACGGTCTTTGGATTGTCCGGGCCAACCAAGTCGATCCGCCGGGGCCTTACTCGCACCGGACGCCCGGCGCGCACTCCGCGCCAGCGCCGCGGCTTGACGCGCAGGCGCACGCGCGCAAGCGGCTCGCTCGCCACAAGCTTGACTGGAATCGCGACGCTCGCCCCCGCGGGAACCTCGACCACGACCGACGCAGGCTCCCAGCGCACAACATCCAGGACCACAACCGCGCGGGGCTGCGCCAGAGGAGTAGCGACCGGCTCGCGCGCGAGCGCGCTAGCTCCCGGTTCCAAAAGACAACAGGCCACGAGCACCACAAGGCCCGCGCGCAATCTCGCGCCAGCGAACATCGCCGCAAACAAAGCAAGCTACATGCCACCGCGCCGGCGGCTGGCGGTTCTGGCCGGCCGCGCGCAAAGCGAGACATCCCTCGCATAACCCCGGCTATGCAAGTGTTTTTTGGCCGGCCGCAACCAAGTTCGGGCAAGTGCCGGGGCGCACATGCGCGCCGCCGTGCCGAATAGTCGGCGCCACCTGCCCACTTCTCGGCTCGCAGTCACCCGCGTTTGGCTTCGCTGGCGCCGGCCGGCGCCTTGCTCAGTTACCCGTGCCCAAGCGCACCTACCCCTCGCTCCGGCTTTGCGCCGCTAGGTCGCGCCGGGCGCATTATTTGCGCGCTACGGCTCGGCAAGCTCGCAAGCGGGCTAGCAACGCATCACTTGCCGCTCGCCAGAGTGGTTTAGTCGAGCCGTTCGAGAATCGTCGAGATCCCCATGCCGGCGCCGATGCACTGCGTGGCCAAGCCGTAGCGGGTATTGCTGCGGCGCAGCTCTTTGGCCACGGTCAGCACGAGGCGAGCGCCGGTTGCGCCGAGCGGGTGCCCAATCGCCAGGGAACCCCCGTTTACGTTGACCTTCTCGCGCGGGATTCCGAGTTCGGCCAGACACGGAAGCACCTGGGCCGCAAACGCTTCGTTGAACTCGACGCGGTCAATCTGGTCGGCGGTCAGGCCGGCTTGCTTGAGCGCTTTCTTCGACGACACCACCGGACCCAAGCCCATCAGTTGCGGCTTGACGCCGCCGACGGCCATCGCCACGATCCGGGCCAGCGGCTCGAGTCCGAGCGACAGCGCTTTCTCCTCGCTCATCAAGAGCACGGCCGAGATGCCGTCGTTCGTTGGGCAGGAGTTACCAGCCGTGATCACCACTTCGCGATTGCCGTAGCTCATCACCCCGCGAAGAGGCGGCAGCGCTGCGAGCTTCTCCACGCTGGTGTCCGGGCGAATGCACTCGTCGCGATCGAAGACGACCTTGGGGCCGTGCTCGTTTTCGAGCCAGTTGCCCTGGTCGTCGAACACCGGTTCCTCGACTTCGAGCGGCACGATCTCGTCCGCGTAGATCCCGCGCTCGTAGGCCTCGTGGGTCTTGCGATGGCTCTCGACCGCGTAGGCATCGAGGTCCTCGCGCTTGAGATCGTAAACCTCCGCCACGTTCTGGGCCGTCTGCGGCATTGGCTGGATCCAGGGCGTCTCGAGGATGTAGTCAGGAAACGGCACCGAAAAATACTCGCTGTGGTCGGGCGCCATTGCCTTCTGTACGTCGTTCAGCTCGGCAATGCGCGGGTTTGGGCACGTGATGCGGTTGGTGCCGAAGTCGCCGGTGATCGTCCGCGCCATCCTTTCTATTCCGAGAGCGATTCCGCAGTCGATCTGGCCGGCCATGATGCTGAGGGCGATTCGATGCAGCGTCTCCATCGACGACCCGCACTGGCGATTGGAAGCAAACGAGCACACTTCAAGCGGAAGGCCGGCCAGTCGCTCGACCGTGCCGATGTAACTGAACTCGCCGCGGCCGGCGACGTTGCCAAGGCCGACGTCCTCGATCATTCGGTCGGAAACCTTTGGATTGCGGTCGAGCAGGGCACGCAAGACGATCGCGGCGGCATCGTCGAGACGCGTGGCGACGAGCTTGCCGCGGGCCGCACGAGCGAATGCGGATCGAACACCATCGACGACAACGACGTTTCTGAGCTCCATCTCGTTCCTCTCCTAGCGGATCTTTGTCCAACTCGGTCCGAAACGATTTGCCGAACCCGCGCGTAACGATACACTGCCGCCCGTTTTGATGGTACCTCCGCACGTGCCCGGCCCCGCCATTGCACTCGACGACACCGTGCGCCGGCGCACCTGGGCAGAGCTTGGCGAGCGCACGACGCGAATCGCCCGCTTCCTGCGCGAGGAGGCCGGTCTCGGCCCGGGCGAACACATCGCCGTCTTCATGGGCAACCGCGTGGAGTTCGTCGAAGTAGTGCTTGGCGCAATCCTGGCCGGTCTGTGGGTGACGCCGATCAACCGCCACTTGACCCGCGAAGAAGTCGCCTACGTCCTCAAAGACTCGGGTGCCCGCCTCGTCTTCGTCGATCCCGAGCGGGCGGCCCTGGCTGCCGCCACCGTCGCACGGGAGCGGCTCGTCGAAGCCGGGCCTGCACTTGAGGTCGCGGTGGCCGGAGCTTCGGCTGATCCAGTGCCTTCGGAGTGGCCGCCGGGTGGAACGATGATCTATACGAGCGGCACCACCGGGCGCCCCAAGGGGGTCAAGCGGGCGCGGCCGGCAACGGTGGCTGCTGCGTTCGAGCGTATGCGGCAGGCCGGGGCGCGCCTCGGCCTGAACGGGCGCGGGCCGCATCTGGTCACTGGGCCCCTTTACCACGCCGCGCCGCTCCTGTTTGCGATCTACGACTTGGTAGCCGGCGCCCCGATGGTGATCATGCCAAGGTGGGACGAGCGCCGCTTCCTGGCTCTGGTCGCCGAGCACGGCGTCCGGCACACGCATCTCGTGCCGACGATGTTCGTGCGATTGCTGCGGCTGCCTGAAGCCGAGCGCAAAGCCTTCGACCCCTCTCCTCTTGAGCTCGTGCTTCACGGGGCGGCCCCGATCGCCGAATCCGTCAAACGCCGGATGATCGACTGGTGGGGGCCGATCCTGGTCGAATACTGGGGCGCTACCGAAAGCGGCTACTGCACGCTGGTCGATTCCGCCGAGTGGCTGGCCCATCCGGGAACGGTCGGGCGGGCGACGGAACAGTTCGAAGTGTTCGCCGTGGACGAGAGCGGCCGGCGCCTGCCCCCCGGCCGCCCTGGCTTGCTTTACTGCCGCCACCGCCACATGGACCGGCCCTTCGAGTACCACAACGATCCGGACAAGACGGCCGCGGCTTACCTGGGCCCCGGAACGTTCACCCTAGGGGACATGGGCTGGGTCGACGAGGAGGGCTACGTGTACCTCACCGACCGCAAGTCGAACATGATCATCTCCGGCGGAGTAAACGTCTATCCCGCCGAGATCGAACTCGTGTTGCAGCAGCACCCGGCCGTCCTCGACGCCTGCGTGTTCGGAGTACCCGACGAAGAATGGGGCGAGTCGGTCAAAGCCGCCGTCGAGCTAGCGCCGGGCTGGCAGCCGAGCGAGCAGTTGGCCGCCGAAATCCTCGCCTTTGCCCGCGAGCACCTGGCCTCTTACAAGGTTCCCCGCTCGCTCGTTTTCGAACGCGAATTGCCGCGCCACCCCTCGGGTAAGATCATCACGCGCCTTGTGCGCCAGCGTTACCTCTAACACCTGGCACGGCGCAGCGGCCCGCCGGCGGCGCCCGGCGGACCGCCTTTTCGAACGGTCTCAGGAGGCAGGACGAGCGCTGGCTACTTGTCGTGGCAGGTCAGGCACAGGGCGCTTCCCGTATTGTCCTTCCTCAGGGAAGCGTCGCGATTGGGGAAGTGGCAGGCCATGCACGTGCCGTCGCCGCGTGCTACGTGGACGTCGTGGCAGGACGAACATTCGACCCGGTCATTGAACAGCATGTCGTTGGCAATCGTCCCGCCAAGCCCAGAGGGGGTCGTTGTCGGATCGTGGAGCTCGCCATCGGTACTGGCCAAAGAGCTGTCGTAAACGAACGAAATCGGATGGTCGTTGGCTAGGTCCGTGCCCATGTACGCGAAGCTCGTGGGCGACATGAAGACCGATCCCGTCTGGCCGCCAAAGGAGTCGATTGCGATCGTGCCGTCGTGGCAGGACAGGCAAAGCTTGGAGATCCCTCCCGGCTGGCCGGGAATCGCGTCCATCGTGGGGCTCGAATAGACGGTGTAGGTCGCGTTAGTAACCTCGTGGTTCCACAAAGGTGCGGCCGTAACGGTCTCCTTCGCGTTGTGAGGGATGTGGCAGGGCTTGCAGATTTCGCCCCCCGACCAGGGCGCTGGGCTGAAGTCGTGGGGAGTGTTAATGATTTTCGCCTCAGCAAGGGGGACACCGCCAAGGGTCACCACCAAGACGGCCGCACAGGCAAGCGAAGCAATGTTGGTAGCGCGCATGGAACCCCTCTTTCGCCGAAACGAGCGAGCAACGAACGTGCCATGTCGAGGGCCCAATTTTCGGTGTTTTCCACCCCCTCTTGAGGGGGCAAACCTGGTTCGTGCCGAAAATCCGGCATGGCGTGCCGAACAATGAGCACCCCTGACCTCCCGAAAGCGGCGCGCCGCTATCGCCACCTGCTTTCCCCGGGCCGGCTCGGCCCCTTGCGGCTGGCCAACCGGATCGTGATGTCTCCGATGGGCACGAACCTCGGCGAGGAAGATGGGCGCTGCGGCCAGCGCCTGCTCGACTATTACGAAGCACGGGCACAGGGCGGCGCCGCCCTAGTCATTGCCGGCGTGGCAGCGGTCGCTTACCCGCACGGGCAAGCGATCCCCCGTCAAATCGCTGTCTCGGACGACCGCTACCTGGAGGGCCTGCGGGCACTGGCCGATCGCATCCACGCCCACGGTGCCCTAGCGGCCCTTCAGCTCCAGCACGCCGGCAAGGTGGCCACGCGCGACATCGCCGCCGGCCGGCCCCTGTGGGTTCCCTCGCTACCTTCTAAAGGCGACGACATGGGAGCCGGCCTGATGCAGGATCTCACGGCCGACGAAATCGCCCGCTTGGTGGCCAACCTATCGGGGGAAAGCGCGCGCATCGCTTTCCACGAGATGACCAAGGCCGACATTGCCGCCATGGTCGAGCGGTTTGCCGCAGCCGCCGATCGAGCCCGGCGGGCCGGCTTCGACGGCGTAGAAATCCATGCCGGCCATGGCTATCTGATCGCCTCGTTTCTGTCGCCGGCCTCCAACCACCGCACGGACGAGTACGGCGGCTCACTCGAGAACCGCGCGCGCTTTCTAGTCGAGACGATCAAGGCCGTGCGCGAGGCCGCAGGGCCCGACATGGCCGTCTGGTGCCGCCTCGACGCCTGCGAGAAGAGGATCGAAGGCGGCATCACGCTCGAAGATGCGCGAGCCACCGCTCGCCTTGCCGAGGCAGCCGGAGCCGACGCCATCCACGTGAGCGCCTACGCCAATCCTTATATAGGAGCCGCGTTCACCGAGGCGCCTCTCGTGCACGAACCGGCTGGGTTCCTCGGCTATGCGGCAGCGATCAAGCGAGACGTCTCGATTCCGGTGATCGCCGTCGGCCGCCTCAGTCCCGAGCGCGCCGAGGAAGCGATCGCCGCGGGCGAGGCCGACTTCGTGGCCATGGCCCGGCCGCTGCTTGCCGACCCCGACCTGCCTCGCAAGCTCCGCGAGGGCCGGCGGCGCGAGGTGCGCCCGTGCGTGTACTGCTACACCTGCGTGGGAAACATCTTCGTGAACGAGTCCGTCGTCTGCGCCGTAAACCCGCGCACGGGCCGCGAAGAGGAGCTAAGCGCAGGGCCCGCCGCCCGCCGCCGCCGGGTGCTGGTGATCGGCGGCGGGCCGGCTGGGCTCGAAGCGGCCCGTGTTGCCGCAGAGCGAGGGCACGAGGTGCTGCTTTGCGAGCGCGAGCGCGCGCTTGGCGGCACCCTCCGCCTGGCGGCGGTGGTTTGGGAACCCTACGCCGATCTCATCGACTACATGATCACCGCAGCCCGGCGCGCGGGCGCCAAGCTGCGGCCTGGCGAGGAGCCGGATCCCGCCGTCCTGGGGCGGTTTCAGCCCGACGTCGTGCTCGTGGCCACCGGCGCCCGGCAGACTAAGCCGGCGATCGAGGGGGCCGAGCTTCCCCACGTTCTGTCGAGCCAAGATCTTCACGAAATGCTTTGCGGCCGCCCGCCGGCCGCAAAGCTCGGCTTGCCCGAGCGGCTGGCCGTGCGAGCGGCGGCCGCCTCGGGCATTCTGTGGCAACCCCGCACCCTTGCGCGCCTGGCCCGATTCTGGATGCCGCTGGGCCGCCGCGTCGTGGTCGTGGGCGGGGGCCTGGTGGGAATCGAGTTGGCCGAGTTTCTGGCCGAGCATGGCCGCAGCGTGGCGGTCGTCGAACAAGGTCCCTACCTGGCGCCCGAGCTTGCGATCCCGCGGCGCTGGCGCACGCTGGACCGGTTGCGCCGCATGGGCGTCGAGCTGCTGGCGGCAACGGCGGTCGAACGGATCGAGCCGGGCGGCGTTGTCGTTGCCGGCGGGCGCACTCTGGCGGCCGACCACGTCATACTCGCCACGGGCGTGGCCGCCGACCTGTCGGTCTACGAGCGCTTTGCGGCGCTCCACCCAGACGTGCGAGCCATCGGCGACTGCCAGGAAGTCGGTATGCTGGCGGCCGCGATAGAAGCCGGGGCGCGGGCTGCTTGCGCCTTGTAGTGGGCAACTGCCGAAGGTAGGCAGGAACGATGATGGACTGGAAAAGCTGGCATCCGAAAAAGCGCGAGCTGCCCGATCGCTGGGACGCGGTCCTAATCGGCTCGGGTCTTGGCGCGCTCATGTGCGCGGCGCGCCTGGCCAAGGCCGGGTGGCGCCCGCTGGTGCTGGAACAGCACTACGTGGCCGGCGGCTACGCCCACCATTTCCAGCGCAAGCACAAAGGAACCAAGTACTTGTTCGACGTGGCCCTGCACCAAACGGGCGGCCTCAAGCCGGGCCACTTTATGCGCCGGGTCTTCGAAGAACTGGGCTTGCTCGAGTTGATCGAGCTCGTCGAAATGGACATCGTCCACCGCTCGATCTACCCCGGCCTCGACGTAACGGTCCCGCAGGACCTGCGTGCTTACCGCTCTCTGTTGAAGGAAAAGTTTCCGCACGAGAGTGAGGGAATCGACCGGTTCATTGGCATCATGACCGCGATCCCCAAGGAAATCGCGCGCCTCGGGATGCCGGGGCTCGAAACCTCAGGTGACCCGAGCGAAGTCGCGCCGACGGCGATGCGGTTGATGACCAGTTCGCTCGAAGACGTTTTCGACGAAACCGTGGGGGACCCCCAGCTTCGCGCGCTCCTTGCGCAGTTGTGGCCCTACCTTGGACTGCCGCCGAAGGAATGCTCGGCCATTATCTGGGCGCAGATGTGGACGAGCTACCACGTCGGCGGCTGCTTCTACATCCGCGGCGGCGGTCAAGCGCTCAGCAATGCACTGTGCCGCGTCATCGAAGACGGAGGCGGAGCGATCAAGCTGCGCACTCTGGTCGAAAAGATTCTACTGGACGCAAGCGGGCGCGCGTGCGGGGTGCGCACGGCCGGCGGCCAGCAGTTCTACGCTCCCGTCGTCGTCTCGAACGCCTCGGCACCGGCAACCTTCACCCGGCTGCTCGACGAGCAAGCGGTTCCGCCCGCGCTGCGCGAACAAGTCCTGTCGCTGCCTATCAGCACGTCGATCGTCCAGGCATACGTTGGCATCGACGGCGACGCCGCCGAGCTCGGACTGCCCGAACACGAAGTGTTCGTGAACGTGGGAACGGACCCGCAGGCCGAGTGGGAAGCGATCCAGCGCGGCGAGATCGAAAAGCAAAGCGTTCTGCTGGCCAACCACAGCCGGGTGAATGCCGACGCGTGCCCGCCGGGCAAGTCGGTTGTCGAGGCTGCGATCCTGGCAATGGGCGAGCATTGGATCGGACTGCCCGAGCAAGAATACGCGCGCAAGAAAGCGCGCGTAACCGAGTTCCTCATCGACCGAATCGCCGAGTTTATTCCCGACGTGCGCGCGCGCATCGAGGTAATCGAGGTGGGCACGCCAAAGACGATGCAGGAGTATTCGCTCAATCCGGGTGGCGCCGTCTACGGTTACGCCAACACAACCTCGGCTCACACGATCTTCCGCCCGCAGCAGCGCACGCCGATTCCTGGCTTGTATCTGGCCGGGGCGTGGACCTTTCCAAGCGCGGGATTCGGAGGAGCGATGATGTCGGGCTACACGGCAGCCGAGCTGATCCTGGCCGACGCCCGGCGCTAGCGCTCGCGCAACGGCGCCAGCGAACGAGGAGAGGCAGCGATGGATCCGACCGAAGCCAGCACGATTCCACAACTCGTCGAAGCCGCGGCCGCCGCCTACGGCGAGCGCACGGCGATCGAAGACGGGCCGCTGCGCCTGACGTTCGCCGAGCTCGCCGCCCAAGGACGCCAAGCGGCCCGCGCCTTCATCGCGGCCGGCGTCGAGCCCGGCGATCGCGTGGCCATCTGGGCGCCGAACCGCTGGGAGTGGGTCGTGGCCGCAATCGGCCTGCAGTCGGCCGGCGCGGTCCTGGTCCCGCTGAATACCCGATTCAAAGGCAGCGAAGCCGGCTACGTACTGAAAAAAAGCGGCGCTCGCTTGCTTGTCACCGTGGGCGAGTTCCTCGGCACCCGGTATCCCGAGCTCCTGCACAAAGCGCTCGGCGGGCCC
>CAYZHO010000069.1:8204-12377 GCA_964478045.1 uncultured Myxococcales bacterium | reverse complement strand
CGGTGAATCTGCCGCGGCCGGACGACCTGGCGCTTCTGCCGGCCTGGCTCGAGGGAAACGTCGCGGGCGATCCGTGGAAGGCAATCGAGAGCGCGCTGGCCGGCCGGCGCGCGCTCGATCTAGCCCGCCGGGCTCGCATGCTCGGCCTTGCCGTCTCCTGCCTCGGCGAATGCGGGTGCCCGGCCGATGCGCGTCTTCCCTCTGCGCGCGCGCCTCAGCTCGTTCGGCCGCGGATCTGTGTGGAAGCCACGGGCCCCAGGGCGAGCGAGCGCGAGCGCGGCGAGCGCCGCCGCTGGTGCGAGCGCGGGCAGGGTCGCCCGCCGCTCGTCGTAGACCTTTCGGCGCTGTGGGCCGGACCGCTGTGCGCCCATCTACTCGGTCTTGCCGGCGCTCGCGTGATCAAGGTTGAAAGCATTGGGCGCCCCGACGGGGCGCGCATGGGCCCCAAGCGCTTCTACGACCTCTTGAACGCAGGCAAGCAAAGCGTGGCGCTCGACTTCTCACTTGCGCGCGAGCGCTCGATCCTGGCTCGGCTGCTTGCCGCGGCGGATATCGTGGTGGAAGCCTCGCGCCCGCGAGCTCTAGCGCAGCTCGGCGCGGACGCCAGGCTGCTCGTTGCTTCGCGCCCAGGCATCGTTTGGGTGAGCATCACCGGATACGGCCGCAGCGGTGCAGCCGCCATGTGGTGCGCGTTCGGCGACGATGCCGCCGTAGCCGGAGGGCTTGTGGGCGAAACCGAGCAGGGCCCGGTTTTCTGCGCAGACGCCATTGCCGATCCGCTTACCGGGATCGTCGCAGCCTCCGCCGCGCTCCTGGCATGGCGTTCGGGGCGCGCAGTCTTGCTCGACGTGAGCATGGCGGCCGTAGCCGCCCATGCCCGCCGAATCGGCTCGGGCCGCTTTGCCCCGCCGCAGAGCGTTCCCGCTCGCCCGCGTGCGCGCACGCCCAAGCAGCCCGCCCGTGCCCTCGGCGCAGACACCGAAGCAGTGATCCGCGAGCTCGAAAGCGGGCGGCTTGGCCGTGCGTGAGGATCGCTGGTTCGATCCCTGCGGACCCGGCGGCAGGGTCCGGTCGCTACTGATCCGGCGCGCCGACGTCCCCGGCTGCGGCTTGCGCGACGTTCGCGCTCAAGGAGACCGCATCGCCGAGGTGGCACCGGCAATCGGCAGCAAGCCTGGCGAACCAGTAATCGAAGCGCGCGGCCGAGCTTTGATTCCAGGCCTGCACGATCACCACGTGCACTTGCGCGCGCTCGACGTTTCTCTGGATTCCGTCTGGTGCGGCCCGCCCCAGGTGCGCGATGAAGGCGCGCTGGCAGCCGCCCTGGCCAAGGCACCGGAGGTGGGCGGGTGGGTCCGCGGAATCGGCTACCACGAGTCGGTGGCCGGCGACCTCGACCGCGACTGTCTCGACCGGCTCTGCCCCGACCGCCCGGTTCGCATCCAACATCGCAGCGCAATGCTCTGGGTGGTGAACTCGAAAGGCGCTCGGCTGCTCGGACTCGATTCGGCCAGCGACCTGCCGGGCAAAGCCACCCGCCAGGACGACCGCGGCGTGCCGGCAGCCGCTGCCCCGCTTCCTCTCATCGAACGCGACGCTCGCGGCCGGGCAACCGGGCGCCTGTGGCGGGCGGACGCTTGGCTCAAAGAGCGGCTCGGCCCGACGCGACCGACGAACTGGGGCCGGCTTGGAACCATGCTCGCCGTGCTCGGAATCACCGGCGTGACCGATGCTACCGCCCGCAACGATTTGGCCGATCTCGAAGAGATCGAACGTGCTGTAGCCAGCGGTGCACTGCTTCAGCGCATCCACATGATGGGCAGGGCTGCGCTCTCGAACTGCGCGGCGGGGCGGGTCACGGTCGGCCCCGTCAAGCTCGTGCTCGACGAAGCAGCCCCGCCGGCTTTCGAAGAACTACAGGCCGCAATCGCGAGAGCTCACGAAGCCGGCCGCCCGGTTGCGCTTCATTGCGTCACGATGGCCACGCTCGCCCTTGCACTTTCGGCCATCGAGCAAGCCGGCGCATGCCGCGGCGACCGCATCGAACACGCTTCGGTCGCTTCACCGGCCGCGCTGGAGACCTTGGCCAAGCTCGGCCTGGCCGTGGTCACGCAGCCGAACTTCGTACGCGAGCGCGGCGACGAGTACTTGCGCGAGGTACCCGCCGCCGAGCGTGGCTGGCTCTACCGCGGGCGCAGCTTCCTTACCGCCGGCATCGCGCTGGCCGCCGGGACGGACGCTCCACTCGGCCGGCCGGATCCCTGGGCGGCCATGCAAGCCGCCACCGACCGAAAGACCTTGTCAGGCGCTGCGTTGGGCCCAGACGAAGCGCTCTCGCCCGAGGAAGCACTGGCCCTGTTCACGGGCAGTGCCACCAACCCGGGTGGCTCCCCTCGCCGAGTCGCCCCCGGCGAACCGGCCGACCTGTGCTTGATCGACCGCTCGTGGAACCAGGCTCGCGCCCGCCTCGAGGCTGTCCGCCCGGTCCTGACGATCATTGCGGGCAAGATCGCCTGGCAAGCAAGCTCCGAGACCGCCTCACCGGCGCTTTGACACCTCACCGAATCCGGGCAAGAAGTGCGCGCCATGAACAAACTTCGTTTCGTCGCTATGATCGCTGCCGCCGCGGCGCTCAGCGCCACGGTGGCAAAGGCCGAAGTCGTCGCCAAAGTAGGCGACACCGAAATCACCCGCTCGCAGCTCGAGAACCGGCTGAAGCCCAAGCTGATCGAGCTCGAGAACCAGCGCTACCAGACGCTGCGCCAAGGGCTCGAGGAAATGATCGGCGAGCGCCTGATGGAGCTCGAAGCGAAGGCCCAAGGCAAGACCCTCGAAGAGTTTCAAAACGAAGAGATTTTTTCGAAGGTAGCCGAGCCGAGCGAAGACGAGATCCAGCGCGTCTACGACGAGAACAAAGCGCAAATCGGCGACCGCACACTCGAAGAGCTGCGCCCGCAGATCATCAGCTACATCAAGCAGCGCACGGCGAGCAACCTGTACCGGGCGTTGATCAACGACCTCAAGTCGAAGTACCAGGTGCGCATCAAGCTCGCGCCCCCGGTCGTCGATGTCGGCACCGGAGGCCGGCCCGCGCGCGGCGGTGGCGAGGACGCACCGGTGACGATCATCGAGTTCGCCGACTACGAGTGTCCCTACTGCAGGATGGTCGAGAAGACCGTCGAGAAAGTTCTCGAAACCTACGGGGACAAGGTTCGCTTCGTCTACCGCGACTTTCCCCTTCCCTTCCACGCCCACGCCAGAGGGGCCTCGCAAGCTGCTCGCTGCGCGGAAGAGCAGGGCAAGTTCTGGGAGTACCACGACGCCCTCTACGGGGCGAGTGACTTGTCGACGGATGGCCTGCGCGAACTAGCCGACCAGGTCGGGCTCGATCGCAACCAGTTCGACGAGTGCCTGGCTTCGAACAAGTACGACAAGGCGATTCAAAAGGACATCGACGAGGGAGCGAACGCCGGCGTCAACGGCACGCCCGCGTTCTTCATCAACGGCCGCTCGCTGTCGGGCGCCCTCCCCTTTGAACAGTTCAAGCAAGTGATCGACGAGGAGCTCAGCCGCCAGGGCGGCTGAGCGTCACTCTTCGATCCGATCGACGAGCCCCCACTGCAACGCCGTGGGGGCGTCGATCGTACGGCCGCTCAGCGCCAAGTAGGCGGTTCGCTGCCGCCCGATGCGCCGGGGCAGGCTGACTGTCCCGCCGGCTCCCGGCACCAGTCCCATGCCCACCTCCGGCAGGGTGAACGTTGCGTCCTTGCGCGCGATGACTCGCCGGGCAAAGGCAGCCATCTCCACGCCGGCTCCAACGCACGCCCCGTGCACGATGGCCACAAGCCGCGGCCCGCAGGCGGCCAGCAGGCGCGCGACGTTGCGGGTGGAACGCACCAAGTGAGCGGTAGCCGGGTCGGGCAGCGTGCCGAACTCGTCGAGGTCTCCGCCGCTCGAGAAAGCCGGTCCCCGGCCGCTCAGCACGATCTCGGTAAGTTGCTCGTCCTCGACGGCAACGTGTAGAAGTTCGGCGAGGCAATCGCGCATGGCTGCCGAAACGGCGTTGCGCCGGTGCGGGCGATTGAGGATCAAGTGCAGGCGGCTGCCCTCGCGCTCGGCCAAAACCGGAGGATCCCGGTCCGCGACAAGCTCGCGGACCGGGATCCTCCGGTT
>CAYZHO010000069.1:0-8194 GCA_964478045.1 uncultured Myxococcales bacterium | reverse complement strand
CGGCAAGCTCGCGGCGCGGCCGGCCCGACAGCCACGCGGCAAACTCCGGACCGCTTTGCAGCGTCGAGTAGGCCAGCGACTCGGCCACAAGCCCCTCGTACACGTCGAGCACCTGTCCGAGGCGCAGTAACTGGACGAGCGCGGCCGCCGCTTGCGGCCGGCTCGCTGCTCGCCCGGCAACAGCCAACGCTTCATCCGGATCGGCAACGATCACGTCGAAAGCCGACAGAAGGCTGCGCGCCAGATCGCCGAGTGTCTGGCCGCTGATCGCAATGGTGGGAACCGGAAGTTCGACTAGCGCACGCCGGACTCTTTCGAGCCCGCCCTGGGGCCTGCTGCCGGCACCTTCGCGCAGGTCGACGAGCAAGACCGGCCGGCCGAACAGGCTCGAGAACTCCTCGCATGCCTCGGGCCAGCGCAGTCGCTCCAGCGCTTCGGCAAGTGCTAGGGGCTCAACTGCCGCGCTTATGTCGTTGCCTCCGCGAGCCGCGCCTTAACCTCCCGGCGCAAGAGCTTTCCGGTCTCGTTGTACGGCAGCTCGGACCAAAACTCGATGCGCGAGGGTACCCGTGACGAGCGCATGTGCTTGCGCACCCACTCCTGCAGCTCCTCGACCGTAGCCGAGCGGCCGGGTTTGAGAACGACCACGGCTGCGACTGCTTCGCCCCACTGCTCGTCCGGGACACCGACGACGGCGCAATCGGCCACCGCCTCGTGCTCGAGCAACGTATCCTCGATTTCTCCGGGCGAGAGGTTTTCGCCCCCGCGAACGATCACGTCGTCGATGCGCCCTTCGACGAAGAGGTAGCCGTCCTCGTCCATCCACCCGCCGTCGCGCGTGGGGAACCACCCGTCCGGGCCCACCGTGCTGCCACGTCCGAGATACTCTCCCGAGACTTGCTCGCCGCGCACGTAGATCTCGCCCGACTGTCCGGGCGGCAGTGGCCGTCCCTGTTCGTCGCGGATTTGGATCTCGACACCCGGCAGCGGCCGCCCCACCGAAGTCAGGCGGCGGCGGATTTTCGGGTCGTCGCTTGCGGCCGCCACCCGGTGGTCCTCGGGGCCGAGCAGAGCGATTGTCGAACTGGTCTCGGTCAGACCGTAGGCATTGGTAAAGTCCGTATTCGGAAACAGCTTCATCGCCCGCTCGATGACGGGCAGGGGCATCTTTCCGCCGCCGTACGAGATCGCCCGCAAGTGCGGCAGGCCAGCGTTCTCGCGCCCGGCGAGCGCATCGACGATTCGGGCGAGCATCGTGGGCACTACGAAGGCGTTCGTCACTTTCTCCCGGCGCGCAAGCTCGAGCCACCCTTCGGCGCTGAAACTCGACAGTTGAACGATTCGCCGGCCCGCGTACACCGAACTCAGGATCGCCGCCATCCCGGCGATGTGGTACGGCGGAACGCTCACGAGCGCCGCGTCGGTCTCGGCTGCGCTACCAAACTCGACCGAACCGAAAATGTAGGACACCAAGTGCTTGTGGCGAAGCACCGCCGCCTTGGGAGCTCCCGTCGTACCGCTCGTGAACAGCAAGAGGGCAATGGCATCGGGATCCATCGGCCACTCTTGCTCGCGCCGCGGCCCGCGGCGCGCCTGTTCAATGAGGTCGCCGCGCTCGATCGCAGTGATACCGGGGCGCTTGCCCAAGGTGGCCGCACGCTCGCCGTCTGTGATGAGCACCGCGGGAGCTACCCGTTCAAGGAGCGCGTCGAGTTCGCGGCCGGTAAGGCGGTAGTTCAGGGGAACGAACGGGCGGCCGCACCACCCGCTACCGAACAGCGAAATCGGAACCGCCAGGGAGTTTACGTCGAGCAAAGCGATTCGGTCGGCTCCGATTTCGTCGAATCGGCGCGCCGCGGCTCCGGCCGCTTCGAAAAGCTCCCGGTAGGTCAGACTCGCGCCCTCGTTGACGACGGCCACCCGGTCCGGGAAGCCCGAGGCGGCCATCTCGAGCAGCATCATCGTGTTCATGGATCAATCGGAGGAAGGAAGCGGCTTTGCCTCCTTCAAGACGAGCGGCGTGTCGCCCACCGAAAGCGAACCCTCGCCGGCCTTGGTGCACAACACCTCGAGGTCGCCCGCTTCGTTGACGTAGCGCTTGCCGAGCGCGGTTCCTCCGGCCGCCGACGGATCGAGTTTCACTCCGTCAGGGGGTGTTTCGTCGGGTGCCAGCATGGGGACGCCGCCGCACCGCAAATCGACGTCGCCGGCTGGTGCAGCAATGACGATCACCTCGGTGCTACAGACCGCACTTTTCATTCGGGAACCGACTTTGAGCTGAGCCATGGAGGAATTTGTACCCCGGCGAGACCCCTGTCTCAAACCGAATGAAACACGTTTCACCGGCGCGGGTGCCGCTCGCGCCACCGCCAGGGCGGCTCGAAATCTCCTTGCCAAATCCCCTTGCCGGCCCGGCGGGCCGCCGCCTCGTCCTGCTCGTAGCGCCTGCTGTAGCGCCGGTAAGCGATCGCCCAACCCGCGCGCACTTGTTCGCGGCCGAGATCCCGGCCCTCACTCGTGCAAACGGCAATCGCTCGACCATACGAATCGGTGTTTCTCACCGTGCAGGTGGCGCGTTTTCCGCCCGCTAGCCGGTCGAGGGCAACCGTTGCGTACTGGCCGCACGGCCAGCGCGTGCCACCGCGGCGGCGGCACATTTGCGCAACCTCCGGCGCATCGATCCCAAACAGCCGCACCCGGCGCTCTCCGATCTCGATCGTATCGCCATCGATCACCGTGACCGGGCCCTCGAGGATGGCCGCCCGGTCGCCCGCACAGCCCATTCCTGCCGGCCACAACCAGGCCGCCGCAAGCGCAGCCGCCAGAGCCGCCGCCCCTTTCGCAGTCCATCGCGGCACGACTTCCCCGCCCGTCCCTTACGCTCGCGCGGGCTGGCGCACTACTAGGGCCCGCGCCGCTCTGTCGTGCAGCCGCTCGATTTGCTCCTCGATCGGCCAACTCTCGCGCGCCGCTCTCCATAGTCGCGAGCGCACCTTGCGCGCCCGGCGCGCCAAACGGTCGAGCTCACGCGCGATCGCGGTTTTCTCGGGAGCGGGCGCAGCATTGTAGCGCTCGACCGCAGCTGCCAGTCGCGCCCCGACGGCGGCAACCCACTGGCGCTTCTCTTCGTCGATCCGCCGGCCGGCCCGCTCGCGCGCCGCACGCAGTTGTTCGCTCAACCGCTCGAGCCGCTCGATCGCGTCGGCACCCAGCAACTTCGCCAGGGCCGGGCGATCCGCCACCCGCGCCTCGAGCGTACCGAGCCATGCGGCAAGCGAGCGCACCTGCTCGCGCCCGCCGCCAACCGGCAGGGCGTCGATCGAAGAAATCGACCGGCACGGGGAACCCGCGGCGACGAACGGAGAAAACGGGTGGCGCGAGTTGAGCGCCACCACTTCCGTGAAGTAGTCGCTCCAGGTCCGGTCCTCTCCGTAGTTGTTGTCGCTGATTCCCACTGAAACCGTTCCCGGTGCGAATACCTCGGGATACTTCATGCGCAGGAGACTGACTTTGTTGACGGCCGCATTGTGGAAGACGGCCCCAGGCCTCGAGAAGAAAGCCGGACGTTTGGGCCTGAGCCAGCGCGGCACGCCGACCGGCCCGGAAAAGAGCTCCCGGTCTCCCTGCCGGCAGACATCGACGGCACTCGAAACGAAACCGTCGACGCCGAGTTCGGCCGCAGCCTGCTCGACCGTCGGTCGCGTCGAGGCGCTCGACAGCAAGATTGCCTTGAGCCGCGGGCAGCGCCGCCGGACGCGCTCGATCACGCTGGCGTCCACGACCAAGCGAGATCGCCAGCGCTGCCAGGCCCGAGCCGCGAATCGCGCCAACTGCTCGGGCGTGTAGTCGGCTTGGCTGACCATCAGCACCGCGCGCAGCAGCTCTTGGACGCGCTCGACGTATCCCGGCCCGAGTTGCCTGAGCAGAAAGCGGTGCCAGAGGTCGAAGCGGTCGCCAAGCCTGACCGTTGCCGCATACAGGAGGCCCGCCAGGCCCCAATATCGAACTCCCCGCTCCAAACGGGCAAGGCTCGCTAGTGGCCGGCGCCAACTGAAGAAAGGCTCGAGCGCCTGATCTTCGGAGAGCTTAAGTTCGGGATCGAGGACGATCTCCCAGCCGATTCGCTCGCCGATCGTTACGCCGAGATGAACCGTGCGATCCAAGTCGAAGACGACGTACTCGGCGTCGGCCGGAATGACAAGATCGATCGTTTCGCCGAGAGGGCGCAGGACGTCGTAGACGGCGTAGCGATCCACCAGCCGGTAACGCGAGGAGACGATTGCACCCATCGCAGGCGGATAAGTCTACGCCCCCGGGCGGGCGGGTGCCAAGCGTTTTGCGCCTCGCCGGCAGCTCAGATTCCGGCTTCGGGCGGTCAGATTCGGTGGACCAGGCCGAGCATAACGATCCCGCCGCCGCCAAAGCGATAGCGACCCGGCAAAATCAGAGCTTCTTGCGGCCCGACTTGCCTGGACCGAAGAAACCAGTATCCCACCATCGCCTCGACCGTCCACGAGCCGCGCGTCCATGCCAAGCCACCACCGAGGCGGTCGTCTTGAGCGTCGAACAGCAATGGCGAAATACCGCGGTTGCCGACGATGCGCGTCGCGTGGGCGTAGCCGGCACGCAGCTCGAGAGCCTCACTCCAGCGGTAGCGGCAGCCGACCGCTGCGCGCCACTCGTCGAGGGCATCGGGAACGAACGGGGTGTCGATTGCTGGCGTGGCTTCGAACTCTACGTCCGAGCGGCCGAGCGAGCTCGAGTCGGTCCAGCGCCCCGCTACGGAGACCGACAGGCGCCGGCCGAACCGCTTGGTCACGCCGAGCGAGATCTGAGCCGGAACCTCAAGGTCGAGCCGCACGTCCTGGCGCTTGGCGCCTGGGGCGGGCATGCTGCCGCGCATCCACACCATTCCCGGACTGCGCAGTCCAAGGCCCAGCGACCAATCCGGCGCCGGCCGCCAGGTAAGACCCACCATCGACTGGATGCCTGGCCCGCGCAGGGTAAAGCGTACCGGCACCACAGGGGTGGGATAGTGAGCGCGGAAGTACCCGAACAATGGGGTCAGCTCGGCTCCCACCCACAACCGCGGGCCAATCCTGTAGGAGGCGGCCAGGGGCAGGTTGACGATCGTGACCTCGGAAAAGAAGTCGGCGGTCACGCCCGCGCCGGGGTCCGGGTTGAAGTTGAACATTGTCCCGACGCTGCCCGACACGCCCGCTCCCAGGGTCAGGCGTTCGTCCGCGGGGACGGCGACGGCCGCGTCGGGGATGGTGGTGAGAATCCGGCGCTTCGGCCGGTAGGCTGGATTGCCGAGCGCGCGAATCTGCTCCTGTCCGAAGC
The DNA here is from genome assembly GCA_964478045.1 of uncultured Myxococcales bacterium. Taxonomy (GTDB): domain Bacteria; phylum Desulfobacterota; class Binatia; order UBA1149; family SPBQ01; genus CAZQYE01. Next base: position 2,851 of record CAYZHO010000069.1, on the reverse strand, counting down.
CGACCCCGAAGCTTCCTGCCGCGGTCGTGCGATCGAATACGGCCAAGCCGGCTGGGTTGGAAAACAGCGCGCCCGAGGGACCGACCGGCTCGGCAATGTCGGTCCCATTGGTCGCCGTATCCCCTGCCCCCACCGTGCTCACAAGCAAGGCGCTCGCACGGGCGGGCGGGCACGGACCGAAAGCCAGGGACAAGCACGCGACCAGGGCCCAAACTGCCAGCCCGCTGCGGCGCCAAACGATCCTGGAGGCTTTGATCGCTTTCACGCGCGCGACTGTAACCGGCCGGCCGAGTCCACGCTAGCAGGCGGCCGGTATAAGCTCGCCCGGCAGGATCCCCGAACCAAGATAAGTCGGTTTGACAGCCGCGGCCGCCACGGCTTAAAAGACGAGCCTTCGATCGATCCGGCGGATGCGGCCGTTCTGTCTTGCCCTCCGAGCCGAACCCCGCGAGTCGATCTGACCGAGCGAACACAAGAAAGAGAAGCACCGATGTCTGCAGCGAGCGAACTGCCTCGAACCGGTCTCGTCGCCTTCTGGAAGAACTACGACCGCAAGAACGTTTTGCGTTACGCGCAGATGGCCGACGAGCTCGGCTACGACTCTTTTTGGGTTCCCGAAGGCTGGGCCTACGAGGCGTTCAGCCTCTTGGCCGAAATCGCGATCCACACCCGGCGCATCAAGGTCGGAACGGGCATCGTCAACGTCTTCAGTCGCTCCCCAGGTCTGATGGCGATGCAAGCCGCCACGCTCGACGAGATTGCCGAGGGCCGTTTGATCCTTGGATTGGGCACTTCAGGAATCCGGGTGATCGAAGGCTTTCACGGCGTGCCGTATCGCAAGCCGCTGACCCGCCTTCGCCAGTATATCCAAGTAGTCCAGACGCTCGTGGCCGGCCGCCGGCTGACCGAAGCGGGAGCGGATCTGTGGGAGTTTCGGCACTTCAAGCTCGAAATGACGCCGGTGCGGCCGCGCATCCCGATTTACTGCGCCTGCCTGAACCCAAAAGCGATCCGCATGATCGGAGAGCTTGCCGACGGCTGGATGCCCACGTTTTGGCCGTACAACCGGCTGGCCGAAGGCCGCGCCCTGATCGCCCAAGGCGCGGCCAAGTCTGGCCGGGATCCGAGCGAAGTCGTCACTGCACCGTTCACCACCGTCATTCCGATGCCGGAGAAGCAGCAGAGCTACGATTCGGCTCGGGGCCTGATCTCCTTCTACATCGGCGGAATGGGTGACTACTACCATCAGTTGCTCTCGCGGATGGGGTTTGCGGAAAACGCAGACCTGGTGCGCCGTCTCTACCGCGAGGGACGCCGCCAAGAAGCGGCCGCAGCCGTCTCCGAGGAGCTGCTCGATGCCCTGGTGATCGCCGGTGATCCCGCCTTCTGCCGCGACCGGCTCGACGAGTGGCGCGCGGCGGGAGTGGACCTGCCCATCCTCGGCCTGCCAACCGATATGGGCCCGGAAGTCTGCGAAGTGTTCTTGCAGTTGATGGCGCCCGAGCCGGCCTGAGCGGGTGCGGCTGCGGCGCCGAGGTGCTTGGGCCCGAGGGCAGGGCTGGGGTATCCTAAGTGGTGGGGGATAGTTCGCGTCGCGCAAAAATCTCGCGCGCCGGCATGCGGCCTGGCCGGCAAGATCCAAGCGGCGGGGGTCCGCCGCAGGAGGTCGCCCATGAAAGGTGTGGTCGCGCTGGCCGCGGCTTTCGTCGCCGCCGTCGCTCCAACCATAGCATCTGCCGAGCTTAGCCAGGCGCACCTGCGCCGGTTACTTCGGGCCAAGATCGAAGCGGCCGAGGAGCTTGCGGCAAGCTCTTTGGTGGTTGCCGCCGTAAAGCGCCACAACGCCCGCAAGCTCTCGCTCGAAAAGATCAAGGAACTCGATCGCGAGTGGACGGCGACCTCGCACCTGACGCCTCTCAAGCGCGAAGTCCTCGATAACCCCGTGGCCAAACACTTTCGCTCGCTCGTCACCTTCGAAGACACCATCTACAGTGAGCTGTTCCTGACCGGGAACCAGGGAGCCACGATCGCTGCCTACCCGCTAACGACCGACTACTGGCAGGGCGACGAAGACAAGTGGATCAAGGCCTACAACGGCGGCGCAGGCCAAGTCTTCGTGGGCCCCGTGCGCTATGACGAAAGCACGAAGACCGACAGCGTGCAGATTTCCGTTCCAGTCCTCGATGGAGAGCGCGCGATCGGCGTGCTGGTCGTCGGAATCAAACTGAGTTACGTGCAGGCCAAATACCTCAAGGAGCGCCGTGGCCATTGACGGCCTGGCGGTGCGCCTGGCTGCCGCGCGGGCCCGGTGTGTGCTCGGGCGCGAGATTGGACGGCGGGCCGCGCGCGCTGTGGCGCGCTCGACTACAAGCCGATGGCAAGAACGAAAGCCGCGGCTCCCGCGCGAGGCTACCGCCGGTGCCAGGCTACTCGTGGCGGCCGCCGGCTTGGCCGAGTGCCTCTACGAGGCGCTCTTGGAGCAAGGAGCAACCGAACCGCAAGCGCGCAGGCTGACGGCCGCGGTGGCTTGGGACTTCTACCACAAGGCGGCCGAGCTGCCGTGGCTCCTGGCCGCTGCTGGCAGGAGGGGGCGGCTTGGCCGCACCCGCCGCGCTCTCGCCTTGATGATGCGCTTCCCGTACGCGTGGCCGGGCTACGACATGCGGCCCGCCGACCGCGGTCCGTCGGCCACAGGGGTGGACGTCTACCGCTGCCCGGTGGCCGACTACTTCGCTGAGCGGGGCCGTCTCGAGCTGTGCCAGGCGGCGTTTTGCGATCTCGACTATCCGCTGGCCCGGCGCTGGGGGCTGCGCCTAGTGCGCCCGCGCACGATATCCCGGGGTTTCGACCA
>CAYZHO010000068.1:0-12439 GCA_964478045.1 uncultured Myxococcales bacterium | reverse complement strand
GGGCGTCCCGGAACGGGCCGAGCGGGTTGTCGGCGACGGCGACGCCGATCGCCTCGGTGCCGTGGACCATACCGGGCGGATCGTGTGGGGAGACGAGATGCTGGTCGTCTTTGCTCGCGACATTTTGGCGCAGCACCCCGGGGCGACGATCGTTTCGGAGGTAAAGTGCTCGCAGAGGCTGTACGACGACATCGAGGCCCGAGGCGGCAACGGCATCATGTGGAAGGTCGGACATTCGTTGCTCAAGGCCAAAATGCGCGAGACGGGGGCACTGTTAGGCGGGGAAATGAGCGGGCACCTGTTCTTTGCGGATCGTTACTTCGGCTACGACGACGCCATCTATGCCGGGGCTCGGCTGATCGAAACGATCGCGCGCAGCGGGCGTAGCTTGGCGGACATGCTTGCCGATTTGCCCCCGGCGGTCTCCACACCAGAGATTCGCATCGAGTGTCCGGACGATATCAAGTTCAAGATCGCCGAGCGCGCGCGGGACCGTTTCAGGGAGCTGGGCTTCGAAATCGTCGACGTCGACGGCGTCCGAGTGAAGTTCGAGGATGGTTGGGGCCTGATTCGGGCCTCGAACACTCAGCCCGTTCTGGTTACGCGCTTCGAAGCGAGCAACGAGGAAGCGCTCGCCCGGGTGCGTGCGACAGTTGAGAGAGAACTCGACCGCTTGAAGGCCGAACTCGCGGCTTGAGGCGTCCGGCGAGCAGCGATCCGTGCGGCGTCGAATCGTTGTCAAAGGCGCGCGCGAGCACAACCTGCAAAACATCGACGTGGAGATCCCCCGGGATCGCCTCGTCGTCATCACGGGTTTGTCGGGCTCGGGAAAGTCGTCTCTGGCCTTTGACACGATCTATGCCGAAGGGCAGCGGCGTTACGTAGAGTCTCTCTCGGCCTACGCCCGGCAATTCCTCGACCAGATGGAAAAGCCCGACGTCGACTCGATCGAGGGGCTGTCCCCCTCGATCGCGATCGAGCAGAAAACGACCGCCCGTAGCCCGCGGTCGACGGTTGGAACGGCTACCGAAATCTATGACTACTTGCGGCTGCTTTACGCGACCGTCGGCCGCCCGCACTGCTTCGAATGCGGCCGCGAAATCTCGTCGCAGACGGTCGGCCAGATCGTTGAGCAGATCGCAGGGTTGGGCCGGCGCGCCCGGGTGCAAGTGCTGGCGCCGATCGTACGCGACCGCAAGGGAGAGTACCGGCGCGAGCTGGCGGATCTGCGGCGCCGGGGTTTCGTGCGAGCGCGCATCGATGGCGAGATCGTCGATCTCGACAGCGAAATTCACCTTGCCCGCAACCAGCGCCACACCATCGAGGCGGTAGTCGATCGGCTCATCATCAAACCCGGCGTGGAACGCCGGCTGACCGATTCGGTCGAGATGGCGCTGCGCCTCGGCAACGACGTTGTGACGGTACTTGCTTCTACGCCGGGCAGCTCGGCGCCGGCCGAGTACACCTTTAGTTCGCGGTTTGCTTGTCCCGCATGCGGGACTTCCTATCCAGAGATCAGCCCGCGACTGTTTTCGTTCAACAGCCCGCACGGGGCTTGCCCGGAGTGCCACGGCGTGGGCAAGACGGTCACGTTCGACGAAGAACGGCTCGTCGTAGCCCCGGACCGATCCTTGGCCGAGGGAGCCATTGGCCCCTGGAACCGGCGGCTTGCAGAAAAGTACGGCCGCGCGATTGCAAACCTCTGCCGCGCGCACGGTGTGGATCCGCATACTCCATTCTCGCAAATGCCCGAACGCTTGCGGCGGCGGTTGCTCGAAGGGGCCGGCGCAGAAGGCAAGGGGTCGGGCGGCCGCGCCTTTCCGGGGATTCTCGCGATTCTGATGCGGCGCTATCGCGAGTCCGAGTCGCAGTGGGTGCGCGGCGAACTAGAAAAATTCATGCGCGAGACGGTCTGCCCGACCTGCGGTGGCAGCCGGCTCCGGCGCGAGGCAAACCACGTTCTCTTTGGCGGGCGGTCGATCGCCGAGGTGGCAGCACTGCCGGTGGCGCAGGTGGCGGCGTTTCTGCGCGGCGTCAAACTCACCCGCAAGGAGCGGGAAATTGCCAAGCCGGTGCTCAAAGAGATCTGCGAGCGCCTCGAGTTCATGAACGAGGTTGGGCTGGGTTATCTCAGCCTCGATCGTCCGACCTCGACGTTGTCTGGCGGTGAAAGCCAGCGGGTGCGCTTGGCCACGCAGATCGGCGTGGGTCTCTCGGGAGTGCTTTATGTTCTCGACGAACCTTCGATCGGCCTTCACCCGCGCGACAACGCGAGGCTTCTCGGGAGCCTGCGGCGGCTCGTGCAGCGCGGCAACACGGTACTCGTCGTGGAACACGATGCCGACACCATTCGGGCGGCGGACGTGGTCATCGACATGGGTCCAGGGGCGGGCCGGCACGGCGGCCGAATAGTGGCTCAAGGCAGCGCTCAGGAAATTGCGAAGAAAAAGGATTCGCTGACGGGCCGCTTCTTGAGCGGGGCCGAAGTGATTCCCGTTCCGTCTCGGCGCCGGCCGGGAAAACTTTCACGGATCGTGGTGCGGGGGGCTAGGCTGAACAACCTCAAGAACATTACGGTCGAGTTTCCCCTCGGGAAGATGACTTGTGTTACGGGCGTCTCCGGGTCGGGCAAGAGTTCGCTCGTTGTCGATACGCTCTATGCGGCTTTGGCGGCGCGTCTGCACGGAGCGAAGACCCCGGTGGGGCCGCACGAGGCCATCGAAGGAATCGAGGAAATCGACAAAGTGGTAGACGTGGACCAAGCCCCGATCGGGCGTACGCCGCGCTCCAACCCGGCCACCTACACCGGCTTGTTTACGGACATTCGCGACTTGTTCGCGATGTTGCCCGAGGCGCGAATGCGGGGCTACGGGCCTGGCCGGTTCTCCTTCAACGTCGAGGGGGGCCGATGCCAGGCGTGCTCTGGCGACGGCCTCATCCGCGTCGAGATGCAGTTCTTGCCCGACGTCTACGTGCCGTGCGACGTGTGCGGGGGCCGCCGCTACAACCGCGAGACCCTCGAGGTGACGTACAAGGGCCTCAGCATCGCCGACGTTCTTGACCTCACTGTTGCCGAGGCGCTCGACCTGCTCGGCAACATTCCCGGCGCGCGCCGCAAACTCGAAACCCTGGCCGCGGTGGGCCTTGAGTACTTGCGCCTCGGGCAGCCAGCCACGACCTTGTCGGGCGGCGAGGCCCAGCGTATCAAGCTGGCCAAGGAGCTGTCACGCCGAGCGACCGGCCGAACACTCTACGTCCTCGACGAGCCCACCACCGGCCTCCACTTTGCCGACGTCAAAAAGCTCCTCGAAGTCCTCGGACGTCTGGTCGACGCCGGCAACACGGTTGTCATCATCGAGCACCACATCGATGTCATCAAGAGTGCCGACTACGTAATCGATCTCGGGCCGGAGGGCGGCGACAAAGGTGGGGAGGTCGTGGTTGCGGGCACGCCTGAGGAAGTAGCCGCTTGCGATCGCTCACACACGGGACGGTTCCTGGCGCAGGCCTTGCCCGGAGTTGCCGCCTAGCTTGCAACCCCCTCGACCCGCCCCTATAAGGAAACCGGACAAAAATGTCAGGATTCGGCGGACGAGACGGCGCCCGCGGGCGCTACGTTTACATGGACTACCAGGCCACGACCCCGGTCGATCCCCGGGTGCTCGAGGCGATGCTTCCATACTTCTGCGAGCGCTTCGGCAACCCTGCTAGCCGCACGCACCGCGCCGGGTGGGAGGCGGCGGAGGCCGTGCAGGCCGCCCGCGAGCGAATCGCCGCCACCATCGGAGCACGGCCGAAGGAGATCGTCTTCACGAGCGGCGCGACGGAGTCAGACAACCTCGCGATCAAGGGCGTTGTGAGCTTCTACCGTGATCGCGGCAGCCACGTAGTGACGGTTCGCACGGAGCACAAGGCGGTTCTCGATTGCTGCCGGGCCCTCGAGCGAGCGGGCCTGGCCGAGGTCACCTACCTAAAGGTCGGGCGCGACGGTCTCGTGGACCCCGAGGACGTGCGCCGCGCGATCACCGAGCGCACGGTGCTGGTGTCGGTCATGCACGCCAACAACGAGATTGGCGTCATCCAGCCGATCGAGGAGATCGGTCGGATCACGCGGGAAGCCGGCGTGCTCCTGCACTGCGACGCGGCCCAATCGTTGGGCAAGATCCCGATCGACGTGGACCGGATGCAGGTAGACTTGATGTCCCTGTCGGCCCACAAGGTCTACGGGCCCAAGGGCATCGGCGCGCTGTTCGTGCGCAGCCGCGAGCCGCGGGTGCGACTTACCCCTTTGATCGACGGCGGCGGGCACGAGCGGGGCATGCGCTCGGGAACGCTGAACGTGCCGGGGATCGTCGGCTTCGGTGAGGCTTGCCGCATCGCGCAGGAAGAGCTCGAAGCCGAGGCCGCACGGCTACTCGAGCTGCGCGAACGGCTGCGCAACCGGCTGCTGGCAGAACTCGACGGCGTTTTTGTGAACGGAGACGTCGAGCGGCGGCTTCCAGGAAATCTGAACGTCAGTTTCGCGCACGTCGAGGCGGAATCGTTGCTGATGGGCCTCAAGGATATCGCGCTTTCTTCCGGATCGGCGTGTACCTCCGCATCGCTCGAGCCCTCGCACGTGCTGAGGGCGATCGGGCTCGACGACGACCTCGCGCACGGGTCGGTGCGCTTCGGGCTAGGCCGCTACACCACGCGCGAGGAAGTCGACTATGTGGCGGAACGCGTGATCGCGGAAGTACGCCGGCTGCGGCGCCTGTCGCCTCTTTACGGCGCCAGCGCGGCCGGCCAACGACCGCCGTCGCGAAGGTGACGGCGTACCGTCCGGGGAGGAAACATGATCACGATCAGCGAGAAGGCAGCCAAGAAGATTGTCGAGTACGTTGAGGCGAGCCCCGCAGGCGCACGCGGATTGCGGATCAGGGTAGTCGGGGGCGGCTGCTCCGGTCTGACGTACAAGATCGATCTCGACGTCGAGCGGGAAGGAGACGAAGTTTTCGAACGTGCCGGCGCGCGAGTCTACGTCGACCGCAAGAGCCTGTTGTACCTCGATGGAACCGTCATCGATTACAGGGATGGACTGCAAAACGCCGGCTTCTCGGTGAGCAATCCAAACGCCAGGCGAACGTGCGGGTGCGGCGAGTCGTTCGTGGTGTGAGCAAGCACACCGAAGAGCGAGCGCCGTCAACCGAGAAAATCGTTGCGCTTACCCCCTCGATTGTATTATGCTTCTATCGCTCCGTGGTAGAAGGAGGAGTGCGCGCAACGTCTGCGAAGACGCAAGCACGAGGGGCGGCCGCGCCGACTCGGGTCGGAGAGGCCGCCCCTCGTGTTCGTTGCGCGGCGACGAGTTCTGCTGCAGCGGTGGTTGGATGAGGCGGTAAGCCGGCCGGAGCGCCGGCAGCCGCACACCCTTGGACGTGGAGGTCGAGAACGCACGCGCTCCGCAGCGGCGTTCGTGGTGGAAGTTGTAGGGGGTGTGAAGATGGCGGATGCAGAACACGATCGTCACCAGGCGGAGGAGCATCTCACCGATCTGTTTCAGCCCGACGTCCTGCTGCCGAGTCAGTTCTTCGCGCCGCTCAAGCGCAAGCGCTATTCGTGTGGCGAGCACCGGCTGGTTCGGGCCATCATGCAGGACGCGATCGAGTGTTTTCAGAAGCACATCCACGCGCGCGACAACAAGCGCAGGCAGCTATACCTCGAGGCGGAACAGTGGATTATGAACGAGGAGGACACGGGCGTGTTCTCCTTCAACAATGTCTGTGAACTGCTCGGGGTGAATCCGGACTACTTGCGGGAAGGGCTTCTCGCCTGGCGCGACCGCGAGCGGGCCCGGCGGCGAGCGCGCTTGTTCGAAGCCCCTCGCCACCGGCCGCACATCGATCGGCCGCGCACGACGGCCCGCAAGCTACTCACCCAGTTCGAAGCGGCGCCGGCCAAACACTGACAGTCCGGCCGGTCCCGCTCCGCGCGTAGGCCTTCCGGGAGCGGCGATCCCCGTGCCGCTCCTAAAGGGCCCTCCTTACGTACCATCCATTCCGGCTCTACCTTCGGCGCACCGCTGGACGGACGGCCGCAGCGAGGAGCCGCCCGCCACGCGCGGCGCGTCAGAGGAGCTCGAGCGGGTCGATGTCGAGATAGCGGCGCAACCACCGCACGCCGAGATAGAAGGGCACCGTGTCGAGAAGCGCAACGATGAATTTGAACGCGTACCCGGAAGCGATCAGGGCGGCGATCTGCGGTGCCACCGGTCGGGACGGATCCAGCGGAAGCGCGTGGGCGTACCAATGGGTGATCAGGATGACGGAGACGGTGTCCACGAGCTGGCTGACCATCGTGGACCCGTTGTTGCGCAGCCACAGATGGCGCCCGCGCGTTAGCGCTTTCCAGAAATGAAACAGGTAGACGTCGACGAACTGCGCCGTCAGGTAGGCCACCATCGACGCGGTTACCGCCCCGAAAGCCAGGCGCCGTACCTCGAAGAACGCTGCCGCCTCGGCCGCTCGGGATCCGGCCGCCCCCGGCAGTGCGCCGCCAAGCCATAGAAACCCCATTACCCAGAGGTTGACCAATAGACCGATGGCCACTACCGCGTTGGCGCGGCGGCGGCCGTAGAACTCGGAAAGGAAGTCCGTGCATAGAAAGGTAACCGGGTATGGCAGGACGCCAACCGCCAGTACCATGGGAACGCGCCATCCGAGCAGAGGCAGGCGAAACGAGAGGTCTACGAAGCGCGTGATGCCGAGGATGTTCAGCATGGCCAGCGTGGCGAGAAAGATGCCGGCCAGCACGAGAAACACGCGCTCGCGGCGCGCGGCGTAGACGTCGGTTGCTGGAGCAGGCTGAAACAGAGCTTCGCGCACGAGATGTTCCCGGAGATCGGGACGGCGCCATGCCCTGCGGCTCGCGGATGCGGCAGGCGGCCCGTCGCGCTTTAGGCTAGCGAGGGTAGGCGCCGCATACCAGCTCGGGGTGCGGCGCGGGTTGAAGAGACGCGGGCCGCCCGGCGGATCGACGAGCGAGGAAACCCCTTTTTGGGCGGGCTAGCGCTAGAAGTCGGCTGGGAGGGCCTGCGGCCGGGGCTTGCTCCGTTGACGCCCGGCAGCATTTGCCATAAACGGTGCTCGGAGGAGTTCGCCGATGGAAGTGTCGATCGTCAAGCAACCGAGCGAGCGCCGGGATCTGTTCGTTGTTCCAGTGGCCGAAGGGGCGGAGACGGCGGGCCCGGTTCGCGAGCTTTCCGGCCAAGTGCGCGAGATGATCGCGGCCCGCGTTGAGCGTACCTCCTACCGCGCCAAACCCGGCAAGACGCTGCTCGTGCAAACCCCTGCAGGCGACGTGCTCCTTTCGGGCTTGGGTGGCGGCAGGGAGGCCGAAAACTACCGCCGTGCCGTGGCCGCTTCACGCCAGGCGGCCGAGTCCGTCCGTGCCCGTACCGTGGAAGTCGTACTGGCCGGGGCGGCGGCCAGCCGGTACGCCGAAGCGGCCCTCGAAGGGTTCGTTCTGGCTAACTACCGCTTTTCCAAGTACCGCTCGGGGGACGAAGACGAGTGGCCCGGGCCGGAGGAACTCACGGTAGTTGCCCCGCCGCTGGCCGGGCGCAAAGGACGGGCGGTAGTGGAGCGCGTTCAGCGGGTTCGAGACGCTGTCTTTCTGGCGCGCGACCTGGTCAACGAGACATCGAGCGTCAAGACCCCGACGTTCCTGGCCAAGACAGCCAAGGCGCTGGCCCGCGAGCACGGGCTGCGCTGCGAAGTTTGGCAGGGAGAGCGGCTCAAGAAAGAGGCAATGAACGGCATCCTCGCCGTCTCTGCTGGCAGCCGCGAGCCCGGCGCACTCGTGCAGCTCCACTACGTTCCCAAGCGCCGGCCCAAAGCGAAAGTCGCCGTCGTCGGCAAGGGGATCACGTTCGATTCCGGCGGGCTATCGCTCAAACCGGCCAAGTCGATGGAGTGGATGAAACAAGACATGTCCGGTGCTGCTGCAGTCCTCGGCATCATGAAAGGCGTGGCGCAGCTCGGACTGCCGGTCGAGGTCCGAGGATACTTGGCAGCGGCCGAGAACATGCCCGGCGGCGGTGCGCAGAAACCGGGAGACGTGATCCGGTTCCGCAACGGCAAGACCGCCGAGGTTCTCAATACGGACGCGGAAGGGCGCCTGGTCCTAGCCGATGCTTTGTGCCTGGCGGCCGAGGAAAAGCCGGACTGCATCGTCGACCTGGCGACGCTGACCGGCGCGTGTATGGTCGCCCTGGGCGTGCGGGTGGCCGGCGTTCTCGGAAACGATCAAGGCTTGGTCAATGCGCTGATTCGGCACGGTCGCGAGACGGGGGAAACGCTCTGGCAGTTGCCCCTCGTCGAGGACTATACGGAGGACATTCGCTCGAAAGTAGCCGACATCAAGAACGTCGGCGACGGCTGGGGCGGAACCATTACGGCGGCGCTGTTCCTGCGCAATTTCGTTGGCGACGTGCGCTGGGCGCACCTCGACATTGCCGGGCCGGCGTTCGCCGAAAAGCCGATGCCCTTGGTGACCCACGGCGGCACTGGTTTTGGAGTCCGCTTGGTCCTCTCTTACCTTTCTTCTCTGTAGCCGCCTGGGAAAGGGGGCGAGAGGGGCGGCCTGGCAGCGTCAGGGCGAATCGGCCTCCACGTACCGGCGCCGGACGTAATCGAGCGCTTCCTCACGCGAGCGGATGCGCCCTTCGAGTTGCGCATCTTCGACCTCGCGCAGAATGCGGCCGTAGAGCGGGCCCGGTTCGAGCCCGAGCGCTTTCAAGTCGTGTCCGGTGAGGATGCGCGGCGGCCGGACATCCTCGCGCGAGAGTTCTTCGAGCTTGCGCTTGCAGAACCAGTAGTGCGAGAGGTCTCCGTTCGACCCGAGGGCGTCGATCCGGACGAGTTCTAGGAGTTCCTCGATTCCATCCTGCCGCAGGAAGCGCTTCAGGGTTGATGGCTTCATTTTCTCGGCGGAGCAATGGCGCAAGTGCTGCGCGACCAACCAGGAGACCCGCTCGCACGTTCGGCGGCTCAGGCGCAGCCTCCGGCAGATCTCGATTGCCATGTCGGCGCCCACCCGGGTGTGGCGGTAGAACGTGATTCGATCCCCGCGGCGCTCGATACACACCGGCTTGGCAACGTCGTGGAGGAGCACTCCCAAGGCGAGCGTGGGACTGCAGCCCCGTTCGAGGTGGCCGAGGCACAGCATGGTGTGGACGAAGACGTCGCCTTCGGGGTGGAAGTTGGCGGGTTGCGGGCAACCCTTCATGGCCGCGATCTCGGGTAGCAGGTGTTCGAGCAGGCCCGTTCTATCGAGTAGTTCGAAACCGCAGCGAGCACGGCCTTCCGTTAGAATCTTGAGCAGTTCGTCGGCGACGCGCTCGGCGGCCACCCGGCGAATGTCTCCCGCGTGGCGACGGATTGCTTGTTCGGTACGTTCTTCGAGTTCGAAGTCGAAGCGGGCGGCGAAGCGAACGGCGCGTACCATTCGCAGGTGATCCTCGGCAAACCGCTTGTCGGGATCGCCGACGGCTCGAATGAGGCGCTTGCGCAAGTCGTCGCGGCCGCCGACGTAGTCGAGAATTTCCCCGCTCAGCGGGTCCTCGAACATGGCGTTGATCGTGAAATCGCGGCGCTCGGCGTCTCCGCGGGCGTCGGTGAAAGTGATCGATTGCGGGTGGCGGCCGTTGAGATAGGGCCCGTCGCATCGAAAGGTGGCCACTTCGAAAGGGTGTCCGGCCCGATGGACCAGGACCACGGCGAACGCCCTGCCGACCGAGCTGGTTCGCTCGAACAGGCGTTCGACTTCCTCGGGTCTGGCCGACGTGGCGATGTCGTAGTCCGACGGCTCGATTCCAAGGAGCCGGTCCCGCACGCAGCCGCCAGCAAAGAACGCCTGGTGGCCGGCCTCACGCAAGCGGCGAACGATGGCCACGGCTTCCTCGCGTAGGTTCGTCACGAGCGCCGATCCCACATGGACCTGCAAGTGAGGTCAAGCGTCGGCGCTCCGGCGGGCTTGTCAGGCGGTAGAGAACGAGGCACGATGCCGGCCGATGGCCTCCCCCCAGGAGTTGCTCGCGCAGTTGCCGGCCGTTGAGCGCGTGCTGTCGGCGCGCGAAACGGCGCACCTCCTCGAGCGGTTTTCGCGCTCCGCGGTGGCCGATGCCGTCCGCGCGGAGATTGGTTCTCTGCGGGCGAAGCTGCGAAAGGGCGAAGCGATCGAGACTACGCGAGTGTCGGTATCGAGCGTCGTGCGGGGGGCTGCCGAACGCCTCGAACGCCTTGCCGCCCCCCGCCTGCGACCCGTGGTCAATGCGACGGGCGTCGTTCTCCACACGAACATCGGGCGCGCCTTGCTTGCTGCGGCCGCTGTGGACGCAGTGGTGCTTGCGGCCCGCGAACCGTGCACCCTTGAGTTCAACCTGGCGAGCGGCGAGCGCGGCGACCGCGATCGACTGGTTGCCGAGCACTTGCGTGCGCTCAGCGGGGCGGAAGCGGCGACTGTAGTCAACAACAATGCGGCTGCTGTGTTGCTGGTGCTGAACACGCTCGCGGCGGGCCGAGAAGTGATCGTCTCGCGCGGCGAGCTGATCGAGATTGGCGGCTCGTTTCGCATTCCCGACATCATGGCCAAAAGCGGAGCGCGCCTGCGCGAGGTCGGAACGACGAACAGAACGCACCTGTCGGACTACGAGCGCGCGATCGGACCCGACACGGCGCTGCTCCTGAAAGTGCATCCGAGCAACTACCGGATCGTGGGCTTTACCGCTTCGGTTTCGCTCGAGCAGCTTCGCGAGCTGGCTAGCCGCAAGGATCTGCCCCTGGTCGAAGACCTAGGATCCGGGGCGCTCTTCGACCTCACCCGCTTTGGCCTGCCGCCGGAGCCGCTGATCGGCGAGCGGATCGCCGCCGGAGCCGACTTGGTGACGGCGAGCGGCGACAAACTGCTGGGCGGCCCTCAGTGCGGCATCGTGGTCGGCCGCGCCGATTTGGTCGAGCGCTTGCGGCGCAATCCGCTGAAAAGGGCACTGCGGTGCGACAAGCTGACGCTGGCTGCGCTCGAAGCGACGCTCCGCCTTTACCGGTTTCACCCGGCTCCCGAGGAATGCATCCCGGTCTTACAAGCGCTGGCAACGCCGCTCGAAGAGCTCGAGCGGCGCGCGAGCGAGCTCGTGCCGGTCCTCGAGAAGGCGGTGGGCAATGGCACGCGGGTCGACGTTGCTAGGACGGAAGCGCGGGTGGGCAGTGGCTCGCAGCCCGAAGTGGCGGTTCCGTCGGTTGGTATAGCGATTACCTCAAGCGCCATGGCCGCTTCCGATGTCGCCGCCCGCTTGCGGCGACTCAATCCTCCAGTGATCGGGCGGATCGAGAACGAGCGAGTGATCTTGGACCTGCGTTCGGTGGGGGATCCGGCGCGGTTACTCGAGGCACTGGCGCGGTGAGGGCGATCATCGGGACGGCAGGACACATCGACCACGGCAAGACAGCCCTGGTGCGGGCTCTGACCGGCATCGATACGGATCGGCTGCCGGAGGAACGCGCCCGCGGCATCTCGATCGAGCTTGGTTTTGCGTACCTGATGCTGCCGAACGGCGACCGGGTCGGCATCGTAGACGTTCCCGGACACGAGCGTTTCATTCGGCAGATGCTGGCCGGAGCCCACGGCTTCGACCTTGTCTTGCTGGTGGTTGCGGCCGATGACGGCGTGATGCCGCAGACGGAGGAACACTTCGAGATCTGCCACCTTCTCGGAGTGCGTCGGGCGGTCTTTGCCATCACCAAGACGGACTTAGTAGAGCAGGCTCGCGTGCAGGAAGTCCGAGAGGAAATCGAAATTCTGGCCGCCGGGACGCCGTTTGCCTCTGCACCGGTTGTGGCGGTGTCGGCGACCCGCGGCGACGGCATCGAGGATCTGCGATCCTTGCTCATCGAGCAGCTAGCCGGAGTCGAGCGCCCTGCAAGTAGCGGCCCTTTTCGGCTCCCAATAGATCGCGCTTTCGTGATCAAAGGCCATGGTGTCGTCGTTACGGGCACAGCCGCGGGAGGACGAGTGCGTCCCGGAGACGAACTGGTACTGGTGCCGGGTTCCAAAAAAGTCCGTGTCCGGGAAGTCCAGGTTCACGAGCGGCCGGTCGAGGAAGCCTGTGCGGGACAACGGGTGGCTCTCAACTTGGCCGGCGTCGAACGCAGCGAGATCCGGCGCGGCCACTGTCTGGTGGAGCCTGGGATCCCGGCCGAGACCAGCCGGTTCGATGCCGAGGTGGAAGTGCGGCGCTCGGCTCGCAAGGAAGTGGCGTCTCACCAGCGCGTGCGGGTTTACCTTGGAACCAGCGAGCGCATGGGCAGGATCGTGTGGGTGGACGGGACAAAGGCGCTAGCGCCGCCGGCGACCGGCTATGCCCAGATCGTTCTCGCCGAACCGCTGGTCGCATTTTGCGGGG
>CAYZHO010000067.1:3286-12581 GCA_964478045.1 uncultured Myxococcales bacterium | reverse complement strand
GGTCACGCCCGGCGGGGGGCTAACGGCCGAAACGAGCTTGTAGGTATCGTCGAGGGTGCAGCCGCGCACGCCCGCCGTGGTTGCAATGATGAGGCCGCCGGTGACCGGGGTGCATCCGCCGAACGGCAGGTTGGGTCCATAGTCGCCGCAGCCGGCCAATGCGAGCGCTCCTGCTAGCGTGGTTACTAGGGCGATTTTCCTTCCCATCGTCGTCATGGCTGATCCCCCTCAGAAGCTGTAGCCAAAGCGCAACCCGGCGAACACCGAATCGGTGCCGCTGGCTCCGAGCAGCGACGTTACGACAGACGTGCCGCCGGAGTTGGTGAGGAACGCCTCGGCCCGCACCCGGTCTGTGGCGTGCCAAATCGCGCTGGCCGACCACGTCACCTGGTCGCCGGGATTCCCAGTGTCGTCCGTGATCGAGTTGTCACCGGTTAGAATAGCCGTGGCATCGCCGGCGATGCTGAGTTGGTCGGTGAGTGTTATGGCAGCGCCCAGGGTCGCGCCGATCAGAGTGCCAAAGCCTTCTACCGTGGCGCCTTCGCTGTTGCGCAAGTCGCCCGGGAAAAAGGCGGTCTTGAGGGTGCCTTGAACCTGGACGTTGTCGCGGGCGTTCCAGGCAACCGGAATGGCAAACGACCAGACCGTGCTGCTATCGACCGTCGACACGCGGGTCGTCTCGATGATGGTCTTGCTGTTGCGAAGCTCGGCCTCTACTTGGACGCCGAGTGCCCCTTCTTCGTTGTCGATCAGGTTTTTCTTGATCGCCAGCTCGAAGCCGTTCCAGCGCGACGTCACCCAGTCCGTTCCAAGGGTGTCGTCATTGTCGGCTTCAAAGGAGTTGAACGCCACGCTTGCTTGGAAGCCGGCCCCGATGCCTAGCTGGGTGGACGCCGACCAAGCAAAGTCTCCGCTTCCGAAGTAGCGCCCGCCGAGGTCGATCGTGGCCTGCCCGGCTTCGAGCGCGTAGCTGGAAACGTTGTTCAAAGACGTGTCCGGCAGATTGCCGGCACGCGCCGCGAGGGGGTACGCCGCCAGCAGTGACGCCCCGAGCGCCAACGCGAACAGTCTGACCATGGGTTCCCTCCTTTTGGTTGGTGGGCCCACCGAGCCCCACGGCAACCGCCACAAGAGTGCTCGGGCCGGCCCGCCCAGCTCCCCGAGGCGGCCGCCAGCGCGCAGTCTATCCAGCTTCGCCCCCACCATGCAAGAGGAATCGCGAGGATTGCGGCGAACCGCATTCGTCTGTGCACAGGCTGCTGGCCCCCCAGAGTGTCCTTGGAGACAAAGGTCGGGCGGAGGATAATGGGCTGCATATGGGCGGCGAGTCCAGTTCAAACAAGCCTGCTGCTGGTGCAGTTGTGCTGCCCGTGGACGGGCTGCTCGATCTTCACCAGTTCGCTCCGGCGGATATTCCCGCGGTGGTCCCGGCTTACCTCGAAGCATGCCGGGAAAAAGGGATCCTGGAAGTGCGGATCGTTCACGGCAAAGGGCGAGGAATCTTGCGCCGGGGCCTGCTGGCGTTGCTCGAGCGGTTACCGGAGGTGGTCGCGGTGCGGCCGGCCGGTCCTGGGCGGGGCTCCTGGGGAGCGGTGATCGTCACCATGCGCCCGGCGCCGCGGGCATGAGCGTTTGGGTTTGGCACCGGCGATTTCTGTGGTAAGAAGGAGTCTGAAGGGCGTTTCCTGATCGGTGCACAGCTTCTGGGCGCGTTCCCTCCTGTTCGTGTCTCCCGTTCCAGGCAGCCTTTCACTCGGCTCGAAGCGGTCCTAGCCGCGGCAGGCCGGGAAAAAAGAACAAACGAACACCGGTGCAGCGGTCCCGGCGTGTCAGGGTGAAGCCGCGGCGGGATGCTAAACCGAATGGGAGGAAGAGAACGTGTCGAAGAAACTCTACGTGGGAAACATTCCGTACTCGACGACGGAGGAAGACCTGCGGGACTTGTTCGGCCGCCACGGGGCGGTCGAGTCGGTCAACGTCGTGACGGATCGGGAGACCGGCCGGTCGCGAGGATTCGCATTCGTCGAGATGGAAACGGCCGGGGCTGAAGCCGCCATGCGCGCGCTCGACGGCACCGACCTGTCGGGCCGTACGTTGCGTGTCAGCGAGGCCCACGACCGCCGCCGTTCCGGCGGGCGCTACGACCGCGGGCGCTGAGCGCGGGATTTAGGAGTGAACGCAAACATGTCCGAAAAGAGCAAAACACTTTCGATCGAGTACACCGTCTTCCTCGACGATGGGTCGCAGGTCGACACGAACGTCGGCGGCGAACCGCTGGTCTTCGAGACGGGACGGGCGCAGATCCTGCCGGCTCTCGAGAAAGCCCTCGAGGGCCTAGAAGCCGGGCAGTCAACTCGGGTAACCCTCAGCCCTGAGGAAGCTTACGGCCCAGTCCAGGAAGACGCGTTTCAGGCCGTTGATACCGCGCTCATCCCCGAGCAGGCACGCTATGTCGGGGCCGTGCTGGTGGCGGAGGACGATGCTGGCCACCAGCGTCAGGTGCGCGTGCATGAAGTCAACGGGGACACAACGATCATCGACCTCAACCACCCGCTTGCCGGAAAGTCCTTGACGTTCGACGTTAAGGTCCTCTCGGTCGCCTGAGACTCATTGGGTCCGCCGCGGCCTTGCGGCGCGGCGGACCCAATGCTCCAATCCGCTTGTCGTTCACCACAGCACTGCGGCCGCCCTTCAACCGCTTGCCGGCAACTGCGGCCTACCAGATACGACGAGCCCAGCGGGGCGCAGCTAGCGGCCTTGCCCACCTCGCTCGAAGCCCTCGAGTGGCGCCAAAGCAAGGGGTGGCTGTGGGTAGCCTGCCATCAGAAGAAGGGGGTGGTGGGGCTCGTAGCGGCCTCGATCGTCGACGGGCACGCTCACCTGGAAGAACTCGCGGTTGATCCCCGGCACGCCCGCCGTGGCCTTGGCTCTCGGCTGGTCCTAGCGGTCGTCGAGTGGGCGGACGAGCACGGTTTCGAAGGCGTGAGCCTGTCGACCTCCCGCGTGGTGCCGTGGAACAGGCCGTTTTACGAGCGGCTCGGCTTCCGAGAGCTTCCGCCCGGGCGATGGGGCCCGGGCTTGGAGGCGCTGCGGGCCGCCGAGATTGCAGCCGGGTTGGACCCGGCCACTCGAGTCATGATGTGGAGGCCCGGCAAAAAAACAGCCTTGCCTATCATAGGCCGCTGTGCGAACTTTGAAAGGACGCGGCGCGGCGAGAGCCGCCGCGCCCCAAGGGAGGGGCAGGCTGCGATGGGCATTGAATACCGGATATCTCCAGAAGAAAAGACAGCGTTTGTCACCGTCCGCGGCCAAGTCGACGTGCGTGCCGCACTGGCGGCCATGGGCCGGTTGGCGAACGATCCCGCTTTCGACCGCAGCTACAAGATCGTGATTGACGTCCGGGAGATGGACTACCGGCCCTCCTTGGGAGAACTCAGGGTAATGGCCTGGGCGCTGGGCCACGAGCGCCAGCGCTACGCGGATCAGGTCGCGGTCGTCTTACCGGAGCAGGCAGGGCGCGTGCGTCCCCACATCTTCGCGCGCTTTGCTCGCATGGCAGGCGTTGGCTTCAACCTGTTCCGCGACCTGCCGTCGGCGCTGCGCTGGAGCCGGGCCTCGTAAACGCTGTAGCGCCCGCCTTTCGTGCCGCGTAGTAGAACGTCCCTGCCCGCGCGAATATTCGGCATCCTCAACATTACGGCCGATTCCTTTTCCGACGGCGGCCGCTACCTTGAGCCCCGAGCGGCTCTGGCCCGGGCGCGCCAAATGTTGGCTGCCGGCGCCTACGCCATCGACGTGGGAGCGGCTGCCAGTCACCCCAACGCCGAGCCAGTCGACGTGGCTACCGAGATCGCCAGACTCGACGCCGTGCTCGATACTCTACTGGCCGAGGGGGTGCGCGTTAGCGTCGATTCCTGGAAGAAGGACGTACAGCGCCACTGCCTGCGGCGTGGCGTTGCCTTCTTGAACGACATTCGCGGCTTTCCGGATCCGAGCTTCGACGAGGAGCTGGCCGCCTCCGACTGCGGTTTGATCCTCATGCACTCGACCTCGCGCGAAGCAATCGCCGAGCGGCGAGGATTCAGTCCCGAGGCAGTCGTCGCTTCAGTTTACCGCTTTTTCGACGAACGGGTCGGGCGTCTAGTGCGGGCCGGGGTGGATGCGCGTCGGATCATCCTTGATCCGGGAATGGGCTTGTTCCTGTCCACCGATCCGGCGGCCTCGCTAGCCGTGCTGGCCGAGCTGCCTCGCCTGAAGGAAACATTCGGGCTGCCGGTACTGGTTTCCGTTTCGCGCAAGTCGTTTCTGGGCGAGCTGTGCGGCAAGGGGGTCAGTGAGCGCGGGCCGGCCACGCTGGCAGCCGAAGTGCTGGCCGCTCTGGCCGGCGCCGACTATCTGCGAACGCACGACGTTGAGGCGCTGGCCGATGGACTGAAGGTGGCCGAGGCGCTGCGGGCGCGCGGGTGGCGGCCGGCGTGAGGGGGGTTTCGGTTGGCGCCCCGGCCGGTGTATCCTGACGATACCGGCCGTGGTGCGCGTGCGCCGCGGCCGTTTGTCTGCCGGGCGAGGAGGTCTTGGGGAGCGCAATGACGGGACATCCTGCTGCTGAAACGTCGGGCGGGCCCATGGGGTCGATCGACTTCGACCAGCGCCCGTTCCTGGTCATCTGGGAAACTACGCAGGCCTGCGATCTGGCGTGCAAGCACTGCCGTGCTGAGGCGATTCCAAACCGCGATCCGCGCGAGCTGACCACCGACGAGGGCAAGGCGCTGCTCGAGGAAGTCGCGCGAATGGGCACGCCGATTTTCATCCTGTCGGGTGGCGACCCCCTGCGGCGCCCGGACCTCGAGGAGCTGATTCGCCATGGCAAGACGCTCGGCCTGCGCATGGGTACGATTCCAGCCGCCACTCCGGCGCTCACGCGCGAGAGAATCCGCGCATTGGCCGATGCCGGCGTAGACCAAGTCGCGTTCAGCCTCGACGGCCCCACCGAGCGGATTCACGACACCTTCCGGGGCGTGGAAGGATCCTTCGCCAAAACGCTCGAGGGAGTGGAGTTTGCACACGAGGCCGGCATTCCCGTTCAGATCAACACGTGCTTCGCCTCATGGAATTTCGCGTACCTCGAAGCGATGGTCGATTTGGTCAAGCGCCTAGGCGTCGTCTTCTGGGAGGTGTTCTTCCTCGTTCCCACCGGCCGCGGGCGCGAGATGGAAAGCTTGACTGCCGAGCAGTTCGAGCAGGCTTTCGAGCGCCTTCATCGCCTCAACAGCGAGGCGCCTTTCATCATCAAGGTGACCGAAGCGCCACATTACCGGCGTTACGTGATCGAGAAGGAAATGGCCCAACACGCGGCCACCGCCCAGGAGCGGATCGAATACATCCTGGCGCGACCGCGCGGGATCGCCGGCATTGGCATGTCTCCAAAGGCTGTCAACTCAGGCAAGGGCTTTGCGTTCGTGAGCCACATCGGTGAAATCTACCCGTCGGGCTTCCTGCCTTTGTGCGCGGGCAACGTCCGCACGGACTCGCTTGCCGACGTCTACCGCAATTCCCCACTTTTCCGGCGCTTGCGCGACCCGAACGCCCTCGGAGGCAAGTGTAGGGCTTGCGCCTACGCCGACGTGTGCGGCGGGTCACGGGCGCGCGCTTACGCGTTGACCGGAGACTACATGGCAGCCGAGCCCTTCTGCGCTTATACGCCTTGAACTCCGGGCCAAGCGGCGGGCTATTGACTTAGGGTAGAACACGTTTCAACGTGCGTCCTGCGCGGCGGCAGGCTGCTGCAGAAGCCGGCCGGAGCATGCAGCCGCCGGCGGCGCCGCGACGTAACGAGCGGGCCCGCAATGGGACCCGGCAAGCCGAGATCGCTATGGCAGAAGAGATTATCGAAGAAGGTGACGTGCTCGCGGCACGCCATGTGCTCGAGTTCCCGTACACGCGAACCGTAGGCCCGGTTGTCGGCCGCTTCCTTGCCGGCCTGCGCGAGAGGCGGATTCTCGGGGTCCGCACCCGAAGCGGCAAGGTATTGGTGCCTCCCTCGGAGCACGATCCCGAAACGGCTGAAGACGTCACGGGGGAGTTCGTGGAGGTCGGTCCGGGAGGCGTCGTGACCACATGGACATGGGTTGCGGCGCCCCGCCCGAAGCAGCCTCTCGACCGGCCCTTTGCCTGGGCCCTCGTGCGGCTCGACGGTGCGGACACGGCGATGCTCCACGCCGTCGATGCTGGCTCGGCCGAGCGCATGTCGGCGGGAATGCGCGTCAGGCCCCGGTGGCGCGAGCAGACCACAGGAATGATCACCGACATCGAGTGCTTCGAACCGGAGTGAGGAGCAAGCAAGTTGCCCGCGGCCCGAGACCGGGCCGGTAGCCAGCACGCCAAGAGGGGGACGAACGTGAGCGAAGAGGTCATTACCGAAATCGTCACGCCGATTCGGCTCGAATATACGATGACGGCCGGGCGTGCCCAGAAGCGATTCCTGCGCGGGCTCGTCGAGGGGCGCCTGCTTGCCCAGCGCTGCCCGGTGTGCGCGAAGGTCTACGTGCCGCCGCGCGGTTCGTGCCCGACCTGCGCGGTGCCCACCGAGGAAGAAGTCGAGATCGCCGACAAAGGAACGGTAACAACTTTTTGTATCGTAAACCTGCCGTTTTACGGGCAGGCCGTCGAAATCCCTTACGTGTGCGCGTCGATCCTGCTCGACGGAGCCGACATTCCTTTTTTCCACATGATTGCCGACATTCCGGTCGAAGAGGTACGGATGGGCTTGCGCGTTCAAGCCGTCTGGGCGCCGCCCGAGCAGCGCAAGCCTAGTTTCGAGTCGATTCTGTACTTCCGCCCGAGCGGAGAGCCGGACGCGCCTTTCGAAAGCTACAAGGAGCACATCTAATGCGCGACGTTGCCGTCATTTCGTTCGCCCAAGCCAAGTCGGTACGCCGCGATACCGATCGTAACGAGGTCGAAATCGTGATGCCGGTCGTCAGCGAGGCGATCGAGCGTGCTGGCCTCGACCGCAAGGAGATCGGATTCACCTGCTCGGGCAGCTCCGACTACCTTGCGGGAATCGCGTTCTCGTTCGTCACGGCGCTCGATGCCATCGGAGCTTGGCCGCCCATCGAAGAATCGCACGTAGAGATGGACGGTGCCTGGGCCCTGGCCGAGGCGTGGGTCCGCCTGCAGCACGGAGACGTGGACTCGGCCTTGGTGTACGGGTTCGGGAAGTCCAGTCTCGGGGATATCGGTGAGATTCTGAGCCGGCAGCTCGATCCCTATACGGTGGCTCCGCTTTGGCCGGATCCCATTGCAATTGCTGCTTTGCAGGCGCGGGCGATGATCGAGGCGGGTAAGTGCGACGAACGGCGCATGGCGGAAGTCGCCGTACGCAGCCGCCGCGACGCCATGGGCAACCCGTACGCGCAGGTCAAAGGAGAGTTCGACGTGGAGGCGCTGCTCGAAGAGCCTTACGTTGCTTCACCGCTACGCAAGCACGACTGCCCGCCGATTTCCGATGGCGCCGCTGCAGTCGTGCTCGCTGCCGGCGACTTGGCCCGTGCCAAGTGCGAGCGGCCGGCTTGGATCCGCGGCCTCGATCACCGAATCGACATTCACCACGTTGGCGCCCGGGACCTAACTAGAGCGCCGTCGGCGCGACTGGCAGCCGAGCGAGCCGGGGTGGGGCGCGACAAGATTGACGTGGCCGAGCTCTACGCGCCGTTTACCCATCAGGAGCTGCTGCTACGGGAGGAACTCGGCTTGAGCGACTCGGTTCGCATCAATCCCTCTGGTGGAGCGCTGGCCGCCAACCCCTTGATGGCGGCCGGGCTGATCCGAATCGGGGAAGCGGCGCAACGGATCATCGACGGCCAGGCCGACCGGGTCGTGGCCCACGCGACCTCGGGCCCTTGCCTGCAGCAGAACCTTGTTTGCGTCATGGAGGGCGAGTGATGGCCGAGCGCTGTGCAGTCATTGGGATCGGGCAAACGCGCCACAAGGCCAAACGCAAGGACGTCTCGATCACTGGACTCGTACGCGAGGCCGTAAGGCGCGCGCTCGAGGACGCCGAGCTTGAATGGAAGGACGTCGAAGCAGTGGTGGTCGGCAAGGCGCCCGACACCTTCGAAGGCGTCATGATGCCCGAGCTCTATCTGGCCGATGCGATTGGAGCAGGGGGCAAGCCACTGATCCGCGTCCATACGGCCGGCAGTGTCGGGGGATCGACGGCGCTGGTGGCAGCGCACCTCATTCGGGCGGGGATTCACGAGCGGGTGCTCACGGTAGCCTTCGAGAAGCAGTCGGAGAGCGAAGCGACCTGGGCCATCACTCCCAACATTCCTTTCCAGGTGCCGCTGGTAGCGGGGGCCGGCGGGTACTTCGCTCCGCTCGTGCGCGCATACATCCGCGAGTCGGGCGCCCCGGCCGATGTCGGCATCAAA
The DNA here is from genome assembly GCA_964478045.1 of uncultured Myxococcales bacterium. GTDB lineage: Bacteria > Desulfobacterota > Binatia > UBA1149 > SPBQ01 > CAZQYE01. Next base: position 4,149 of record CAYZHO010000067.1, on the reverse strand, counting down.
GTTGCGGTCAAGGACCGACTGAACGCCCTCAAGAACCCCTACGCCCACCTTCACATCGAGGGGATCAACGAGGAGATGGTCGCCAACTCCCCGATGCTTTGGGATCCGATCCGCTATCTAGAGTGCTGCCCGTCTTCGGACGGGGCATGTGCAATGGTGCTGGCAAGCGAACGGCAAGCCGCCAAGTCGCCCAAGAAGCCGGCGTGGGTGCTCGCGACCGCGATGCGCAGCGAGCCGACGATGTTTTCCGGCCGCAACCAGGTCAATCCGCGCGCCGGCCGCGAGTGCGCGGCCGACCTTTACCGGCAGGCCGGAATCACCAACCCGCGCAAGGAGATCGACGTTGCCGAGATCTACGTCCCGTTCAGTTGGTTCGAGCCGATGTGGATGGAAAATCTCGGTTTCGCCGAGCAGTGGCAGGGGTGGCGGATGACGGTCGAGGGGGCTACGGCGATGGACGGCGACATGCCGATCAATCCATCCGGTGGGGTCCTTTCCTCGAATCCGATCGGCGCTTCGGGGATGTTGCGGTTCGCCGAGGCGGCCATGCAGGTACGCGGGCAGGCCGGCGAGCACCAAATCGACGGCGTGCGCCTGGCGATGGGGCACGCCTACGGAGGCGGCTCGCAGTACTTCGCGATGTGGCTGGTGGGAGCGGAGAAACCTTAGCGCGGCGCTCCCGGGCAGCACGCGCCACCGACAGCGGAATGCTGGCGGCGGCTTCGCCGGGTGCTTTCACTTGCCGAACCTGGTGAGGCCAAGGTCCGTTGGATTATGCCACGGGCAGGGGCCGCCTCAGGCCGCCCGGTCGCAGCGCTAAACGCTTCGATTCGCCGGTGGCGGATCCTGCTCGGCCGCAGCTA
>CAYZHO010000067.1:0-3276 GCA_964478045.1 uncultured Myxococcales bacterium | reverse complement strand
CAGCTACCCTGGCGTTCGGGGAGCCGGGATCGCGGGCGCCGTTGCCACCGGTCCGAGCGGGCCGTCCTGCGCCGTTACCCGAGCCGTCCGCCGAAGGGGCGGTTTTGCCACTGCCATGAGCAGGGCTGCTCCGGCGGGGCGCTGGCTTGTCTTCGGGTCGGCCTGCGGGCTTGTCCGGCCGCTCGTAGAACCCGGCGTGGCGAGCCACGATTAAGTACTTCTTGAAGAGCCTATTCGTTTCCTCTTCGTACTCGCTGACGGTGGTTTCGTCGACTGGGTCGAAGAAGCAGGTCGGGTCCTCGGCCAGGTAGTCGCCCGTGTGGTAGTAGGCCATCGCCCTGCACCCGCCGCACGTGTACTGGTAGCGGCAGCGCCCGCAGCGGCCCTTCAGCCGGCTGCGGTCGGTCAGATCGGCGAAGATCTTGCTCTCGTAGACGAGCTCGTCGAGAGGCTTCTCGCGCACGTTGCCGGTGGTTAGTTCGTCGAGCAGGACCGGACACACCGAGACATCGCCCTCGGCGTTGAGAGCCAGCCAGTTTCCCACCCAACAGCCGATGGGCGGATTCTGGGGTACGGTTCCGTTCTTGCGGCCTCCGGAGACTTGCTCGTGAAGCTCGGGCGAAAGAAAGAATGGCGTGTAGCTGACGTACCCGTTGACGTGGCGGCGCAGGACCGGGTGAAAGCGTTCCTTTAGGTCTTCGCGCGTAAAGCCTTGATCTTTAAAGTATGCGCAGCCCGACCCTCTGGCTACCAGGGGAGACCTGTTATAGGAGATGCGCCGCTTGACCAGGTAGTCGACCGTACGCTCGAACGAGTCGGCGTTATAGCGGCCCAGAGTGATGATTACGTGCCGGTCGATGCGCAGCTCGCGGCACAGCTCGAGCACTTCGAGGGTGCGCTGGGCTTCGGCATTGCGGCTCCACTCGTTGTCCTCGCCGATCGAGTTAAGACCGACGGCGATCGTCAGGTCGCCGCGGGTGGCCTCCTTCATGGCCAGGAGCATGTCGCGATCGAGTAACTCGCAATTGCTGCAAACGTTGCACTTGTAGCCGAGGTCGACCGTCAGGCGCAGCAAATCGAAGGCGTCCTTGCGCAGGAGGAACTCCCCGCCGCTCCAGCCGACCGCGCGCACGGCCAGGCGTTTGGCAGGCACCAAGACCCGGTCGCGAATCTCCTCGTAAGTAAGTTCCTGGCGCCGGCTTTGGCGCACCACCTGCGGATTATTGCTGGCGGTCATGCAGACCGGGCAGCGCAGGTTGCAAACCCTGGTGGCTTCAAAGTAGATCGCCGAGAACTGATACTGCACGGCCACTCCTCCTCTGCGGCCGCGCGGACACCCGCCGTCGGCCGGCCGGCTCCTCCAAGGCAACACTAAACGGTTAGCGGATCGCGTCCGGCGGTTCAACAGAGCGGCTGCGGGGGCGGGTGGTGGACAGCGGGGCTTTCTTGGACGAGGATCGCTGGGAACCCGCGCCGCCCGCCGTTCGAGAACGGCGCGGGCCGCGGGGAAGCCGCCCGAGCCGGCTGCGGCCCGCTCGGTCGAGCAAAGGGGGCTTCGCGTGGCCGAGTGGCTCTACAGCCAGTTGCGCGCTCGCCGCGCCGCGGTGGTTGCGGTGCTCGCTGCGCTGACGGTCGTGCTCGGCGGTCTCGCCACGCAGCTCCGGTTCGATAATACGATCGAATCCTACTTCTTCGAGGCCGACCTAGCCGATTACAACCGCTTTCTCGAGACCTTCGGCACCGACGAAATCGTCGTGCTCGCCTTTGGTGCTGACGACGTGTTCTCGCGCGAAAGCCTGAGCCTCGTGGACTTCCTCAGCCGGGGGCTCGAGCGACTTCCCTACGTGCGCCGCGTCTTGAGTTTGACGACCGTGCGGATTGTCGAGGGCGCGGCTGGGTCGGTGAGTTTTGCTCCGCTGGTGGAGGCACTGCCGGTGTCGGGCGAACAGTGCGAGTGGGTGAAGCGCCGGGCCCTGGCCGATGCCTTGCTGCCGCGCACGCTCGTGGCGCCGGACGGGCGGGCCACCGCTGTCGTGGCCGAGATCGAGCACATCGTCGGCGAGTTCGATTACAAGGTGAAGTTGCTCCGGCAGGTGCGCGCCCTGGCGCGCCGGGCCGAGGAGCGAAGCGGCAAGCACATCGCAATTGGAGGTACCTCCGTTCTCGATGATGCGCTGTTCCGGTACACGGAGCGCGACCAGCGGCTCTTCGTACCGATCATGCTTGCCGTCATCGTCGCCGTAATGGTGCGTCTGTTTGGCGGCCTGACCGCGACGCTGATACCGCTCGCGGTCGTCGCTCTCGCCATGGCGTGGACTTACGGGTTCATGGTGGCGCTCGGGTACGCCGTCAACGTGATCACGACCATCATCGCCCCGCTTGTAATGGCGGTCTCGATTGCTGATTCGATGCACATCGTGGCCGCCTACCAGCGCAAGTTAGCGGCGGGAGCAGGCCGGGAGCAGGCGGCATTGCACACGTTTTGCGAACTGCTGGCGCCGTGCTTCCTGACGAGCGCGACGACGGTCGGGGGACTGCTGTCGCTCGTGGCTGCCGACTTGGCTCCTCTGCGCGAGTTTGGGATTGTCGCTAGTTTCGGTGTCGCGGCCGCCTTCGCAGTAACCGTGGTGCTGGTGCCGCTCCTGCTGCCGGCCTTGCCCGCCGAGCGGATGCAGCCTCGTAGCCGCAGCGCAGGGGCAATCGAACGGTTGCTCGGCTGGCTCGCCGCGTGGCATCGGCGCCGAGCCGAGATCGTAGTGGGAGCGGCCGCGCTACTCGTCGTCCCTGCTCTGGTGTCGGCGCGCCACGTGACGGTCGGGACGAATAGCCTCGACTTCTTTCACCCGGACGATCCAGTAAGGCGTGACACGGAGTGGATCGATGCCAGCGTCGCCGGCACTACGTCGATCGAGTTTCTAGTCGACTGTGGCCGTGCGGGATGCGCGTACGATCCGGTGTTGCTCGCCCGAATCGATGCTTTTCAGTCGTATCTCGAGGCCATCGACGGGATCACCACGGCGTATTCGCTCGTCGATTTCGTGAAAACCCTCAACCGCGCCTACGGCGAAGGCCGAGCCGAGGAGTACGCGATTCCAGACAGTGCAGCGGCCGTGGCGCAGGAGCTGCTGGTGCTTGAGGGCAGTGCGGATCTGCGAGCCCTCTTGTCGGAGGATGCCCGCGTTGCGCGGATCTCGGCCCGCGTCGCGCTCGACCATTCCCGGGCTCTTGCGCACCGGATGCCCGAGATCGAGGCACACATGCGCGAGGTGTTCGCCG
>CAYZHO010000066.1:5987-12952 GCA_964478045.1 uncultured Myxococcales bacterium | reverse complement strand
GCCAGGAGCTGCGCGCAATGGCTGCCGCACTGGTGAACTTCCACTGCTCCTTGGCAACGTTCGGAAACCCGCCGCGGGCAAGCTCGCCGAGAGCGCGTCGGCGTAGTTCGGCCAAAGCCCCGGCTTCAAGGCGCTCGCGCCGGCGCTCGAAGGCTTCCAGGTACGGGCGCGCCGCCCCGCTTGCCGCAAGCTCGCGCGTTGCTACTCGCTCAGCCATCGCTCACCGGGCTCCAGCGGCTTGCTCTTCAATCCACCCGTAGCCGCGCTCCTCGACTTGGCGCGCCAGCTCGGGACCGCCCGACAAAACGATCTTGCCACCGGCCAGCACGTGGGTGCGGTCGGGGACGATGTAATCGAGCAGGCGCTGGTAGTGCGTAATGACGAGCATGCTGCGGTCGGGCGCGCGCAGGGCGTTGACGCCTGCGGCGATGGTGCGCAAGGCGTCCACGTCGAGGCCCGAGTCGGTTTCGTCGAGGATGGCCAGGCGCGGCTCGAGCATGGCCATCTGGAAAATCTCGTTGCGCTTTTTCTCGCCGCCGGAAAAGCCTTCGTTGACTCCTCGATTCAGCAGCGCTTCGTCCATGGCCACCAGCTTCATCCGCTCGCGCGCCAACTCGAGGAAATCCATGGCGTCGAGCTCACCGAGACCGCGGTGCTTGCGCACGGCGTTGACGGCAGCCTTTAGGAAGTAGGCGGTGCTCATGCCGGGAATCTCGACCGGGTACTGAAACGACAGGAAGATTCCCTCGCGCGCTCGCTCTTCGGGGGGCATCTCGAGCAAGTTGCGCCCCCGGTAGCGCACGCTCCCGCGCGTGACCTCGTAGACTTCTCGCCCGGCCAGGACCTGCGCCAACGTGCTCTTGCCCGAGCCGTTGGGGCCCATGATCGCGTGCACCTGGCCCGGCTCGATCACCAGGTCGATTCCCCGCAAGATCGGCTTGCCCTCGACGGACACCCAAAGATCGCGGATTTCCAGCATGGGCTCTCCGCCGGTTTTCTGTTTCTCTTCGCTCAACTTCTCGTTCCTCTTTTCTCGCCCGGGTGCGAACTCGCCCCGGCCGACACTCTACCCGCTTGCCCGGTTCCGCCTCGCCGCAGCCTGGCCCGACTTGCGCCGGCCCACCGCTCAGCCAACCGCCCCCTCCAAGGTGACGCTCAGGAGCTTTTGCGCTTCCACCGCGAACTCCATCGGCAGCTCTTTGAACACTTCTTTGCAAAAGCCGTTGACGATCATCGACACGGCGTCCTCTTCGCCAAGGCCCCTTTGCTTGCAGTAGAAAATCTGTTCCTCTCCGATCCGCGAGGTCGAGGCCTCGTGTTCGACGATGGCGCTCGGGTTGCGAACGTCGATCGTCGGAAACGTGTGCGCTCCGCACCTAGAACCCAACAGTAGGGAGTCGCACTGAGAATAGTTGCGCGCCCCCTCGGCTCCCGGCGCGACGTAGACCATCCCGCGGTAGCTGTTTTGGCTGCGGCCGGCCGAGATTCCCTTGGAAATGATCGTGCTCTTCGTGTTGCGCCCGAGGTGAATCATTTTCGTCCCGGTGTCGGCCTGCTGGTGGTTGTTCGTAACGGCGACCGAGTAGAACTCGCCCACCGACTCGTCGCCCTGGAGAATGCAGCTCGGGTACTTCCAGGTGATCGCCGAGCCGGTCTCTACCTGGGTCCACGAAATCTTCGAGCGGCGCCCGGCGCACTTGCCGCGCTTGGTCACGAAGTTGTAGATGCCGCCCCGTCCTTCTTTGTCGCCGGGGTACCAGTTCTGAACCGTGGAATACTTGATCTCGGCTCCTTCGAGGGCGACCAGTTCGACCACGGCCGCGTGCAGTTGGTTTTCGTCGCGCATCGGGGCGGTACAGCCCTCGAGGTAACTGACGTAGGCCCCCTCGTCGGCGATGATCAGCGTGCGCTCGAACTGCCCGACCTTGGCCGCGTTGATGCGAAAGTACGTCGACAGCTCCATCGGGCAGCGCACTCCCTTGGGCACGTAGCAGAACGAGCCGTCGCTGAAGACGGCCGAGTTGAGAGCCGCGAAGAAGTTGTCGGTAACGGGAACCACCGACCCGAGGTATTTCATGACCAGGTCGGGGTGGTTCTGCACGGCCTCGTTAAACGAACAGAAGATCACGCCCGCCTTGGCCAGGGTCTCCTTGAAGGTCGTGGCAACCGAAACGCTGTCGAACACGGCATCGACGGCGACTCCGGCCAGGAGTTTTTGCTCTTCCAGGGGAATGCCGAGCTTCTCGAACGTTTCGAGCAACTCCGGATCGACCTCGTCGAGACTCTTGGGACTGGGTTTTTTCTTCGGCGCGGCGTAGTAGCTGATTGCTTCGTAGTCGATCGGATCGAAGCGCACGTGGGCCCAGCGCGGCTCTCCCTTCTTGGCCTGCATCTCTCGCCACGCCCGGTAAGCGCGCAGCCGCCATTCGAGCATGAACTCTGGCTCGTTTTTCTTCGCCGAGATGAAACGAATCGTGTCCTCGGACAACCCTGGCGGGGCGATCTCACTGTCGATGTTGGTAACGAAGCCCCACTTGTAGTCCTGGCGCTGCTCGACGAGGCTGGTTGCGTCGTGACGTTCGCTCATCGCACTGTTTGCCCCTTGTTGCTCGCCTCGCGCTCGGTCCCTGCCAGGGTGGCTGCCGCCACCGCGGGATCGCGGCTGAGTAAGTTCAGCGTGCTTTCTTCCTCGCGCTTGAGGTCCTCGACCGTGATCGCCGACAGCGCCGCCTTGAGCAGGCTGCTGATCGTACGCCAGGTGGCGCGGATGGCACAGTTCGTCGTATGGACGCAATCGCGCAGCGCTCCAGGGTGGGACTGGCAGAACGAGTCGTGAAAGAACGGCCCGCCGAGCACTTCGATTGCTTCCCACAGGGTGATCTCCGAGGCTGGGCGCCCGAGATGGTAGCCACCGGCGGCACCCCTCGTGCTCGTGACGATGCCGCCGTTGCGCAAGATGCGCATCAGCTTCGCCACGTACTCGGGGCTCAGGCCCTCGGCCTCGGCAATGTCCTGGATTCGCACCGGCTCGTCCCCTTCGTGGCGGGCGAGCCGGGCCAAGCATCTAAGACCGTATTCTTCTTGCGCCGAAAGATGCATCGGCGCAGAGCCTACGGAATCTATACTGATAAGTCAATATTAAAAGGCCGCCTTCAACTCACGGGAGCGTAACGCTCCACGTCGGGTTGCTCCCACTGGCCGCAAGGGCGCCGTCGAAGGTGACGTGCCCGTCGGGCAGGAAATCACCGCCGAGCATAAAACCGTCGAGATGATAAAGGGTTCCGGACATCGTGCCGACGCCCTCCATCCCGAACTCCGTGATATCGGCCAGAGTGGTGCCGGGCGGCAGCTCGATCGCCGTCTGCCCTCTGCCGCCGCCGACCCGCATCGGTAGGACCGGCAGCCCCGGCCGGTTGTGGTCGGAGCGGTAACGCTGGCCGCCCACGACGGCGTAGGCCCTGAGGACGTTTCCGGAGACGTCGACGTCTATGTCGTATTCGACGAACAAGTAGTTGCGCTCGTCGCTGATCTTCTTGGAGTTCGGATCGCCGTCCGGTTCGGTCTTGTGTTCGCGGATCACTTCCTTGGCCATCAGGACGTAAGAGACTGGATCGAGATCCATCCCGCGCTCGCGGATGCTCGCGCTGTCGTCGAACTCGAACGGAGCAAGGGCGAACCGAAGGAGCGAGTCGCCGTCGTCGGCGACCAGGCCGTTGGCGGTGGCCGTGCGCACGATCGGATGGGTGCCGAAAAAGGCGCCGCCGAAGACCGCCAAGGTTCCGCTTTCGTCCGGCCGGTAACGGACTTCGAGCAGATCTCCGGTGTCGGCAACGTCGACTTCCACGTAGTTCTCGATGTCGGTGGTGCGGCCGTAATGCGCCAGCATCACCTCCGGGTACCTTCCGGTTCCGCCGTCCTCGTTGCTCCAAATCATCACGTACCGGTAGGTGGTCTTTCCTACTGCGGGCGAGGCTGCCACGTAGGTAACGGCCGGCACATCGCTCACGGCATTTCCGGGATGGCCGGGAAACGGGTTGAGTTTTGCGTCGAGTCCGAGCAGCATCGGCGCGTAGCGGAGCGCGTCGTAGCCCGGATCGCCCGGGGAGACGACCTCGACGAGCGGCGTTTCTTCGACGAAGACGGCCGAGTCGGAAGCCGGGCTGATGCGCTTGTTGTGCCGCAAACCAATGGTGTGGGCTCCCGCCGTCACCGCACCGAGCATCACCCGGTAGTCCGTTGGGCTCTCGCCGTTGTGAACAACGATTTGCCCGACCGGCGTGCCGTCGACGTCGTAGTCCAGCACTACGGACTCGCGCCCGGCGATGCTCCAGTCGGCCGACTCGGCCGCAAGCGTCAGGCGGACGATGCCTTCTCCAGAAGCGGCCGCGGTAAACGGCAGCAACTGGTAACCGCCCTTGCCGAGCACTACCGGCATGATCGCGTCGATCCACGCTCCAGGTGCCTCGCAAACAGCAGCACCGCCACAGGGGCCCTTCCCGTCGACCTTGGCCACGCACTTTTGGCGGTCCTTGGCGAGCTTCTCCATCTTGCTGGTTCGCCGCCGCTTGAGCTTCTTTACGACCAGCTTCCCGGCGCCCTTCATGCGCGCGTTGCCGCAATCGCTTGCGCGCTCGACGGGGCAGAGGCCAGTCGGATCCCAGCTAGCCTCGAAGGCGGTTGCCGCAAGCGCTTCGAGATTGCACGCCACAAGCTGCGCGCACGAAGCCGTCAAGGAGTACGGCGGCGCGGTTCCATCGGGCAGCGGGCAGGTGGCTGGACAAGCCGGGCGACCTTTCTTCCCGCACACGAGCAAGGCTTTCCACGTCTTCTTGGCAAGCCGCTCAATCGCTTTCGGCTGGCTCAGCATGTCGGCGCTGCAGTCGCCTGCGCACTGGGCCCCAGCGGGCCCTGCCGTCAAAACGAGCGCAGATACGACAGCGAGCAGAAACGACTCCCGGCATCGGCGAAACTCTGCCATCACCTTCCCCCTAGCGGACGCGCAACCGCGCGGCATGCTCCACGGGTCTTGACTATACGACCGTTTTTCCCCTTGTGTCCACGGCTGCCCGCATGGCGCCCGCGGCGGTTTGCCCCGTTCGGGGGCTGCCATCCCGCGCGGCCGTACCCAAGCGCCCTGCGCCGGCTTGCCGGCCCGAGCACCGACTGCTTGCCGCCGGCGGCCGGCCCGGCCAACCTGACTGTGTGGAACTGCTCGCCGATTTCCTCCACGCCGCCGGCATCGCCCTGCTGCTTGCCGCCTGCCTGGCGGGCGTCCTGTCGCTCCTCTTCGGTCTGCCTGGCACGGCGGTCATCGCCCTTGCCGCCCTCGTCTATGGATGGGCCACCGGGTTTACCGCAGTAACCCTGGGCACGATCGGCTGGCTCGTTGCGCTGGCGGTGGCTGCCGAAGCCATTGAGTTCGCCGCTGGGGCTTTCGCCCCGGGAGAGCAACGCCCCTCGCGCCGAGTTGCAACCGGCGCGATCGTCGGAAGCATGGTGGGCGCACTCGCCGGGGCACCGCTGCTGTTCGGCCTTGGCGCTCTTGGCGGTGCGCTCGCCGGCGCTTTCGCAGGGGCCTCCCTGGCTGCAACCGCAGAGGGCCAAAGCGCGGGGCAGGCCGCACGGGCCGGGCTTGCAGCCATGCGCGGGCGCTTGCTCGGCTTCCTAGTCAAATCGGCGATCGCCGTCGTAATGGTGCTCGTCGTCGTGGCCGCTTTGCTCTCGTGATGGTACTCGCCGTCTCCGGCGCTTTGCTCTAAGGCGCTCGGCGCGGCCGGGCCCGCAACCGCTGCCAGCCAAGCTCAGCCCACTGGCGGCGCGCCCGCTTGAGGCCCGTCAGTCAGCTCGCGGCAAGAACTCGCGAACCGCAGCGGCCACTGCATCCCAGTACTCGGGATGCGCGTCGAGAAGAGGATGCTGCAATCGCTGGATGGGAACCCGCCCGGGCCCGAACAACACCAGGCACGACTGGCGCCGCTGGCCCTTGCCCGTCGGCATTTCAACCATGGAGGCATCCACGACCGTTCCCCCCGGCCACAACCGCGAGCGCTCGGGCGGTATCAATCCGGTCGACCGCGTGCGAACCGTGCCGTTCTCTACCGTGATGGTGACGCTGCGCCGGGCCATGTGAAGCCCGAGAACCATGAACACGAGTGGAAACGCGACCGCGGCAGCCACCGCGGCCGCAGGCATGTCCGGATTCTCGCGCGCTGCGGCTGCCGCCGCTAGGCCGAAGACCACCGAGCCGGCAAGTCCGGCCAGTGCCATAGCCAGCGGGAACCCGCGAAGGCCCGGCGCGGGCGCCTCGATGCAGACCCCAGATGGTTGCCAGAAAGCCCGCACGAACGGGCAGCCGTCGAGCTGGCTGCGGGCTCGGCGCTGCTCCTCAGGCGTCGGCGCGGGCTCGGCGGCAACCCCAAAGCGCTCGCGAATCCAAGCCGCCAGCGTCTCGAGCGCGGTCGCCTTGATCCCCATGCCGAAGCGCAGCGGGGTGCTTTCTCCCCGCTGGTAAATCTCGAGAACGCCAGGTGCGCTCGTGCCGGGTCCCGCAGCGCGAACCACGTGCGCTCGTTCGATGCACCCCACCTCGAGAGTCGAAGGAATCGCTATGCCGAAGACTTTGTGAAATATGCGAACTTTCTTTGTCTCTTGGTCGAACTCTGCTCGGATGTCGCGCCACCCGATCCCCAGACCCACTGCCACGAACGCGGCCCCGGCTGCGCTGAGCACGACTTTCTGGGCGAGCAGGACGAAACCGACCAGGCCTGCCTCGCCAGGCAGGTAGCGCCACCCAGCCACCGCAATAGCGATCCCAACCAGAACCATCACGGCGCCACCCCGCTTGGCAGCCGGAACCGTCGCAGACGAAACGGTAAAGCTCTCGGATGCGCGGACCATGGTCGATACGGACATCCTACCACGGCCGCACCCGGCGCCGCCGGAGAATCGGGCGCCCGAAGGCGCCA
>CAYZHO010000066.1:0-5887 GCA_964478045.1 uncultured Myxococcales bacterium | reverse complement strand
GGAGAATCGGGCGCCCGAAGGCGCCACGGCGCAACCCTAGGGCGCCGGCAGCGTATTCTATTTGTCGCGGCCGAACGTGCCGGGTGCCGCCGGGGCACGGCCGACAAGGCTTGCTAACGGTGCCCGCAAGCCGAAGTGCCCCCGCCCCCGGTGTTGCCGAGCGGGCCGCTTGGCATCGCAGCACGATCTGTCTCAATGGTCGCGCGCGGCTGCCAAGGGCAGCCCAGGGCAAAACCATGGCGCACGTAAACTTCGACGACGAGCTCGCCGACTGGATCGCCTCCCTCGAAGAAGTGATCGAACGCAACGGCCCTGAGCGCGCCGAGCAGTTGCTCCGGCGCTTGCAGGCGCAAGCGCTGCGGCGCGGTGTGCGAATGCCGTTCTCGGCGAACACGCCGCAGGTCAACACCATTGCACCTGAGGAACAGCCACCCTACCCCGGCGACCTCGAGCTCGAACGGCGAATCAAGAGTCTCGTCCGGTGGAACGCAATGGCGATGGTCGTGCGCGCCAACCGCGAAAGCGAAGGAATCGGAGGACACATCTCGACCTTCGCTTCGGCGGCAACCCTGTTCGAGGTGGGCTTCAACCACTTCTTCCGGGCTCCCACGGACGACCAACCGGGAGACCTGGTCTACTTTCAGGGACACGCTTCTCCCGGCATCTACGCCCGGGCCTTCCTCGAAGGCCGGCTGACTCGCCAGCAACTCGAAAACTTTCGACGCGAACTGTCGCCGGGCGGCGGACTGTCGTCGTACCCTCATCCCTGGCTGATGCCGTCGTTTTGGCAATTCCCAACCGTATCGATGGGGCTGGCGCCACTCATGGCCATCTACCAGGCGCGCTTCAATCGATACCTGGAGGACCGGGGCCTGCTTCCTAAGGGCAGCGGCCGGGTGTGGGCGTTCATCGGAGACGGGGAAACGGACGAACCGGAGGCGCGCGGCGCGATTTCAGTGGCCGCGCGCGAGCGGCTCGACAACCTCATTTTCGTAGTCAACTGCAACCTCCAGCGGCTCGATGGTCCGGTCCGCGGAAACGGCCAAATCATTCAGGAACTCGAGGCGCTCTTTCGCGGCGCCGGCTGGAACGTGATCAAGGTGGTCCTCGGCAGCGACTGGGATCCCCTTCTCGCCAAAGACAAACACGGACTGCTCGCCGAGCGGTGGACGGAAGTCCTCGACGGCGAAGTACAAAAGTACGCGGTCGAGTCGGGCGCGTACCTGCGCGAGCACTTCTGGGGCAAGCACCCTGAGCTGGCGGCGCTGGTGGCGCACTTGTCCGATCCCCAGCTCAAGAGGCTGCGTCTCGGCGGCCACGATCCAGTCAAGGTCTACGCCGCCTACCGCGCGGCCGTCGAGCACAAAGGCGCGCCGACGGTCATCCTGGCGCGCACGATCAAGGGCTACGGACTCGGCGAAGCGGGCGAAGGCCGCAACATCACCCACCAGCAAAAGAAGCTGAACGAAGAGGAACTGCGCGAGTTTCGGGCGCGCTTCGGCATCCCGATCTCGGACGAGGACCTGGCCAGGGCGCCCCTGTATCGGCCGCCCGAAGATAGCCGCGAGATCGCCTACTTGCGGGCGTGCCGCGAGCGGCTCGGTGGCTACCTGCCCGAGCGCCGCGTGCGCGCCCGGCCGCTCGAGCCGCCCCGGCCAGAGCTTTTCGCCGAGTTCTTTGCAGGAACCGGCGGGCGGCCGGTTTCGACCACGATGGCGTTCGTGCGCTTGCTGGCCCGACTGATGAAAGACGAGCGCATCGGCCCCCTGGTCGTTCCGATCGTTCCCGATGAAGCCCGCACGTTCGGAATGGAAGCGCTGTTCCGCCAGTTCGGAATCTATTCGCACGTCGGCCAGCTTTACGAACCCGTCGATGCCGGCAGCCTCCTATATTATCGCGAGGCCGCCGACGGACAGATCCTCGAGGAAGGCATCACTGAAGCTGGAGCGATGGCTTCGTTCATTGCGGCCGGGACCGCTTACGCGAGCCACGGCGTCAATACGATTCCGTTCTTCATTTATTACTCGATGTTCGGCTTTCAACGCATCGGCGACCTCGTGTGGGCGGCCGCCGACATGCGGGTCAGGGGCTTTCTCGTCGGCGCGACGGCCGGGCGCACGACGCTAGCCGGGGAAGGACTGCAGCACCAGGACGGGCACAGCCATCACTTGATGCAAGTGGTTCCGACGCTTCGCTGCTACGATCCCGCAATGGCTTACGAGATTGCCGTGATCGTGGCCGACGGCCTGCGGCGCATGTACTGCGACGGCGAGGACTGTTTCTACTACCTCACCGTAACGAACGAGAACTACCCAATGGCCGCGATGCCTGCGGGCATTGAAGAGGACATCGTGGGGGGGATGTATCGGTTTGCGACCACCAAGGCCGCCGGGGACCGGCGGGTTACGCTGCTCGCAAGCGGGCCGATTCTCAACGAAGCCACCAAAGCCGCCGGGCTGCTGGCCGAACGCTTCGGGGTCGGTAGCGACGTCTTCAGTGTAACGAGCTGGACCGAGCTTCGCCGCGACGCCCTGCGGGTGGAACGGTGGAACCTGCTGCACCCGCAGGCGCCGGCTCGCACGCCGCGCTTTACCGCCAAGTTGGCCGAAAGCCAGGGCCCTATTGTGGCGGCAAGCGACTATGTGAAGGCGCTACCCGACGGTTTGTCGCGCTGGGCGCCGCGCCGAATGCAAGTCCTCGGCACCGACGGTTTTGGCCGCAGCGACACGCGCGAGGCCCTTCGCGACTTCTTCGAGGTGGACGCACGCCACATCGCCTATGCGGCGATGGTGGAGCTGTACCGCGACGGTGCCGCAACCCTCGAGGAAGCCTTGCGTGCGCGCCGAGAGCTTGGAATCGACCCCGAGCGTCCCGATCCGGCGGATCGGTGACGATGCCTCGGGCCGGGCGCCGGGCCCTGCCCGGGCGGCCTGCGCCCGCCGGAGCGCGGGCCGTCGCGTGCGGGCGCGGCGGGAATGCGGACCGCTTCGAGGGCGACACCGAAGCGCAGGAGCAAAGCGATGCCAACGATCGATGTTCGCTTACCGGAACTCGGAGAAAACATCGCGACGGCGACGGTCATCGAAGTCCTCGTTGCTCCGGGCCAGGCGGTAGAAATCGACCAAGGCTTGCTCGCGCTCGAAAGCGAGAAGGCCGAGTTCGAACTGCCATCGCCGGTGGCCGGAACCGTCCGCGAGGTCCTAGTAAAAGCCGGCGAGGAAGTGCGTGTCGGCCAAGTCGTGGCCCGGATCGAAACCACCGCTCGCGCGGCGGCGGAAGACATATCGCCGGCCGAGCCGCACGAGCACGGGGACGAAGCTACCCCGGGCTCTCGAACGCCCGCAGGGAAGCATTTCGTTGAACCGGAAGCACCAGAGGCCGCCGCCGGCAAGACCGAGCAGGCTCCGGCGCCCGAGCCTTCCGCACCCGAACCCGGGCAAGCGCGAGTTGGCAAGCTCGAGCAAGCACCGGCGCGCGAATCCGGAAAGTGGCCTGCGCGCAAGTCCGAGGCAGTATCCGCAGTCGAGCCCGAGCAGCCGCTCGGGCAAAAGAGCGGGCACGCTGCTCCTGCGTCTCCGTCCGTGCGCAGGCTAGCGCGTGAGCTCGGGATCGACATCAGCGAGGTTCCTGCGGCCGGCGAGCGTCTGACGGCCGAGGACGTCTACCGGTACGTGCGCGGGCTCCTTGCCCGCGGGCGCGCAAGGCCAGCGCGGGCGCCTGCATCCGAAGAGCCGGTCGACGTGGAGCCCATGTCGAAAGTTCGCCAGCGCACCGCCGAGCGGATGAGTCTGGCCTGGGCCACCATCCCCCACGTCAGCCATCACGACGCGGCCGACATCACCGAGCTCGACCGGCTGCGCCCTAAGTTCGCCCCCCGGGTCGAGCGCGAAGGCGGCAAGCTGACGATCACCGCCGTGCTTCTCAAAGTGCTTGGCTCGGCGCTACGTCGCTTTCCCAAGTTCAACGCCAGCGTCGATATGGAGGAGGCGGCGATCCTTTATAGAAAAGAAGTCCACATAGGCGTGGCGGTGGATACCGAACGCGGGCTGCTGGTCCCGGTCGTGCGCGACGCCGACCGCAAGAACATTGTCGAGCTCGCGCGCGAACTCGCTGAGCTGTCGGAAGCGGCGCGCAGCCGCCGCCTCACCCCGGATCGCTTGCAGGGCGCCGGCTTTACCGTCACCAACCTGGGCGGGATCGGCGGCCGCCACTTCGACCCGCTGATCAATCCGCCCGAGGTCGCTGTCCTCGGGGTCTCGCGGGCGCGCATGGAGCCCGTGTGGAACGGCCGCCGCTTCGAGCCCCGCCTCATGTTGCCGCTGACGCTGAGCTATGATCACCGGCTCATCGACGGCGCCGACGCCGCCCGCTTCCTGCGCTGGGTGTGCGAGGCGCTCGAAGAACCGTTCCTGATGGACCTCGAGGGCAACTGACGATGGAACAGCGCTCAACGCAACTTCTCGTTCTCGGCGCCGGTCCCGGTGGCTACGCCGCCGCCTTTCGGGCAGCTGATCTCGGCCTCGACGTGATGCTCGTTGATCCCGAGCCAGCGCCGGGCGGCGTCTGCCTGTACAGGGGCTGTATTCCCTCTAAGGCGCTCTTGCACGTGGCTTCGGTCCTCGAGCAGGCCCGCGCCGCCGCCGCCATGGGCATCGACTTCGCAGAGCCCCGCGTCGACCTCGAGCGAGTTCGCTCGTTCAAGAACTCGGTCGTCGAGCGCCTGACCGGCGGACTCGGCCAGCTCGCCCGCGCCCGGCGCATTGCATACGTGCGAGGGCGCGGTCGCTTGCTCGATCCGCACACGGCGCACGTGGACTGCATCGAGGCCAACCGCGTGGTGGTTCGCTTCGACCACGTGGTTATCGCCACCGGCTCCAGGCCCGTAGTGCCCGAGGCGCTGCAGCTCGACAGCCCGCGGGTCCTCACTTCGAGCGCGGCCCTCGAGCTCGAGCGCATTCCCGAGCGGCTTCTAGTGGTCGGCGGCGGCTACATCGGTCTGGAACTGGCTACCGTCTATGCGGCGCTCGGATCGCGCGTCACGGTTGTCGAAGCAACCGAGACGTTGCTGCCAAACATGGACCGCGACCTCGTCCGCGTTCTCTCGCGGCGCCTTGGCGAGCGGTTCGAACAGATTCTGCTGTCTACCGAGGTCAAGGCTTTGTCCGAAGCAACCGAGGGAGTTACCGCGGTGCTCGCCGGGCGCGATGGCGAGCGCGAGGAGGCGTTCGACGCGGTTCTCGTGGCGGTCGGCCGCCGCCCGAACACGAGCGGCATCGGGCTGGAAAATACGCGCGTCGAGCTCGACGAGCGCGGCTTCGTCAAGGTCGATCCGGCCCGCCGCACGGCGGAGCCGTCGGTCCTGGCGATCGGCGACGTCTGCGGGGAGCCGCTGCTCGCGCACAAGGCCACCCACGAAGGAATCGTCGCGGCCGAGACGGCAGCCGGGCAGCCTGCCGCTTTCGAGCCCGAGGCAATCCCGGCCGTGGTCTTTACCGATCCGGAGCTAGCCTGGGTCGGCCTCGACGAAGCGGCCGCCAAGGCGGCCGGCTACGAACCGGCGACGGTGCGCTTTCCGTGGCAAGCAAGCGGGCGCGCCGTGAGCCTAGGACGCACGGACGGCTTGACCAAGTTGGTCGTCGATCGCACGAGCGACCGCCTCCTCGGAGTGGGGATCGTAGGAGCCGGCGCCGGCGAACTTGCCGGCGAAGCGGCGCTGGCGATAGAAATGGGTGCAACCGCCACCGATCTTGCCGCCACCATCCACGCTCACCCGACCCTGTCGGAGACCCTCATGGAAGCCGCCGAACTCGCGCACGGCCTCTCCCTCCACTTCCGTAGACAGGGATAAGTACAATTTCTAAGCCCCTGAAATCATTGGGGTTGCCTT
>CAYZHO010000065.1:0-13067 GCA_964478045.1 uncultured Myxococcales bacterium | reverse complement strand
CGATCGGCGCCGCCGCCGTCACGGCTGCGCTCGAAGTCGGAATCGTCATCGGATCGGCGATCGGTGCATTGATCGGTCTGTAAGACGACCGGCTCCTCAACTGGCGTCATCGCCGACCTGTGATAGCGATGGCAACTGGTACTGCCTCCGCGCCTTGGGGCCAGATCGCCGATCGGCACCACGGCCAACATGTCACCGGAACGCCAGCCGGCACCATCAACGGCCGCCAACTGCATCGCCGAGCCGATCGCCAATTGGCGCCATCGCCAGCCTGGACCCAAAACGTCACCCGCTACTCTCAGCGGCCTCCAAGCGCACCGCCGCTTCCCCGCACGCACCCCGACCGGCTCGCCAGGTGGCACCACCGCCCCCACTAGGAAGTCGACCATGGACCCAAGTCTCCCGGTCGCCGCCGGGCGGAGACAAGAACGTATTCGTCAGTCCCTGAGGAGGCGATCTTCGAGTCGCCGTGGAGGTGGACGCCCTGGTGGTCTTCCGCGTAAAGGCCTCGGTTCGTGCTGACGGGGCAAATGCCGTATCGGTCCCGGCCGGGTCCCCTTCGCCTGCTCTGCTACGGCAGCCTGTCGCGCTCGGCGCTAGGTTAGCGGGGTCCCAGCGCACTTGCCGGAGCCCCCGTTCCGGCACCACCGAACCTACCCCACTCGGCAGCGGCTCCCGCCCTGCTCAGTCCCACGGCCAGCAGGCCCGCAGCAGCACCCACGACATGCGCCGAAGGCAGCGAAGGCCATGCGAGGTGGGTGAGCAAGGATCTACCGGCAAGCAGCTCGCCAGCGAGCTTGCTTGCCCACAGTAGCCCGAACCAAACGACCGGTCGGCGGATACCACGGGCCCACTGCTGGCACAGCAGCACCGCCACGAGGGCGGAAACGAGAGCTGAGGAACCGCAGTAGGCCACCGCGCCGGGCAGTGTCCAAAAGAGCCATGCGTCGACGGCCGCGATCGCCGCCACCAACGCAGCGGCGAGCTGGGTGCGCGAGCAGCGTTCCACCATTGCGCCGGCCACCGCAAGCGCCGCAACGTCCCAGCCCAGGTGCGCAAAATCCGCATGGACCAAGTGTGCCGTGAGCAGCCGCCACCACTGCCCCCCGATCACAGCCGCGCGCTCGAACACAAGAGCGCTCGGAGCGGGTCCGGCAGCGGCGTACGCCAAAATAGCGAGTGCGCAGAGAATCGCGGTCAGCATCGCAACCCGCGCCGCCGCATGTCCCTTGCTGCAACAACGGCAACCAGAGCGACCAGAAGCACCAGCACCGCAGGATCGGCGTAAGCCGCGAATCCCTTGCGGTAGGAAACCTTGACGTTCGCTTGTTGGGCTTTGACCCGATCCCGAAACTTGTTCAGCTCGGCGTCAAGATTGGCGATCATTTCCTCGACCGCCTCGTCGTACCCCCGAGCTTGCGCCTTGCGAAACTCTTCGCTCGCCCGCACCAGCGTGCTCGCGCCGGTAACTTTGCTCGTGCCCGGAGCACGGAAGAGAAGCCTGTGCGTCGGTACGTCGAACACTGCTGTGTCGACGAACGTCTCAACGTCGTGCTCACTTCCTTCGAGGGTCAGCGCACCGACGATCGTCCAGTAAGTAATCGACCGCCAGTTTTCGTCCACAAAACTAACCTGATCGTACGAAACAAGGGCGATCACATCGAGTCCGTAGAGGCGTGCCACCTGCTCAACGTTCGTAAATCCGCCACCCGAACGCATATACGTCTCCGGGATAATAATAATGTCGCGTACAAAGGAGTAATCGATAAAAGAGTTCTTCACGCGCTCGAGCAGCTCTTCCTTGTGCGCTTCGCTCAACCCGACGGGGTTGCCGCCACTTGCGGGTACGAACGCAAGGCCTACTGTTAGCGGTAGCCTCAGCTGAGGAATTTTTTCGTCCACGTCCGGCGGAATTTCTCCATTCGGATACAGGAAGTCCACGAGGCTGCTCGAGGCCCCGGTACGCCTACCGCGCAAGCCCAGGAACTCCAGCCATGACACCGTGCAACCCGTAAGCAGGCATCCGATCAAACCGACGGCTAGCACCCGCAACCAACCTTTCATCGCTTACCCTCCCGCGCGACTCGGAGTCTTTCCGGCGGCCGGGCGGCCGACCGCCCCGCTAGTCAATCACGCTAGGATGCCGCCTGACAACTATCCCGGCTGTCGGCCGTGCAATATTTCCGTTTGGCAATAAGCGCTCTTAGCGAACCAGCGCGCGCGGCCATGCCGCCACCGCTACGTCCTGGGAACGGGCCACTAGCGGTAGAGGGGCCAAACGGCCTTGCGCGGCAGGGAAGGTTCGTAGAAAAAGAGCCGTGCGCCGTTGGCACGGCGACAAACATCTCCTGCAGGAGACAACCGTGGATCTGACACCGCAGGTACTCGATCGGCTCAAGAAAACCATCATCGCCACCGTTCCGTTTGCAGAGCGCACGGGCGTCGAGATCGTCGAACTCAGAGAGCGGTACGTAAAGATGCGAATGCCTTTCGAGCCCAATGTGAACCACGTGGGCATCATGTACGCTGGCGCTTTGTTTACGCTCGCCGAGCTTCCCGGCGGCGCGATCTTCGCAACGACGTTCGACGTCACGCGCTACTATCCCATCGTCAAGGAGATGCACATTCGGTTTCGCCGCCCCGCCACCACCGACGTGACTGTCGAGGTCGAGCTCTCCCCCGAGCAGGCGGCCGAGATCGCAGCGCGAGCCGAGCGCGAAGGAAAGGCCGACTTCGAATGGGAGTGCCAGTTGCGCGATGCTTCGGGAGAGGTGGTCGCCGTCTCCAAGAACGTCTATCAGCTACGCAAGGTCGGGACCTGAACGCTACGGCTCGCTTTTTCCCTCTGCCAAGCGTACCTAGCATCGTCCGGCATCGGGGCCTAGTGCCATGGGTATCGACCGGCGGCGCAGTGGAATCCACAACCCGAGCGTGTGCCGTCACGTGCGTCCTTGGCGAAGCCCGGCCGCCAGGAGGAAGATCATGATCGCAGTCGGCAAAACCGCCCCGGCGTTTTCTCTCAAGGACCAATTCGGCCGCGAGGTGTCGAGCGAAGCGTTTCGGAACAAGCACCACCTCATGTTGCTGTTTTATCCGCTCGATTGGACGCCCACTTGAAGCCAGGAGGTGCCGGCCGTGGAAGCCGCGCTCGGACGTTTCCAGGCCGCTCACACCCAGGTCGTGGGTGTCAGCGTCGACAGCATTTATTGCCACGCCGCGTGGGGCGCTAGCCTCGGCGGAATCTCGTTTCCCCTGCTGGCCGACTTCCATCCGAAAGGAGCCGTCGCCAGCGCTTTTGGCGTTTACCTCGAAAAAGCAGGTATTGCGGACCGTGCGACGATCATCGTCGACAGCGGCGGCACCGTACGCTACGCCGGCTCGGTGACGCCAAGCGGTAAGCGCGACATCGAGGAGCTCGTGGCCGAGTGCGAACGAGTCGACAGCGAAGCCGGCACGAAGACAGTAGAGTTCGCGCGCCCTGCGGGACTCGAGCCGGACGCTGTGCTTTACGTTCGCAACAACTGCGGAGCGTCGCGAGCCGTTCTGCTGGCCCGCGAGAATCTTCACCTCGGCGATCGGCTCCCGGTCCGCAACGTGAGCGAAGACGCCGGCGCCGCGAGCGAGCTCGAGCGCCTTACGGGCGGCGGTCAAGCCCCGTGTCTCGTGAGCAGCGGGAAACCGCTGCTCGAATCGGCCGCCATCATCGCGCACCTTGTGGAAGCCGCGGCGCCTCCGCTTCCGTGAGTAATCGGACCCCGCGGCTCCCAATGCGGCTCCGGCGCCAGGCCCGCCCCCAACGCGGTGGCGAATTGCCGCAGAACCGCTCTGCCCACGACCGCCGCCCAACTTACCCCCAGCGCGGCGGCCGGCAGGCGTTAGCTCAGCCCCACGCCGCTCGGCGCCCGACAACGGTGGGCAAAACGAGCGTCGCGCTAGCGGCCGGTTTTTTTTAGCTCTTCGTCAGCCCGGCTCGGCCGGAAATCCGCGCACCCGCTTCCACGCCAGCCGGGCCACCACGAGCAGCACGAACAGAGTGAGACCGTGCTTGAGCACCGTAAAGCAGGACGCTGAGGCGACCAGCAACCGGGGTACTCGGGGATAGAGCGCCAAGATCGCTAGGATGTGCGCGTTCTCGCAGAGATCCACCGCTCCGAGCACTGCTGGAACCAGGATCAAGGAAGAGGCGCGGCCGGAAAGCCGCTCGACCAGGCCTGCGAAAAACAGGACGTAAGCCACCGGAAAAGCCAGATCGAGCGTAGCGGTAGCCAGCAAGTGTACTCGGCGCCCGCGCTCGCCGTAGTCGGCCAGCACGGCCATCAGCCGGTCGTAGGAGTACCCGTACATCTGGTCGATCAGATGTCCGCCGACGACCGGCAGCGAAAAGAACAGAATCACGCCCACGGCAACGGCCGTGCCGCTGGCGGCAAGCACCTCGCCACGCGCCCCGAAAGCAGCAAGCCTCTTCATCGTGGACAGCCCGCGGAACAGCGCCTCCTGCCCGAGCGCCTGAGCGCAGGATTGCCTCACTGGCCGGCGGCTTGCGTCGTCTCCCCGGAGCTTTCAGGCGAAACCGCCGCGGTCTCCTCGGAGCAGGTCAGCTTTACGAAGAGAGGATTCGGCTGCAGGTCGTAAACAGCCCCGGTCCCGTAGTCGACCAAGCCGCCCAAAACGGCTCCTGCACCTGAGAGCGTGGGAACCATGGCGCTCGAAGTCGAGTTACAGCCGGGCTTCTCGAAAAAAATCTGTAACGACTTCTTGCGGCTCGCCTCGAGCGTGCACGGCGTGGTGCAGCTTCGGCCGTCCGAAAGAGTCGCGGTCGCACCGGCTGGATCGGTGTTGATAGAAATTTGCTGCGTGGTTCCCCTGAACATCGTCGCGCACCCAGTACAAGCCGCGAGCAAGAGAACGGCGGCAGCCGCCCGCCCAATCTCGCGCGCACACCGCCCCAGTACTCTTCCGCCTACCGTTGGTGTCATGGTTCTCCCTCCTGCTGCGCACCGCGCCGGTCTTTCGAACCGCCGCTGGCTCTCTTTCCTCGACCCCCTGTGCGAGCGACGACGGTCCGCTCATAGTACAGCTCGCGGCTGCCTGTCAATGGCTCCGACATTCGCGAGGGCGAACGCCGGAGCCGCGCGCCGCGGGTGGCTCGAACGCGGCGTTTTTTTCCCTTTTTCGGTCGGGCCGGGTGAATCACAGCGCTTGCAGGAACTCCCGTCCGATTGGCATAGGCCCCGAAAAACGCTACTTGCCGCAAGAGGCCACAGCACTCGCCCTGCGGCGAGAGCACCGAAACGTGTGAAACCAAGGGGAGGCTGCTTATGGATCCGATCGAAACCTTGATGGACGAACACCGCCGCATCGAAAAGGCGCTCGACGCGCTCGACGTGTACGCCGAGCGGCTTCAGGCGGGAGCCCAAGCACCGCTCGACGATCTTGCCGGCTTCGTTCGGTTCATTCGCGAGTTTGCCGACCGCACGCACCATGGCAAGGAAGAAGACATCCTGTTCGAAGCGATGGTGGCGGCCGGCTTCCCCAAAGAAGCCGGCCCGATCGCCGTGATGCTGGCGGAACACGATGAGGGCCGCAGCTACGTGGCGGAACTAGCGGCCGCTGTCGAGGCTGGAACGATCGAGACGAATGACCGCGCTCGCCTAGCCGGCGCCGCACGCGGCTACACGAGCCTGCTACGCGACCACATCCAGAAAGAAGACAACGTGCTGTATCCGATGGCGCGGGCTCGGCTCTCGTCCGAGGCCTATGCTGAGGTAACCAGGCGTTGCCAAGAGTACGAAAGGCTACACGAGAGCGAGAAGGCCGAGCTTACACAGCTTGCTATCAAGCTGTGCGACCAGTACCGGCCATAAGGTAACGCTTGCATATACGCGCGGCGCCGCGCCCGCTCCAGAAGGTCTCTCTCGGCCCGATCGAGCAGGCTCAGTCGAGCCGCCGGTCGATTCGAGGGCGAAGGAGCATCGGCGCATAGGCCACCAAGAACAAGCCGAACGCGCTGGTCCAAAACACCGCCGAGAACGCGAGTAGTGCGCCGTAAGAGGCCGGCAGGGCCAGCGGTAGGACAACCCGCGCCACAACTGCAAGATTGACGAGTACGAAAGATGCAACCGCAGCCGCCGGCGGATCGAGGGCCCGGCCGGTGTGGCCGAGGCTGACGCGCGCCATCATTCCTAGGGTCAGTACTCCGATCGCACCTGCGGTCGTAGCGTGCAGAGCGAGCACGGCCGGCACCCATCCCGCAATGGCCAGTGCGCGCAGCGCAAAGCCGCCAACCAGCCAGCCATAGCCGAGATACAACACCCATAGCAGCGGGAGTGACCAGACCCGCCGGTCATGCCAAGCCATAAGCCGCAACGCGTTGGCCGCAGCAGCCAGACCCGCGGCCGCCATGGCTGCCGCCGAACTGCGGGCAAACGGGGCTACGGCGACCAATGCCGCGGCCGATCCAATCGAGGCCCACTCGATCCAGACCCTGCTCCTGATGGGCGTCAGGCCGAGGGCGCGCTGCGTGAAGAAGGGGATCACGCGGCCGCCAACAACGACGATCAGGAGGGCAACCACATCGACAGCCATGTACGTCCCAAGGCGCGCCACCTTGCCCAACCAGCCCAGCACCTCGAGGTGCACGAGTAGATCGGCGCAAAAAAGTGCCAGCAGGACCGGAACCACGGCCAGGTTGCGCAGCTGGCCGTCGCGCCATAGGGCGGGTAGGATCGCGGCCAACAGGCAGGGCACGAACGCCAAGTCTACCAGCGCAACCACCATCCGGGGCACCGCCGCAACCAACGGCACGAGTCGCCCGGCCGTCCAGACCAAGATCAAGGCAAGCAGCTTCCACCCGCGCACGGTTTCACGCCCCGTCCACCCGCGCACTGCGGTCAGCAGAAATCCGGCGACCACCGCGGCGGTAAAGCCGAACACCATTTCGTGACCGTGCCAGTTGACCGGTTCGTAGTAACTGCGAAAGGGCAGATAGCCCAAGTAGATCAGGACCCAGAGTGGAACGATCGTTGCGCCGGCAACGCCCGCCAACAAGAAGAAAGGCCGAAATCCAAGAGCGCTCTTCCAGAACTCCTTTTGGCTGAAGGACCCTTGGACTTCGGATTTCCGCTTCGCCTCCACCGTCGCGCTTCCTCCCCCGAGCCTTGCGCGCTCACGGTGCGCCCGACGGCCGACTCGTTCAAACGTACTTTGAGGGGACGCCATCCGCTCGATCCGAACTAGTTCCAATGTGCCGGCCGCACTCTGGCCTCGGCTCGTGGCTCAGGGTATCCGTGGCGGGATGGCAACTCTCAAGTCACCGGCAAATTCTTCAGCGGCGGGTCGTTTCCGGCTCGACCACGTGGCGTTCGGCCTGGCGCGGGTGGAAGATTCGGCCGCGGTGCTGGCCGGCGAGCTCGGAGGGCGTCCCTTTGTAGGAGGTCCGGGAATCGGATTCAGTGGCATTCAATGGCAGTTTGCCAGGGGCGAGCTGATCGAAGTCATCCAGCCCGAGGGCGACCCCACCGGCTTCCTCTACCGGTTTCTCGAGCGGCGCGGTCCGGGCCTTCACCATGTGACCTTCAAAGTGGACGACATCGAATGGGCGGCAGCCCGAGCCCGCGAGTTCGGATACGAGGTCGTGGGGCTTCGCACGGACAATCCCGGCTGGAAGGAACTCTTCCTGCATCCCCGCCAAGCGGGCGGCATCGTGGTCCAGATCGCCGAGTCGCATCCGGAGCTTGACGTGGCTCCGTGGACCCCGGACTGGCCATTTCCCGCCGCCGAGCGAAAGGCACCCGCGGCGGCCGAAATCCGCCATCTCCGGCTAGCCGTGGCCGAACGTGCCGCGGCCGAACGCCAATGGGGCGTGTTCCTGAGTGGACGGGCGCGCGAGCAAGACGGAACCATCGTGTTCTCCTGGCCGGACTCCCCCATCGGGATCCGGATAGTCGTCACCCGGGAAGCACCGCAAGGGCCCCTCGGCTTGGAAGTGCGAGCACCGTGGGCGGGCCGTCAGGGAACAGCCGCCAGCGCACTAGGTACCCAACTCATCTGGATCGACTGAAGGCAGCGCCACCCGGGCGACTGGACTCTGCAGCCCGCGGTAAAGGGCGCGGGCCCTAAACCGCCTGGGGTGAAACACCCCCAACGACCTGAAACGCCGCGGCAGCCGCCCAATGCGGCTGCACCAGCGCAGCGTCAGCCGACAATGTCTTCCCCGCCGTCCACTCCGATCACGTTCCCAGAGATCCAGTCCGCTTGCGGGCGCAGGAGCAAGCGCACGGCGTTGGCTACGTCACTCGGGATCGTCGTGCGGCCTCCGGGATTGACCGACGCCGCTCGTTCCTTGAGCGCTTGCCACCCGGGGATCTTGCGCAGCGCGGGGGTATCGGTCACTCCGGCTCGCAGCGCGTTGGCCGTGATCCCCCTAGGGCCGAGTTCCAGAGCAAGCTGGCGCACGTAGGCTTCCAGGGCGGCCTTTGCGGCCGAGACAATGCCATAGTTGGCCATCGCCCTAGAGGCACCCGAGGAGGTCATGGCCAGAATTCGCCCGCCCCGGCCAAGAAGTCCCCGCCAGACGAGTTCTTGCGTCCAGTAGACAAGACTGGAAGCCATCACGTCGAGGGTCATCGCAACTTGGGAAGGGCGCGCTGAGCAGCGGGCATCCTCGCCGACCAGAGGCACGAGGGAGCCAAAGGCAAGGGAGTGGAACAGTAGGCGCACCGACCCGGCGGGCGCCTGGCCGGACAAGCTGTCGAGAACTTCGCGGCGCTTGTCCGGATCGGCTGCATTGACGTTGAAAAAGAGGGCTTGCCGCCCGCAGCGCTCGATGGCCGCACGCACGCTCTCGGCCTGCGGGAGCGTGGCTCTGCGATCGAGGTGAACGCCGCAGACGTCAAGGCCTTCCTCGGCACAAGCCGTCGCCACGGCCGCGCCAAACCCGCTCGAGGCACCAAGAATAACAGCCCATCCTTTCGACTCGCCCTCCATGGCAGCGACCGTATAGTCAGGCGCCTCCCCCGGAGCAACTCGCACCGCAAGCCCCGGTGGCTTGGACCGGGGCAGCAGGTTTGCTAGCCTGAAGTCGATTCCAGCGCTGGCGGCATACGGCGCCGCAAGCAAAAGGAGGGGTGCGATGGCGGACACGGAAAAGTCGGCCGAGGAACAGCTACACGACGCCGTATGGACGTGGGTTCAGCGGCTGGTGATCGCTCTGGTGCTGTTCGGCGCGGGGCTGTTTGCCGGCTATTACCAGTGGGGCGATGCGATCGAGCTGCGCAAACAGAATAAAGAGTTGCAAGATCGCATCGTCGACTTGAAGAACGAACGCGAAACGCTCAGCACGCAGATCGCCCGCGAGCGGCGCGACAAGGAAGTCTGCCAGCGCGACCTGCGCGAGCTCAAGAAAACCTGCAAGTAGGCCGCAGCGGCGCCGCAGGTCCGCGGCCGCCTAGCGTCTGCACAACAGGGCCCACCGGCCTCCCCACTGCATCGGTGCATGGCCGAGCCGGGCGGTTTCTTGCCGTGTCGCAGCCCCGTCCGGAGCGACTTCTCGCTGAGTTGGCGGAATCAGCCGCGGCTCTAGGGGTGACCGAGCCGGGGTCCCGTCGTAGAATGTCTTTCCGTGTTCCGCCGTGTCCTTGACTTCATTGAGTCGGGAGGAAAAAGCGAACCTTTCGAAAAACTTGCCCTCGACGTATTCGCCTACCAATACGAGCGCGTCGAGCTCTACCGGAGGTTTTGCCAGGGGCGCGGCGCCACCCCCGATCGAGTAGCGGATTGGCGCTCCGTGCCAGCGCTGCCGGCCGAAGCCTTCAAAGAGGGAGGCATCGGTGCCCCGGAGGCTGCCCACGTATTTAAGAGTAGCGGAACGACGGCCGGCCCCGAACGGCGCAGCATCCACCGGCTCAGCAGCTTGGACACGTACCGCGCCTCGTGCCTGCGCCATTTTCGCGAGATGGTCCTAGCGGACGACCCTGGCGATCTCGATATCTTGGTCCTCGGGCCAACGGCCGACACGCACCCGGAGTCTTCGCTCGGACAAATGTTCTCGTGGTGCGCGGAAGCTTTCGGAAGCAACGACGTATTGGTCGCCTTCGACGCCGAAGGCCGCGCGGACGTCGAGCGCGCGATCGAATGGCTTCAGGCTCACACCGGCTCTAGCCGGCCAGTGATGATCCTAGCGATCACGTCGGCTCTGAGCGTTCTCTTGCGCAAGCTGACCCGGGAGGGCAGGACCCTGCGTCTCGGTCCGAACAGTCGGGTTGTGGACACGGGAGGCAGCAAGGGACGTCCTGGCGTGCTCTCGCCGGCCGGCGTGCTAAAAGCGGTCTGGCGCTGCCTCCACGTTCCGTCGTATATGGCCATCAACGAATACGGCATGACCGAGCTTCTCTCCCAATTCTACGACGACGTACTCGTGAGCCGGCTCCGCGGCAGGCTCAGCCCCCGCGCCAAGGTGGGACCTCCGTGGACGCGCACTACCGTGGTGGATCCAGCGACCCTCGAGCCGGTACCCGCAGGCCAGCCCGGCTTGCTCCGCCACTGCGATCTGGCCAACTGGGAAACCGTAAGCTTCATCCAAACCCTAGACCTGGGTCGAGCGGTAGGGGCTGGCTTTCACATCCTCGGGCGTGCCCGCGGCGCGGATCAACGGGGGTGTTCGGAATTGCTGGCTACCCTCTCGACGGAGTCGAAATCTGAGTGAACAGCTTTCGTTTCGACGACGCATTGAAGCGAGCCAAGGCTGCCCGGAACCGAGTTCTAGCCGAATACTCCAATGCGCGCATTTGTGCCGCGCTCGCCGCAGCGGCCG
This sequence comes from uncultured Myxococcales bacterium, assembly GCA_964478045.1. GTDB lineage: Bacteria > Desulfobacterota > Binatia > UBA1149 > SPBQ01 > CAZQYE01. Next base: position 2,257 of record CAYZHO010000065.1, on the reverse strand, counting down.
CTCACTGGAGTGCGGAGCACTCGGCCGAACGCCGGCAGGCCGTCGACCGGCTCGCGCCCAGACTGCGCCTCCACCCCGGCATGCTGGACGCCGGACTCCGGCAAGCTTTCGCTGCGGTGGACGAACACTCGCTCGGCCACTGGCTACAGCGGGAAGTGGTCGACGTGGGGCGGCTCGAGCCGCGCAGGAAGCACCGGCTCATGGGTCCCGAAGTTGTCTTCCACGGACTGGCAGGCAACGTGCCGGGACTGGCGATTCCCGCGATTTCGGCCTGTCTACTTGCGCGCTCGGTGTGCATCGTGCGCGACAGCCAGCGGCAACCCATTCTGACGGAAGCGTTCGTTCAAACGCTCGCCCAGCACGATGCTTTGCTGGGAGCGATGGTATTGCCGGTTTCCTGGCCCCATGCCGATCACCGCACCGAAGCCAAGATCCTGGCACAAGCGGGCCGCATCGAGTGGTACGGAACGGACCGTACGATCGCCGAGGTCCGGGCCCGCCATCGCAACAAGCCCATTGTCGCACACGGCCACCGGGTGAGTATTGGCTTGGTACCCGCACAAGCCGGCCTCACGGAAACCCTCGCGCGCGGCCTGGCCGCCGATGCGGTCATGTACGAAGGGCGCGGCTGTCTCACACCGCACGTGGTGCTCGTCGAGGGCGACGAGCGCCGGGCCTTGAAGCTTGCCGAAATGATGGCCAGCGCTTTCGAAGAACTCGAGCAGCGCTGGCCTCGGGCGACCCAAGACGTCGAACACGAAACGCTGCGCCGTGCCTTCATCGACAGCGGTGAGCTAGCACAAGCTCGGGGGCTCGAGAAGCTGTTAAGAGGGCCGAACGACGCCTGGTGCATCCGAGTGGCGCCAGGCTCGCCGATTGTGGCGGGACCGGGTATGCGGTGCATCGTTATTCGCCCGGTCTCGGGGCTGCACGGCACGATCGAGGCGCTCTCGAAAACGATGGCGCCGCTGGCCGGGGTAGCCCTGGCATTGCCAGCCGAGCGCGAGGCGCAGCAAACGTACACGCGGTTGCTCGAGCGCGCGGGCGCCACTTTGGTGTGCCCGCCAGGACGCTTGCACCAGCCGCCCATTTGGTGGCGTCAAGACGGTCGCTCGCGGCTGGCGGAGCTGCTAGCCATCAACGCGAGGGACCAGCAGTGACTGACCTACGGGAAGCGTTCTTCAAGTACGTGGCCCAAACCTCGCTCGAGCCGATGGGCATCGTTGTCCGGGACGCGAGCGGAAGCATCGTGCGCGACGACGCCGGCAACGAGCACATCGATCTCTTGGCCGGTATCGGCGTTCTCGCCACGGGCCACCGCCATCCCCGGGTCGTCGAAGCGATCGAACAGCAGCTGGCGCGCTACCTCCACGTGATGGTCTACGGCGAGTTCGTCCAGGAACCACAGGTCCGTCTCGCCGAAAAGCTCGTGAGGCTTCTGCCGGCGGGGCTCGACACCGTCTATTTCACCAACTCGGGGGCCGAAGCGGTCGAAGGTGCACTCAAGTTGTGCCGGAGGGCAACGGGGCGAAGCGGTCTCGTAGCGTTCAAAGGCGGGTTTCACGGAGACACTCTCGGCGCAATGTCGGTCGGTGGCAACCCGTTTTACAGGGATCCGTTCCTGCCTCTGCTGCCGGGTGTCGACTTTCTCGACTTCAATGACACGGGCTCCCTCGAGCGGATCGACGAGCAGACGGCGGCGGTTATCGTCGAACCCGTCCAGGCCGAAGCCGGCGTCATTCCTGCCCGCAAAGAGTTTCTTTGCGCTTTGGCCGAGCGCTGCCGGCAGGTGGGGGCATTGCTCATCTTCGACGAAGTGATCACTGGCTTTGGCCGCACGGGAACCCTGTTCGCCATGGAGCGGTACGGCGTCGTCCCTGACGTAGTCGTGCTTGCCAAGGCGCTCGGCGGCGGGCTCCCGCTCGGGGCGTTCGTTTCCCGGCAAGAAGTGATGCGCCACTTTGCCACGAACCCGCCTCTCGGGCACGTCACCACGTTCGGCGGGCATCCGCTGTCCTGCGCGGCGGGGCTAGCCTCGCTCGATGTGATCATTGCCGAGGACCTGCCGCTGCGAGCGGAACGAATGGGAGCGCGTCTAGAGCAAGGGCTTCGCGAAGCCTTGCGCCGCACGGGCTTGAGAGCACTTCGCCGCGCTGGGTTGTTGATTGGTATCGAAATGGACTCGCCAGGTTTCGTGCAGCAACTGGTCCGCGAATGCCGCAAGGAACGACTCATCGTGGGATGGACGCTGCACGAC
>CAYZHO010000064.1:7642-13160 GCA_964478045.1 uncultured Myxococcales bacterium | reverse complement strand
TAGTGCCCAGTGCGGCTTCGAGGTTGCGCCGCTGGGCCGGGGTGAGGGGGTCGTCGAAGACCACGACGTCGGCCTGCTCGCGCTCGGCCAGGGCCTTGAGCTCGCCGACTTTACCTCGGCCGATGCGCGTTGCAGCCGAGGGCCGCTTGACTTCCTGCTTTAACGTTCCGACGACGGCAAGACCGGCGGTCGCGCCGAGCGCAGAGAGCTCTTGAAGCGAACGCTCTGCCTCCCGCGCGTCGGTTCCCGACCAGACGAGTATCGCGCGTTCTGCGGTCTGGCGCTCGTTCACCGCACCGTCGTGTTGCCGGGGCCGAGCAGCGCTTCCATCTCGCGGAGGAAACCGTCGCTTGGATCGATGCTCAGTTCCTCCGGCAATCGAATCGTTGTTTCGCTCTCGCCTGGGCGTACGACGTGGAGAACGGCAGGACAGTGTCCCGGGAAGCGCTCGAGCGCCCGGCGCAGCCGCGGGATGGCGTGCTCGTCGTGTATATCGGTCCGCACGCGCAAATCCACCACCCGCGCGGTCCGGCGCCTGGCTTCGACCAAAGGTACAATATCCTCGGCGATGATTTGGGGCTTGACCCCGACCGGAGCCGCGGCAGCGCTTTCGATTTCGTCCTCCTCTTCCGGGATCATGTGGCGCTGGCGAGGGGCATCGCCGAGTTCGAGCTTGCCGACCACGAGCACCGGCTCGCGACCTACGATCGCCGCTTCACACCGGCGGTAGACCTCCGGCCATGCGATGACCTCGACGACGCCTTCGAGGTCTTCCAAGTTGAACGTCGCGTAGCGATCGCCCCGGCGGTTATTTTTCAGGCGCACCGTGTTCGTGACGCCGGCCACCCGAACGGTTTCCTGATCGCCGCGCGACTCGAGGTCCCCTACCGATACGGCCCCCAGCAGTCGCAAGTCGTCGACGTGGCGATCGAGAGGGTGTCCCGAAATGTAAAGGCCGACCACTTCGTGCTCGGCCTGCAGGCGCGAAGCGGTGTCCCACGGGGGAACGTCGGGCAGCTCGGGCTCGGGCTGGCTTTCTCCCTGCTGGCCAGCGAACAATCCCATCTGCCCTGCCTCTTTGTCCGCCTGGACGCGGGCGGCCCACGCCATGGCGGTTTCGACGCCCGCAAGCAAGCGCGCTCGGTTCGGGTCGATCGAATCGAACGCGCCGGCCTTGATCAGGCCTTCAATCATCCTGCGGTTCAGGTGTGCCGAGTCGACTCGCAAGCAGAAGTCGCCGAGGGAGCGGAACGGTCCCTCACGTCGAGCCTCGACGATCGCCTCGATCGCCTTTTCGCCAACGCCTTTGACCGCGCCCAAGCCGAACCGAATTCCCTCCGGGCACACCGTAAACTCCGCTCGGCTGTGGTTGACGTCAGGGGGCAGCACCCGGATTCCATGCTGACGGCAATCGGCAAGGTTCTTGTACACCTTGTCCGTGTCGTCCATTTCGTGTGACAGCAGGGCGGCGAAAAACTCGGTCGGATAGTGCGCTTTGAGATAGGCCGTCTGGTAGGAGACCAGAGCATAAGCGGCCGAGTGCGACTTATTGAAGCCATAGGCGGCAAACGTTTCGATCTGCTGGAAAATTTGCTCTGCTACTGCCCGGGCGTGCCCGCGCTCTACCGCCCGCTCGATGAACCGCGCCCGCTCGACCTCCATGACTTCGCGCTTTTTCTTGCCCATCGCCCGGCGCAGGATGTCTGCTTCGCCCAACGTGTAGCCAGCGTAGACCTGGGCGATCTGCATCACCTGCTCCTGGTAGACAATCACGCCGTACGTTTCCGCCAGGATCGAGCGCAACGCTTCATCCGGGTACCGAACGACTTCCTCGCCGTTCTTGCGCTTGACGTACTGCTCGGCCATGCCCGAATCGAGGGGCCCCGGGCGAAACAGTGCGAGCACCGCGATGAGGTCTTCGAAGCACGAAGGGCGAATGCGGGTAAGGAGCTTGCGCATCCCGCCGCTTTCCATCTGGAAGACACCAATGGTGTCGGCGCGAGAGAGAAGGCGGTAGACGGCAGGGTCGTCGAGGGGAAGATTGGATAGGTCGACTTTCTCCCCCCGTTGCTCTTCGATCAGTTTCAGCGTATCGGCGATTTGCGTAAGCGTTTTCAGGCCAAGAAAATCGAACTTGATCAGTCCGATCGCCTCGATGTCTGGCCCCGCGAACTGGGTTACTACCGTTCCGTCTTTGTCGACGAACAGGGGCACCTGCTCGATCAGCGGCTTGTCGGAAATGACGATGCCGGCCGCGTGTTTGGAAACGTGGCGCGTCAGCCCCTCCAGCTTCAGGGCGTATTCGAACAGCTTGCGCTCGCGATCCCCGGAGTCGCGCAATTCGCGCAACCGGGGTTCGAGCTCGAGCGCTTCGGCGAGCGAATAGTCCTTACCCTGCTTGGCCGCCGGATAGAGCTTGCAGATGCGATCCGTCTCGGCGAACGAGAAGTCGAGGGCGCGGCCGACGTCCCGGATCGCCTGCTTCCCTTTGAGAACATTGAACGTGATGATGTTGGCGACGCGGTCGTGGCCGTACTTGCGGCGGACGTAGTCAAGAACCTCGTCCCGGCGTTCGAAGCAGAAGTCCACGTCGATATCGGGCATCGTGATCCGTTCGGGATTGAGGAACCGCTCGAACAGGAGGTTGTACCGGATCGGATCGATATCCGTGATGCCCAAGGCATACGAGACGAGGCTGCCAGCGGCCGATCCTCGCCCCGGCCCTACCGGAATACCCTGCTCGCGGGCGTAGCCGACGAAGTCGGCGACGATCAGGAAATATCCGGCAAAGTCCATATCAATTATCGTGCGCAGTTCCTCCTCGAGCCGCGCGCGGTAGACTTCTTCGTCGAGGTCCGGCTCGCGCTGCCTGCGAATCGCTAGCCGGCGAGCGAGGCCTTTACGCGCTTGCTCACAAAGGAAATCGTCGAGGCTCTGATTCGCAGGAGTCTGGTAAACGGGAAACTGGTGCCTCCCAAAGGACAGCTCAAGATCGCAGCGCTCGGCGATTTCGACGGAAGCGCGCACGGCCTCTGGAACCTCGGCAAACGCGCGGAGCATTTCCTCTGGCGTCTTGACGTAGAGTTGGTCCGTACCGAAGCGCCAGCGGTTCTCGTCGGACATGCTCTTGCCGGTCTGTACGCACAGCAGTACTTCGTGCGCCTGCGCGTCGGCGTGGTCCAGGTAGTGACAGTCGTTCGTTGCCACGAGCGGGATTCCCACTTCGGGCGCGATCTCGATCAGGAATCGGTTGACCTGTTCCTGCTCGGGCAGGTGATTGTCCTGGATCTCCAAGTAATAACGATCGCCAAATAGGCGCGCGTATTCTTCGATCACCCGGCGTGCGATGTCGTAGCGACCGGCGGTGACAGCGCTCGCAAGCTCCCCGGCCAAGCAGCCGCTCAGACAGATCAGCCCGCGATTGAGCTCGCGCAAGAGCTCTTTGTCGATCCGCGGCTTATAGTAGAAACCGTCGATGTAGCTCTGCGATACGAGCCGGCAGAGGTTGCGATACCCCTCCTCGTTCATGGCCAGAAGTATCAGGTGGTAGTTGCCGGCCCGCTCGTAGTCATCGGCCACTACCGGGGAACGCTCTTTGCGGCTGCGCGGAGCCACGTACACTTCGCATCCAATGATCGGCTTCACGCCGGCCTGGCGAGCCGCTCGGTAGAACTCCACCGCCCCGAACATGTTGCCGTGGTCGGTCATGGCCGCCGCGGGCATACCGGTGTCTGCAACGCGCTTCATGAGGTCGGGAATCTTGGTCGCGCCGTCGAGCAGGCTGTAGTGCGTATGCAGGTGCAGGTGCGCGTAGGACATCGCTCACTCCCACTCCACCGTCGCCGGCGGCTTGGAAGAAATGTCGTACGTAACCCGGTTCACGCCCGCCACTTCGTTCGCGATTCTGGCCGACGTGCGCTCGAGCACCTCGTACGGGAAGCGATACCAGTCTGCGGTCATTCCGTCTTCGCTGACAATCGCGCGCAGGGCGACAACCCGATCGTACGTGCGGTCGTCCCCCTGAACGCCTACGGTTCTTACCGGCAGCAAAACCGCAAACGCCTGCCAGATCTCGTCGTAGAGACCCGCGCGGCGAATCTCCTCGATGAAAATAGCGTCTGCGTGCCGAAGCGTTTCGAGGTCTTCTTCCGTCACCGGCCCGAGAATGCGAACGGCCAGCCCTGGTCCGGGAAACGGGTGCCGGCGAATGAACTCTTCCGGGAGCCCGAGCACCCTGCCGACCGCGCGAACTTCATCTTTGAACAGCTCGCGCAACGGCTCGACGAGCTCGAGCCGCATTCGATCGGGCAGCCCGCCGACGTTGTGATGGCTCTTGATCGTTGCCGACGGCCCCCGCACGGAAACGGATTCGATCACGTCCGGATAGAGCGTTCCCTGGGCAAGAAACTGAGCCTTCCCTTTCTGCCGGCCGATGCGTTCGGCGGCCTCTTCGAACACTTCGATGAACGTGCGCCCAATGATCTTGCGCTTGCGCTCGGGATCGCTCACGCCGCGGAGCGCCTCGAGGAATCGGCGAGAAGCGTCGATCGCGACGAAATCGTCGCCGAAGTAAGGCCCCAACCTGCGCCGCACCTCGTCCGCTTCGCCGCGGCGCAGTAGGCCGTTGTCCACGAACACGCAGGTCAGCCGCCCTGGAACCGCCTTCTCGACGAGGGCGGCGGTCACGGTCGAATCGACCCCGCCGCTAAGCGCGCACACCACTCGGCCGTCGCCCACTTGCTCGCGAATCCGCCGCACCGCTTGTTCGGCGAACTCCTCCATCGTCCACTTTGGTTCCAGCCGGCAGACTCGAAACAGGAAGTTCTCGATCACCATGCGGCCGCGCTCGCTGTGGACGACCTCCGGATGAAACTGGATCCCGTAGCGGCGCCCTGCCCCGTCGGCCACCGCGGCCAGCGGTGAGTTCTCGCTTTTGCCGATCACTCGCCAGCCTCGAGGAAGCGACTCCAAACGGTCGCCATGGCTCATCCACACGCGCGTTGGCTTGCCAGCCTCGAAGCCGTAGAAAAGGTCCGAGGATCCCTCGACCACCAGCTGAGCCGGACCATACTCGCGCTTGTCGCTGCGAGCCACACGCCCCCCGGCGTGCTCGACCAGGATGCCCATTCCGTAACAGATCCCGAGGTACGGAACGTCGAGATCGAGAACTCCGGGGGCGGGATGCGGCGCGCCGGCATCGTAGACGCTCGCCGGTCCGCCCGACAGTACGATCGCTTCGGGCTCGAGTTCCGCCAGACGCTCGGGTGAGATGTCGAACGGGTGTATCTCGCAATAGACGCGTGCCTCGCGGATACGGCGTGCGATCAGCTGCGTGTACTGGCTGCCGAAGTCGAGGATGACAACCATCAAGCCGCGCTATTCGAGACGGTAGTTCGGTGGTTCCTTGGTCATCGTCACGTCGTGGACGTGGCTCTCGCGCAATCCTGCCGGTGAAATCCGCACGAATCGCGCCTTCTCCCGCAGTTCGGCGAGGGTGGCAACGCCGCCGTAGCCCATG
>CAYZHO010000064.1:0-7632 GCA_964478045.1 uncultured Myxococcales bacterium | reverse complement strand
CGCAAGCCTCCCACGAGCTGCTCGATCGTCGATTGCAAGGAGCCTTTGTACGGGACGCGGCCTTCGATTCCTTCGGGAACCAGCTTCACGTCTTCCTGGTCTTCCTGGAAATAGCGGTCCTTGCTCTTGCCCCCGCGCATTGCTTCGAGCGAACCCATTCCCCGGTAGACCTTATACGTTCGGCCTTGATACAGAACCGTCTCGCCTGGGCTTTCCTCGGTCCCAGCCAGTAGGCTGCCGATCATTACGGAGGAGGCCCCTGCCGCGAGCGCTTTCGTGATGTCGCCGCTGAAGCGAATGCCGCCGTCCGCAATGACCGGGACCCCCGCCGGCGCGGCCGCCTTGCATGCCTCGACGATCGCGGTCACTTGCGGCATCCCCACCCCCGAAATCACGCGCGTGGTACAAATCGACCCGACACCCATTCCAACCTTGATCGCGTCGGCGCCGGCATCGACGAGCGCTTGTGCTCCTTCGCGCGTCCCGACGTTCCCCGCAACGACTTCGAGGTCCGGGTATTCGCGCTTAATCTCCTGGACCGTCTCGATCACATTGCGGGAATGCCCGTGCGCTGTGTCCACGCAGACGACGTCAACGCCGGCGGCGCGCAGGGCGGCTACCCGCTCCCGGCGGTCGGCCCCGACGCCGACCGCCGCGCCGACGAGAAGCCTTCCCATAGAATCCTTCGAGGCGTGCGGGTACTCGATCGCTTTCTGAATGTCTTTGACGGTAATCAGTCCCTCGAGGCGCCCCTCGTCGTCGACCACCGGGAGCTTTTCAATTCGGTGCTCGTGCAGAATCCGGGTGGCTTCTTCCAGCGTGATTCCCGGACGGCCGGTTACCAGCTTGTCGCCCCCCGTCATCACCTCGCGAACGGGCCTGCGGTGATTGCGCTCGAACCGAACGTCGCGGTGGGTCAAGATCCCGACCAATCGCCCATCCCGGCAGACCGGCACTCCCGAAATGCCATGCGCGCGCATGATCTCGAGGGCATGCGAGAGGGGCGCGTCCGGATCGACGGTCACCGGGTCCGCGATCAAGCCGCTTTCGCTCTTCTTGACCTTGGTCACCTCGGCCGCCTGCTGTTCGATCGTAAGGTTGCGGTGGATGAAGCCGAGGCCACCCTGCTGGGCCATGGCGATGGCCATGCGTGCTTCCGTAACCGTGTCCATTGCCGCACTGACCAGCGGAATGTGCAGAGCAATGTTACGGCTGAGGCGCGTTTCTACGTTGGTCTGACTCGGAAGGACGCGCGACTCCCCGGGAACCAAAAGGACGTCGTCGAAGGTCAGTCCTACAGGCAAGTCGTCCAAGCGTACCATGTTGCCTTATAAGCACGAGCCACGTACTTTTCAACAAATCTCGGCACCGAGAGGACCCCGATGATACTCGATTATCTCGGCACCCGCCCTACCTGCGAAGAAGGCGTCTGGATTGCGCCGGATGCGACCGTCATTGGAGACGTTACCATTGGCGCAGGGGCTTCCATCTGGTTCCAGTCGGTTGTTCGCGGCGACGTCGCCCCAATACGTATTGGTCCCCGCACGAACGTTCAAGACCATTGCACAATCCACGTCACCCGCGACGGGCACCCCACGATCGTAGGGGCGGAGGTAACGCTCGGCCACCGGGTGGTTTTGCACGGCTGCCGAGTCTATGACCGCGCTCTGATCGGCATCGGGGCGATCGTGCTGGACGATGCCGTCATCGAAGAAGGTGCACTGGTTGCCGCAATGAGCTTGGTGACGCCCGGGATGGTCGTACCCGCCGGCAAGCTTGTGATGGGACAGCCGGCCAAGGTGGTTCGGGACGTCAGCGAAGAAGAACGGCGCTGGATGGCCGAAACCGTATCCAACTACGCGACCTACGCTGCCAATTACGCGCGCGCCCGGCGCCCGTGAGACGAACGCCGCACGAAGCGCAGGCGCAGGGGGCTTCCCGCTAGGGGAAAGGCCTCGCGAAAGCATCGCTCGAGGAATCGGCAGTAGTCTGTGGGAACGCCAATCCGGTTGACGAACACGGTGAGCGTCGGCGGACGGCGTCCGGTCTGCACCGCGTAAAAAAGTCGCAGTCGGCGCCCGTCAACGACTGGCGGCTGGCGGCGCTCAGCAGCCGCCGCCACCACGCGGTTGACGTCGGAGGTGCGCAGCTCGATCCGGTGTGCCGCCGCCGCGCGATCGACGGCCTCGAACCACTCCTCGATCCCTTCCTGCCGGACAACGGAGAGGAACACGACAGGAATCGGCGCGAGGTTCGGGTAGCGGCGAAAAATTTCCGCTCGGACCGCAGCACGGTCGCGTTCCGGGGTCAGCAGATCGCACTTGTTGACAGCGATCACGGTGGCCCGCCCTTCGCTCCAGGCCAGGCGGGCGATCCGGGCGTCCTGATCCGTCATTCCCTCGAGCGACTCGATCATCAGGACGGTCACCTCGCAGCGCCGGATCGCCGCGATGCTCCGGGCTACGCTGAGGCGTTCGATTCCCGGCCCCACCCGAGATGGTCTTCTCATACCAGCCGTGTCGATAAGCAGGTATTGCTTTCCGGCTCGCTCGATGAGGGTATCGACGGCGTCGCGGGTCGTGCCGGGACGTTCGTCAACCAAAGCTAGCTCCCGGCCAGCGACAAGGTTGAGGAACGACGACTTGCCGACATTCGGCCGGCCGACGATGGCTACCCGAACGGTTTGGGCCTCACCCTCGGTTTCCGGTTCCGTGCCTCGGCCCTCTGGCGCCTCGGGAAGCAGCTCTAGAATACGCGCGCGCAGCTCGTCAATGCCGCGGCCGTGTTCGGCCGACACGGCCAGGGGCGGATCAATTCCCAGAGCGCAGAACTCGACCGCCTCTTGGGCCTGCTCGGGGGCGTCGGCTTTGTTCGCGACGTAAACCACTGGAACACCGCAGCGCTCGGCCACTTCCACCGTATCGCGGTCAAGGGGGCCCACACCGGCGCGGACGTCGAAGACGACCACCACAACGTCAGAGCCGGCAATCGTGCGAACCGTGTGCTGGTGAACTCGCTCGGCTAGATCGATCACGTCTTCTCCGCCGAGCCCCCCGGTATCAACAAGCCGCAAGCGGCGGCCTTCCCACACAACCGTAGAGGCAACGGGGTCTCGGGTTACGCCGGGCGTGTCAAGCGTAATAGCGCGCCGGCGGCCGACAAGCCGATTGAACAGCGAGGACTTGCCGACATTGGGGCGCCCGACGATCACGACCGTTGGCAGATCGCGTTCGCCTCCGGTCACAGCCCGACCTCGTCGAGAAAGCGCGGGTCACGCTGCCATGCTTTCTTCACCCGCACCTCGAGTGCGAGATACACATGGCGCCCGATCATCTCCTCGATCCGCCGCCGCGCCGCGGTTCCGATTGCCTTGATACGCTCGCCGCCGCGCCCGATCACGATCTTGCGGGCAGAAGCCGCATCGACGTAGATCGACGCCTCGATGTAAGTTCGCCGCGGCTCGTCCCGGTAGGTCTCGACCTTGACGGCGACCCGATACGGCAGTTCCTGCTGGAGCTGGCGCATGATCTGCTCGCGGATCAGCTCGGCTGCGAAAAACCGCATGGGCTGGTCCGTGAGGGTGTCTTGCGGGTACAGCCACGGTCCCGGGGAGGCTAGCTCTCCAAGGCGCCGCATCAGTACGTCCACGTTCTCTCCTGTCAGGGCGCTCAGCGGGATGCACTCGGTGCGGGGCGCGAGGCGGTCGACTTCTGCCATCAACGGCAACAGGCTTGGTTTTTTCACGAGGTCGATCTTGTTCAGAACGACCAACAGTTGGCGCTGGGCCAGGCGCGGTATCTCCTGATGGTCGGTGGGTCCCAGCCCGCGGTCCGCCGCGACGATCCAGCAGGTCACGTCAGCTTCGCGGATGCCCGCTCGGGCACGCTTGACCGTACGCTGGTCGATCAAGGTGCGCGGTTGCTCGAGCACGCCCGGGGTATCCGTGAACACCAGTTGAAGCGTTCCCTCCGTGTATACGCCAAGAACACGAGCGCGCGTGGTCTGCGGCTTGGGAGTGATGATGCTTAGCGGCTGGCCGATGATTCGGTTGAGCAGCGTGGACTTGCCAACGTTCGGTGCGCCAGCCAGCGCCACGACGGCCGCGCGGGTTTCGACTTCAGCGTCCGGCATCGGCCGACTCCCCGAGTGCATCTAGCGCTTGTTCGGCGGCGCGCTGTTCGGCGCGCTTGCGGCTACCCCCCTCGGCGACGCCAAGAACGTGCCCGCCGACGACTACTTCGATCCGGTAGCGCCGGGCATGATCGGGACCGCTGACCGCAATCGTTCGATACTCCGGCGGCTGCCCGTATCGAGCTTGGGAAAGCTCCTGGAGTGCGGACTTGAAGTCGCAGTAGCGCTCGGCCCTTCTTTGTAAGTCCTTGCCGAAATGCCGGTCGATCGCGTTGCGAGCCGCCCCGTAGCCACCGTCGAGAAAAATCGCTCCGATCACGGCTTCGTAACAAGCGGCCAGGATCCGGGTCTTCCCTCTTCCGCCGGACTTTTCCTCTCCGCGTCCGAGAAGGAGATAGTCGTGCAAACCCAGATCCGCTGCCAGGGCTGCTAAACTAGGAGCGCCCACCAAAGCGGCGCGCATGCGGGATAGCCCTCCCTCATCGAGTTCGGGGAACTCCCGCATCAGCCGCTCCCCGATTGCAAGTCCGAGCACAGCGTCTCCGAGGAACTCAAGGCGCTCGTTGTCGAAACCCCGCTCGGGAGCTAGCGACGGGTGAACGAGCGCCTGTTCGAGCAGTTCTGGTTTCGCAAACTGGTAACCGAGGCGCTTCTCGAGATCCACGCGCGGGCGGGCAGTCTGAGGCTCCTTCCCCCTCATAGCGCAACGCCGGCGAGCCGGCGCCCTCGTGCGCCTACGACTTGTGCTTGCACCAACATTCCGCGGTGCAGCCCGGCCCGCGGCACTATTTCGATCTCGAGATAGTTGCGGGAATGCCCCCGCCAAGGTCCATCCGGTTCTTGGCTCGGCCGCTCGATCAAAACCTCGAGCCTCTTGCCGACAAAACGCCGCGCGAACGATCGCCGCAACCGGCGATCGAGAGCCCGCAGCCGGGCGGCGCGCCCACGGACGACGCGTTCGGGCAGCGGCTGCCAGCGTTTGGCAGCTGCGGTGGAACGGCGGCGCGAGTACGGGAACACGTGCAGGTAGCCGGGCGCGGCTTGCTCGAGGAAGGCCAGGGTGTTGGCAAACTCTTCCGGGGTTTCGCCGGGAAAGCCGGCAATCACATCAGTCCCTATGTTGGCCTGCGGGAAGGTGTCGCGAATCCGCTCGAAGGCCGCGCGCGCCTCCGCGACGGTGTAGCGGCGCCGCATCCGCTCCAACACTCGATCGTCTCCCGCCTGAATGGGGACATGAAAGTGGTCGCAAAAGCCTTCGAGCGCCCGCGCTGCCGCAAGCAAATCGCCGGTAACCTCGGGCGGATCGATCGAGCTCAACCGAACGCGAAGGTCGAGACGGCGCTCGGCCAGCATGCCGAGAAGCTCGGCCAGGGAAGTAGGAGGGTTCAGGTCACGCCCGTAGCCGCCAAGGTGGACTCCTGTCAAGACCACCTCCCGGTGTCCCGCTGCGCCGAGACGCTCGACTTCTTCGATTACCTGCCGCGGGGGAACGCTCCGGCTCGGACCCCGCGCGAGGGGCACGATACAGAACGTACAAAACAGGTCACATCCTTCTTGAATCTTCACGAACGCTCGGGTTCTGCCAGGAAACGAGCGCAGTCCGAACGTCGTGATCCGGTTCTCGCGGCGCAAGTTGCCGACTGCGACGGAGCCCTCGAGCTGCCCGGCGATCGCCGCCAGCAAGTCTTCAAGGCGGCCCAACCCGACTACGTAGTCGACTTCCGCCAACCGCCTGAGGCTTTCCGCCCCCACCTGCGCGTAGCATCCGGTCATGACCACGCGCGCCTCCGGATTGGTGCGGCGGGCCCGGCGGGCCAGGCGCCGCGCCTCCGCGTCGGCCCGGTCCGTCACCGTGCACGTGTTGACCACGTAGGCGTCGGCACGAGCGGAGAAGTCGACCCGCTCCCAGCCTCGTTCGGCGAACAGGCGCTCGAAGACGGCGCTATCGTACTGGTTTACCTTGCACCCCAGGGTGGCAATCGCTACGCGCACGGCGAAACTCCTGCCGGTTGCCTCGCAGAATCGGCTGCAGCCAGCGCTCGTGCGATCCAACCCCCGCCAAGAACCTCCTCACCGCGGTAGAACACGGCCGCCTGCCCGGGCGCGACGGCTTCCTGAGGTTCGTCGAACCAAACCTCGACGCTCGGTCCGCGCAACACGATCCGCCCCGGCGCGGGCCTATGCCTGTAGCGGATCTTCACCTCGATTCGCTCGCCGGTTTCGAGCGGGTGGCCTGCAGTCCATGTTACGCGCTCGGCGACCAGGCCAGAGCTGGCCAGAGCCGACCGCGGCCCGACCCGCACTTCGGCGGTAGCGGCGTCCACGGCAACCACGTAGAGAGGCTTGCCCGTACTGATTCCCAGGTGGCGGCGCTGGCCGACTGTAAACCGGTGGACGCCGCGATGGCGGCCTAGAAGGCGCCCGCTGAGGTCGCGAATCTCTCCAGCCCGCGGCGGCTCCGGAGCGCTGCGCTCAACAAAGTCCGCGTAACCCCCATCCGCTACGAAGCAGATTTCTTGACTGTCTGGCTTGGCTGCCACCGGCAACCCGTGCTCGGTCGCCATGGCCCGCACTTCTTCTTTGCGCAGAGATCCGATCGGCAACAGCGTAGAGGCCAGCTCCCGCTGACTCATTTCGAACAGGAAATAAGACTGATCCTTGCGCTGGTCCGCTGCGCGCAAAAGTCGCCAGCGGCCGCCGTCGCTCACGATTCGCGCGTAGTGCCCGGTTGCCACGTAGCGCGCGCCGAGCTGTTCAGCCTTGCGCCGCAGAACGCCGAACTTAATGGCGCTGTTGCACGCAATGCAGGGACTGGGGGTACGGCCGCGCAAATACTCGCGGACGAAGGGGCGAATGACCCGCGCGGCAAACTCTTCGCGCAGGTCGAACACGTAGTGCGGAATGGACAGCAACTCGGCCACCCTTGCCGCGTCACGAAAGTCTTCAAGGCTGCAACAGCCGCTCGAACCGCGCCGGCGATCCTCGTCCGCAAGGCGCAGCGATACGCCGATCACTTCATACCCGGCTTTCGCCAGCAGTAGGGCAGCCACCGAACTGTCGACACCGCCGCTCATCGCGACGACCACGCGTTGCTTCTTCGCGCTCATGCCGCCTGCCTTGCTCGTTCGACTACCCGGGCAAACGCGTCTGCCAGAGCGTCGGCGTCTTCCGCTGTGGTGTCGCGCCCCATGCTGATTCGCACGACGCCCGAACGGTACGGTTCCTCGATTCCAAGGCCGCGCACGACATGCGAGGGTTCCGGCGCGCCAGCCGCGCAGGCCGAGCCGGTAGAAACCGAAAAGCCTTCAAGATCGAGCGCCGTAACGATCACGTCTCCGCTCGCTCCCGCCACGCCGACCGTCAGCGTATTGGCCAGTCCGTCGGGCGGACTGATGCGCAACAGGCCTCCCGGGCGCTCGCTGATTCGGCGCCACAAGTGCTCGCGCAGCTCGCTGAGGCGCTGCCAGAGCTCGCTCTGCAGGTTCATGGACACGCCCGCCG
>CAYZHO010000063.1:12456-13203 GCA_964478045.1 uncultured Myxococcales bacterium | reverse complement strand
CCCCCGACGTCATCCGCTAGGCAACCTCAGCCGAGGTCCTCTTCGGTCTCGGGAGGAATGAGGCGCGAGGGAGTAATCGCAGTGGTCTCGGAATGCATCGTGCGCTGCGCCTGCTCGTATTCCCCCTGGCACGTCACGCACAAGCGGGTAAACGGCATCGCCTCGAGCCGGCCGGCAGCGATCTCCTCGCCACACTCCTCGCAAAAGCCGTATGTCCCGGCTTCGAGGCGTTCGAGAGCTTCCTCGATCATCGCGAGCTTCTTGCGCTCGCGGTCGCTTAGCAGGAGGTTGATCTCGCGGTCGCGCTCGTCGCTAGCGACGTCGTAGGTATCGCGACCCTCGGCCGCTTCGCCCTCGCGTTCTTCCTTGAGGTCCTCGCGAATCTCGCGCAGGATCTCGCGGCGCATCTCGAGCAGCAGCTTGCGGTATTTCTCGCGCTGTTTTTGGTTCAGTGTTTTCTTTCGTCCCATGGTCCGCTTACCGATTCCCCACGGCGGCGTGGCGGGGTAAGGTAGATGCGGCGCGCCGCCGCGTCAATCCGCAGGAAACGGCTCGGCGAAGAGGTCGTATGCGTCGCTGCCCGTCACCACGGCATCGACGAGGCGCCCGCGGGCCAAGCCCGCGCCACGGCCGAGAAAGGTCAGTCCGTCGATCTCCGGTGCCTGCCAGACCGTACGGCCGTACCAGCCCCCGTCCTGGTCGCGACCCGTCACGAGCACGCGCACGCGGCGGCCGACGAGGCGGGCC
>CAYZHO010000063.1:0-12446 GCA_964478045.1 uncultured Myxococcales bacterium | reverse complement strand
GGCCAGGCGCTCGGCCGAAACTTCTTCCTGCAGGGCCAGCAACTCGTCCCGCCGGCGCCGCTTGAGCGCTCGCGGCACCCGGCCGCCGAGCCTAGCGGCCGCCGTGCCCGCCTCGGGGGAAAACTCGAAGACCGCAATGCGGTCGAAGCGAGCGCGGCGCACGAACTCGCACAGGCGAGCAAACGCTTCGTCCGTCTCGCCCGGAAAGCCGACGATGAACGTGCTGCGAATGGCAGCGTCGGGGATCGCCTGGCGAATTTCCTCGATCAGCCGCAAAAGCGTACGCGCGTCCCCACCCCGCCTCATCGCTCGCAGCACCCCGGCGTCGGCATGCTGAAGTGGAATGTCGATGTAGGGACACACCTTGTCGCAGGCCGCCATGGCCCCGAGAACCGACCGGTCGAGCGTGTTCGGATACAAGTAGAGGCAGCGAATTCGCTCGATCCCGGGCACGCGGGCGAGCCGCTCGAGAAGCTCGCCCAACTCTCCGCGGCGGCCGCGGTCGCGCCCGTAGGCGCTCACGTCCTGGCCGACGAGGTTGAGCTCGACCACTCCGGCGGCGGCCAACCGCTCGGCTTCGGCAACCACGTCCTCGGGCGGGCGGCTGCGATGCGGGCCCCGAAACGAGGGGATCGAGCAAAACGAACACTCGTGGTCGCAGCCGTCCGATATCTTGAGGTAGGCCCACCCGGCGTGCTCTGGCATCCACCGCGGCGTGTTCGCATCCGCGAGCAAGTGGGGCGGCCCTACGAGCGCCGAGCGCTCGTTGCTCTCGAGCACGGAATCGACCCGTTCGAGCATTCCCGAGCCTAGGACCGCGTCGACTTCCGGAAGCTCCTCGAGCAACTCGCGCCCGTAACGCTGGGCAAGGCACCCGGTTACGACCAAGCGGCGCTCGCGGCCCTTGTTGCGCGCAACTTCGAGGATTGCCTCGATCGACTCCTCCCGGGCTTGCTCGATGAAGGCACAGGTGTTGACGACGATCGTGTCGGCTTCTTCGACGGTGCTTACAATCCGATGGCCGCGCGCCGCCGCCAGGCCGAGCAGCACCTGGCCGTCGACTTCGTTCTTCGCGCAACCGAGGCCGATGAAGTAAATGCGCGCCACGTTGTTCCTGATCCCCTAGAGCCGGCCCTCCCGCTTCCCAGCCGGCGCGGCAACAGCGCCCCGCGGCTGCCAAAAGCCCCGGCGAGGGCGCCCGCGCTCGCCGAGCCGCTCCGCCCGTGGCTACGGCTGGGCCGGCGTGGTGATGACGTCTACTCCCTCCGGTGGCGTAAACGAAAACAGCGAAGAGGCCAAATCAACGTTGCGCCTGAGATCGGAGAACTCCACGTAGGTGGTCGATCCCGCCGGGTCGCGGACAGCAAGGCGCAGCAAGTCGAAGCTGCCGGCCGCGAGCGTTACTTCGAGAATTTCTCCCACGTCTGCCTTTGGGGTCAGCCGGATGGTGACCTCCCGCTCGTCGCGGGCAACGAGCTCGAGCCGGTAGCGCTCGGCCAGCGCCTGGCGCCCGGCCAGCAACGCCACGAGACCTCCCCGCCCGAACGCCGTCTCATAAGAGACCCGGTAGACTTGCTCGAGGTCGGGCTGATAGACCCAGATCCAGCGCCCGTCGCCGACGACGCTTTGCTGCTGGCCCTCGACGTAATCCCAGCGCATCCGATCGGGCTTGGCGAAGTAGAAGCGCCCGGCGCTTTCGACTTTGCCGCCGATCCCGTCGACGTCGATGCGCTGGCGGAAGCTGGCGACCAGCGAGCGAGTCGCGTTCCAGCGGGCCTCGTAGGCCGCCCAGACGTCGTCCACGGGGTCCGCGCGCGCGACCGCGCCGGCAACCGAAGCCGCAAGCAGAACCAAGCCGCCAAGAACGCACGCGGCTGGCAGGCGCCAGTGCGGCGCGCGGCCTCTCATTCGGCCGCTCGGCCTACAAGGACTTTGCGCGGCTTGGAGCCGTCGGCCGGGCCCACGATGCCCTCGCGTTCCATGTGTTCCATGATCCGCGCGGCCCGGTTGTAGCCAATGCCAAGTTTGCGCTGCAGCCACGAGGTGGAACCCTGCCCATTCTCGATCACCAGGTCAACGGCCCGGTCGTAGAGCTCGTCGAAGAACTCTTCTTCTTCCTCACCGGCGGCAGTCTTGGAGTGATCCTCGAGTAAGTCCATCTGGTAGTCCGGACCGCCCTGCTTGCGCAGGAACTCCACCACTGCGCGGATCTCTTTGTCCGAAACGAACGCTCCGTGCAGGCGCTGGATGGTCGAAGTCCCCGGCGCCAGGTAGAGCATGTCGCCGTTGCCGAGGAGCCGCTCTGCGCCGACCGTGTCGAGGATGGTTCGCGAATCGGGCCGCGACGTGACTTGAAACGAAATTCGAGCCGGGAAGTTCGCCTTGATAAGTCCCGTGATCACGTCAACCGATGGCCGCTGGGTGGCAAGGATGAGGTGGATTCCGGCCGCGCGCGCCTTCTGAGCCAGTCGCGTGATCGACGTTTCTACTTCGCGCCCCACCGTCATCATCAAGTCGGCCAGCTCGTCGACGATCACGACGATGCGCGGCAGGTGCTCGTGGACGAGCTCGTCCTGCTCGCTGCTGCTGTCTGCCCCTGCTTCCTCTTCGTCGGCAAACTCGTCGCTCTCGGCGATTTCTTTCTCGATTTTCCCGCGGCCGCCGAACTCCTCGGCTACGCGCCGGTTGTAGTCGTCGATGTTGCGGACCTGCAGATCCTTCATCAGCTCGAAGCGGCGATCCATCTCGCGCATGACGTTCTGCAGGGCAGCCGCAGCTTTCTTGACGTCGGTCACCACCGGGACGAGCAGATGGGGAATCCCCTCGTACAGCGACAGTTCGAGCATCTTCGGATCGATCATGATGAAGCGCACGTCCCGCGGCGTGGACTTGTAGAGCATGCTCAGGATCATCGAGTTGAGGCTCACCGACTTCCCGGTACCCGTGGCGCCGGCCATCAGTAAGTGCGGCATCTTCGTGAGGTCGGCGTAAACGGGCTGGCCCGTGGTGTCGCGGCCGAGCGCGAGCGTCAGGGGCGAGGGGTACTCGCGGAAATCGTCGCTGTCGATCAAGTCGCGCAGCCCAACGATCGCGCGGTTGCGATTGGACACTTCGATCCCGACCACGTTCTTTCCGGGGATCGGGGCCACTATCCGTACCCCGTGTGCTCGCAAGGCCATGGTGAGATCGTCGCAGAGGTTGACGACCCGACTAACCTTGATCCCATCCTCCGGCTCGAACTCGAACGTGGTGATAACCGGTCCCGGGCGCACGGCCGTGACCCGTCCAGAAACGCCAAACGTCGCTAGCTTCTGCTCGAGGATTTTCGATTGAGCGACGAGGGTCTTCTCGTCGGTGTACTCGGCTTGGTCGTCGCTTTTGCCCAGCAGGCGCACGGGCGGCAACTTGTAGTCGTCGCGATCGAGATCGAAGACGAACTCCTCCTGCTCGGGCTCTGGCTCCTTCCGGGCTCGCCCCTTGCGGGCCGTGCGGGCCGGCTTTTCGATCTTCGGCCTTCCCGCAGAGCGCAACTCGTCGGCGTGACCGAAGACAACGGGGCGATCGTCGAGCCCGACCGCCGGCCGCTGCCGGCGAGCACCGGCCCGCAGGCGCCCGGCGGACCGAACGAGCTCGGCGAGCAAGCGGCGGCCACCGGCTGCCGCGGCGCGACTGCCCGCAAGCAGGCCCCTGCGGAGCAGGGCCAGAGCGCCGGCCACGAGCTCGCTCAGCGGCTGGCCGGTCATCAGCGTCCAAGTCAACAGGACGCACGCCGCCACGATGACACCGCTGCCCTCGGTGCCGAGCCAGCCCGCCAGCACAGTGGCGAGAAACCCTCCGACCCAACCGCCGGCTAGCTCGCCCGGCTTGCCGGCCGCCATCAGGGCGAACAGCACGGCGGTCTCGAGCAGCAGCGTCGCGGCTCCGAGCAGGCGCATGGGCGAGAGCAGCCCGCTTGCGCGCCGCCGGAACAGGGCGACCGCCCCGATCGCAAGCATCGCCGGGAAGAGGTAGGCGGCGTACCCGAAGGCTTGCACGAGCACGTCGGCCACCCAGTAGCCTACCGGGCCGACGCGATTGGCCTTTGGGGTCTCGGGAGCGTAGGAGACGAAGCTCAGCGCCAGCACCGCCCCGAGGGCGGAGCAAACCACTGCCTCGACTTCGTAGAGGATCTTGGAAGTCTTCTGTTCGTGCGCCCGGCGCGCGCCCACCTACACCACACCCACAACCAACGTCACAATACCCAGGCCCCCACAGTATAGCGCAAACGGAAGGAGCCGTCCCACCCGCACTGCGCGCATCATCACCTCGATTGCAAGCCAACCCGTCACCGCAGCCGCAAGAGTGCCCGCTACCACTGCCGTACCATCGGCCTCGAGGAGCGAGCCCACCGCGCGTAGGTTCTCGAGCATCGCTCCGGCAATGGCCGGCACGGACATCAAGAACGCGAAGCGCGCGGCGGTGTCCGGTTCGATCCCGCGAGCCAGGGCCCCGGTGATCGTGGAACCCGACCGGGAGATGCCAGGCACCAGCGCGGCTGCCTGGAAGAACCCGACGATCACCGCATCAGCCACACCCAGCTCGGCCGGGCCGCGGCGTCCCCCAAGGCACCGCGAGCCGATCCACAACAGCCCGGCGGTGGCCAGCAGGGCCAGCCCGACCGCGAGCACCGACCCGAAGGCCGCTTCGATCCTGCGCGCCCACAAGGTGCCGACGACGGCGGCAGGGATGGTAGCCACCGCGAGCAGCCACACCCACCGCACCGGGTAGCGCGCGTCTTGGCTCCGCCCGGCTGCGGCGAGCGCCAGTGCCCGCAAGTCGGCGCGAAAGTACCACACGACCGCCAGCAGCGTTCCGAAGTGGAGGCACACGTCGAAGGCTAGCGCCTGGCGCACTCCCTCGGGAAACATGTGCTGGACGAGCACTAGGTGCCCGGAGCTCGACACCGGCAGGAACTCGGTCAGTCCCTGCAGAACGCCGAGCGCAATCGCCTTCCCTATTCCCACTGGCTGGCCGTTCGTGAAAGGAGCAGTCTACAGCTCCATCACGTACGGAACAACGACAGGGCGCAGGCCCATCTCGCGGCGGAAATAACGCCGAACCGCAAGGCGCACCTCCTCTTGCAGCTCGGGCAGGTCGGCCACCGCCGCCGCTGGCATCGCCGCCACGCGCGCGGCAACGGCCTCTTTGATCTCGCGGAAGTTGTCGCTGTCCTCGGGGACCGGCAAGCCGCGCACGAGCAAGTCGGGGCCGCTCACGATACGGCCCGACTGGCGAGAGACACCGAGGATCACGACCACGACCCCATCGGCCGAGATATGGCGGCGATCGCGCAAAACGGCCTCGTCCACTTCGCCAACGCCGGTACCGTCGACGTAGACCCGTCCCACCTCCACGGACCCCGCCACGCGGGCACCCTCGCGCGTGAGCTCGAGGACTTCGCCATCGACCAGAGTAAAGGCTTTCTCTCTCGGAACCCCCGCAGAAAGCGCTAGCCGCCGGTGGTGGACCAGGTTGCGAAACTCTCCGTGGATCGGAACGAAGTAGCGGGGCCGAACGGTTTCGATCATCTCTCGCAACTCATCCCGGCAGGCGTGGCCGGATACGTGCACTCGCGAAACCGGTTCGTAGTAGACCTCGGCCCCAAGCCGAAAGAGCTGATCGATCACCATCCCGATCGCTCGTTCGTTCCCCGGGATCACTCGCGAAGAAAAGATCACGGCGTCGCCCGGTCCCGGAACCAAGTCGCCCGATTCTTGCGTGGCCAGGCGCATCAGCGCCGAACCGGGTTCCCCTTGCGACCCGGTCACCAGGATGCAAACGCGCGAGCGCGGCAGGCGGCCGGCTTCCTTGCGATCCACCAGCATGTTTCCGGGGATCGTCAGGTGGCCGGTGCGGGTCGCCAGCGATGCGGTCGTCTCCATGCTACGGCCGACGATCGCCAGCGCCCTGCGAAAGCGGGCGGACAAAGAAACGACCGTCTGCATCCGGTGGATGTGGGAAGAAAACGTCGTCACGTAGATACGGCCGCGGGTTTTCTCGAAGATCGGCCGGAGAAAATCCGGCACCTTCGACTCGGACTCGGTGCGGCCGTCCACCTCGGCGTTGGTCGAATCCGACAGCAGCAGGTCCACGCCTTCGTCCCCGAGCTGGCGAAAACGGTCGAGCTGGGACACGCGACCGTCGATCGGCGACGGATCGAGCTTGAAGTCGCCCGTGTGCACCATCAGGCGCCGTCCGGCGCGGATCGCCAGCCCGCACGAGTCGACCGTACTGTGGGTAACGTGCAGGGCTTCGATCTCGAGCGAGCCGAGCCTCCAGCGGTCCCCCGGTTCGAAACGCTCGATCGAAGCTCGCCGCCGCGCTTCCGGATGCTCTTCGAGCCGCGCCTCGAGCAACGCCTGCGTAAAGCGGGTCGCGTAGATCGGAACCGGTAGCTCCGGCAGCACGTACGGTAGGGCACCGATGTGATCCTCGTGGCCGTGGGTGAGGACGAATGCCTTCAGGCGCTCGCCGAGGCTAGCCAGGTACCCAACGTCCGGTATGACGCGGTCGACGCCCATCATGTGCGAGTCGGGGAACATCACCCCGCAGTCGATGGCGATGGCATCCTCCCCGTGTTCGATGGCAAGGCAGTTCAGGCCGAACTCGCCGAGCCCGCCGAGCGGCACCACGCGAACAGGTGCATCCTTACTCACCGGCAGCCTCCGCGGCAGTGGCGTCGGTCGTTTCGGGATCGATCTCGCGCAGCATCTCGAGCACAGCGCACCGAGCCTGTTCGGTCAGGCGGCCGTAGTCGGCGCTGGTCAGGCCATCGACCGGAATCGGCTCCCCGATGCGCACCCTGATCGTCCCCGGCCGCACGACCAGAGAATACTTCGGCAACACGCGGTGGGAGCCGCCGATGGCAACTGGAACCAGGGGCATCCGGGCTGCGACCGCAAAAGCCGCGGCTCCTTTCTTGAATGGAAGTAGCGCTGGCGTCGGCGCCCGCCGTCCTTCCGCAAAGAACACCACCGAGATTCCCCGTGTTCCCAAGTTGCGCTGCAGCTCGGCCACTGCTTGCTCGTGATCGCTGCGGTCGATCATGATTTGTCCGGTCAGGCGCATCCCGTAGCCAAAGACCGGAATCCGCTCGAGTTCGCGCTTGGCCACCCAGCGGGTCTCGCGCGGGCCGAGCGCCGCAACGATCGCAAACGGGTCGAAATGGCTGCGGTGATTGGCGACCAGGACGTAGTCGCGGTCGGGATCTAGGCGCTCGACCCCGCTGGCCTCGACCCGGATGCCGAAAATCCACAGGCTCACCTCTGCCCATACCCGGGCAAACCGGTAGTATCGGCGGCGATCGAACCAGGCCACGACAATGACGAAGGGAACGTAAATGGCCGAGAACAGGAAGAACGCCGCCACCCGCAGGCTCGAGGACAGGATCACCAGCGGGTCGTGCGTCTCGGACTTATGCATGGTCTGTCGTTGACACTGCCACCGGGCGATTCTAGCTTCGGCCACACCCGGATGGGAACACGGAGAACGCCCCCATGGCATCAGTAAACAAGGTGATCCTTCTTGGCAACCTCGGACACGACCCCGAGCTGCGCCATACGGCCAACGGCCGGGCCGTAACCACCCTGCGGATTGCAACGAACGAGCAGTGGACCGATCCGAGCGGGCAGCGCCAAGAACGCACGGAGTGGCACAACGTCGTCGTGTGGGGCCGCCAGGCGGAAACGTGCGCGCAGTACTTGAGCAAGGGCCGCCAAGTGTTCGTCGAGGGGCGGCTGCGAACCCAAAAATGGCAGGATCAGCAAGGCAACGAGCGCTCCCGCACGGAAATCATCGCCGATCGCGTGCAGTTCGTTGGCGGCCCGGCCGCCGTAGCCCCGGTCGAAGAACCACTTCCCGAACCCGATCTTCCTCCCCCGCCGCCAACCGACGACGACGTTCCTTTCTAGCGCCGCGGCTTGCCGCTTTAGCTTTGGGACCCGCCGGCCACGCTCCTAGCCTCTGCTGGCGGCGTGCCTTGCCGGCCGGGCCTCGAGCACGCCGGGCATCCAACCAGCGCGCCGCCTGTGGCCCCTGGCCGCCGCTTGCGACAACGGCGCGCACCCGCAGGCTCGGGCCGGGCTAGATGAGCTTGCCCGCCTCCCGAGCGCCGCACGTATGTCGCCGCTCGCGCTTTTCTTTCACCATCCGCTGTCGGCGAACGAGAAATAGTCTTTGCGCCCAACCACGATGTGGTCGAGCACTGGGATCCCAAGCAGATCGCCGGCCGCGCGCAGCCGCTCGGTGATCCTGCGGTCTTCCACACTCGGGCTTGGATCGCCGCTCGGGTGATTGTGTACGAACAACACGGAGGCTGCTGCTTCCCGCACGGCCGGGCGAAACGCCTCGCGCGGATGGACGAGCGAGCTGCCGAGCGAACCTTCGGAGATCCGTACCTTGGCGATTACCCGGTTTTTGGTGTCGAGCAACACCGCGTACAGCCGCTCGCGCTTGGCGTCCGCCAGGAGCGGGCCGAAGTGCTCGAACACATCGCGCGAACTGCAGAGCGTATCGCCCGCTTCGAGCGGCGCGCTGGCCATCCGGCGGCCGACTTCGGCTACCGCCAGCAGAGCCGCAGCCCGGGCGCTGCCAAGGCCGGGAGCCCGTGCCAACTCTCCGAGACCGGCAGTCAGCAGCCGGCGCAAGCCCCCGAAGCGCTCCAGTAGAAAGCTCGCCAATGCCGAGGCGTCCCCGATCCCTCGCCGCCCTGTGCCGAGCACCAGGGCGATTAGTTCGGCGTCGCTCAGCGCCGCCGCGCCAGCCGTTCTCAACCGCTCGCGCGGGCCCAGGCGCCTGGAAACTCCTCGGGCGGCCGGTTGCCAGGACATAGCAAGGGTGGTTGTGGCACGACCAGCCGCAAGCACGCAATGCGCGTCCCGTTATGAACCGCGCGTTTCTCCCTCGCGGCGGTAGGTTCCGCTGCGACCCCCGCTCTTCTCAAGCAGGCGCACATCGGTGATCGTCATGTCGCGGTCCACGGCCTTGCACATGTCGTAAACTGTCAGTGCGGCAACGGCGGCAGCCGTCAGGGCTTCCATCTCCGCCCCCGTGCGAGCCGTCACCGACACTTCCGCCTCGATCGCCAGCACCCCGTTGCCTTCCTCGCGAAACGACACGCGAGCAGCGTCGAGCGGCAACGGGTGGCACAGGGGAATGAGAAAGGGCGTTTGCTTGGCCGCTGCGATTCCGGCCGTTCGCGCCACCGCGAGCACGTCTCCCTTGGGAAGATCCCCCCGCACGATCCGCTCGAGTGTCTCGGGACGCATGCGCAAGCGCGCGCCGGCCACCGCGCGCCGCTGGCTTACCGGCTTGCCCGAAACGTCGACCATGCGAGCGCGCCCTTGTTCGTCCACGTGCGTGAGATCACCCATGGCTGTGCGCCTCCTCGAGTTGCAAGCTGCGGCGGTTGTTCATATACGGCTCGAGTCTGCAGGTCCACGGCGCCTCCCGGACCGCTTCGCAGTACTTCGAGGGCGACATGACGGAGGAAAAGCGCGAGAGGCTCATCGTTCTCGGCTCGGGGCCGGCAGGGCTGACCGCCGCGCTTTACGCTGCACGCGCCGATCTCGAGCCCCTGGTGGTTGAAGGCAGCCAGCCAGGAGGCCAACTGACGATTACCACCGAAGTCGAGAACTATCCCGGCTTTCCGGAAGGCCTGCAGGGGCCCGAACTGATGGACCGCTTCCGCAAGCAAGCCGAGCGTTTCGGAACGCGGTTCGCAACCGGCGATGTCGTATCGGTCGATCTGCGAACTCGGCCCTTTTCTCTCAGAACCGCCGAACGGACGTTTCGGTGCGACGCCCTAATCGTGGCCACCGGCGCTTCGGCTCGCTTGCTAGGTCTCGAGTCGGAAAAGCGCCTGATGGGCCACGGCGTTTCCGCCTGCGCGACCTGCGACGGCTTTTTCTTCCGAGACAAGGAAGTCGTCGTGGTCGGAGGCGGGGATTCGGCCATGGAAGAAGCGCTGTTCCTGACGAAGTTCGCTCGGCGCGTCACGATCGTCCACCGGCGCGAGGGGTTTCGAGCCTCGAAAATCATGCTGGACCGGGCGCGCGCAAACGAAAAGATCGACTTCGTCACGAACGCGGTGGTCGAGGAAATCCACGGGGAGCCGGCCACCGGCGTGCGCGCGGTGACCTTGCGCGACACCAAAGAGGGCGGCACCCGCGAGCTGCCCTGCGACGGGGTGTTCCTAGCGATCGGACACGTACCCAACACGAAAGTCTTCGAAGGCCAGCTCGAACTCGACGAGAAAGGCTACATCGTTACCGAACCGCGGAGCACCCGGACCAGCGTGCCCGGCGTGTTCGCCTGCGGGGACGTCCAGGATCCCGTCTACCGGCAGGCGGTCACCGCAGCGGGAAGCGGGTGCATGGCCGCGATCGACGCCGAGCGCTTCCTCGAAGAAGCCGGCTGACTTGCATTCCAAGGCGCGCGTGCAACCGCCCGCACGAAGCACGGTGCGTCCCGCGCGGCCGCTGCCTCTTTCACGGCGGCTCAAGAAGCTCGGCATCGCGCTATTGAGCCACGTGGTTGTCCCGCTGTACCGCTCCTACATGGCCCTGGTAGCCGCCACGAGTCGCGTCGATCTGAGCGCAGCCGCGGCCTTGTTCGGCGCCCGGCGCCCCGGTGCCGTCGTAGTCTGCGCAATCCTCCATCAAGACGTGTTCGCTCTTCCATACCTTCTGCGCGGCCGCCGGATCGTCACCTTCGTCAACCTGAGCGACGCCGGACAGGTCATCGCGCGAATTCTCGAAACCCTCGGGTTTCTAGTCGAACGAGGCGGGAGCAGCACGCGCGTGAGCCGGCTCGTGCCGGTGCTCGGGCGCCTCGTTGCCCGCGCCCGCGCAGAAGCGCCGGCCGGCGGCGTCTTGTTCGCTTTCGCTTGCGACGGTTCCCGCGGCCCGGCCGGTGCCGTCAAGGGGGGAACAGCGCTATTCGCATTGCGCACGGGAGCGGCGGTTTACGTTGCAAAACTAGCCGCGCGCCCTGCCTTGTACTTGCCGACCTGGGACCGCACGCTCGTGCCACTGCCGTTCAGCCGCATTCGGCTGCTCGTCGAGGGCCCCATCGCGCTGCCGCACGGCCCCCTGCGGCAAACGCTCGAACCCTTGCGGCGCTCGATCGAACACCGGCTGCACTGGCTGCACACCACGGCCTTTGCGGGCGGCCGCCCGCGCCCCGCAAGACTCACGCCTTTGGCCGAAGCTCCGCCGGCGTTCCGGCGCGGGCGCGGGGCAGGACCGCCGCCGGGCCACCGGCGGCCGAAAGCCCGCCGATAAGCTGCCGCCGGCTCAGGCAACCGGGGCCGGCTCGACCGGAGGCCGCACGGGAACCCCGCGTTCGGCGAGAAATCGCTTGCACTGCGGGATCGTGTATTCGCCGTAGTGGAAGATCGAAGCGGCAAGGACGGCGTCGGCCTTGCCGACGGTCAAGCCTTCCAGTAGGTGCTCGGGCGCCCCGACCCCGCCGCTGGCGATGACGGGTACACCGACCTGCTCGGCAACCGCACGCGTCAGGCGCAGGTCGTAGCCCGCCTTGGTACCGTCTCGGTCCATGCTGGTGAGCAGAATCTCGCCGGCCCCGAGCTCTTCCATGCGCCGGCACCAGCGAATCGCGTCGATCCCGGTGGGCCGCCGCCCGCCGTGCGTGTAGACCTCCCAGCCTTCGGTTTCATCATCCCGGAACAGGAGATCCGGATACGTACCCGCCCAAGCCGGTAGCGTGCGCTCGCCGAGCTTGGGCCCGCCGCGAGCCCGAGCGTCGACGGCGACTACAGTACATTGGCTCCCGAAGCGCCGGGCAACGCGCTCGACGAAATCGGGGTCGGCAACGGCCGCAGTGTTGATCGAAACTTTGTCCGCGCCCGCCTCGAGCAACGCCCGCACGTCGTGCTCCGTGCGGATTCCGCCGCCGACCGTGAGTGGCATGAAAACCCGCTCGGCGGTGGCGCGCACCACGTCGAGAATGATCGAACGGCGCTCGTAGCTTGCGGTGATATCGAGAAAAGTCAGCTCGTCGGCACCTTCTTGGTCGTAGCGCTCGGCGCACTCGACCGGATCCCCAGCGTCGCGCAGGCCCACGAACTTGACGCCCTTTACGACCCGGCCGTCCTTGACGTCGAGACAGGGAATGATGCGCTTGGCCAGCACGTCAGTCGGACGCCTCTTCGAGCAGCTCACCCAGGGTGACCGCTCCGTCGTACAGCGCTCGCCCTACGATCACCCCAGCGACCCCTTCTGCCTCGAGCTTGCGCAACCGCCGCACGTCGTCAACCGAGCGGACTCCACCGGAGGCATAAACGGGGATCTCGACCGCGCGGGCAACCTCGAGCGTGTGTTCGAGATTGATACCGCCGGTCGTGCCGTCGCGCTCGATGTCCGTGTAAACGATCCCGGCAGCGCCCA
>CAYZHO010000062.1:12060-13324 GCA_964478045.1 uncultured Myxococcales bacterium | reverse complement strand
CCGCCACCTTAGCCCGCTGCTATGTGGAAGCCGATGCCGAGCGGGTACTGCCGGAAGCCGAGAAGCTCGTCCGCGAGTTCAATCGGCTGAAGGGCACACCCGGTTACTTCACCGAGACTTTCTGCATTCGCTCGCGTTTTTTCCAGCCCAAGAACGGCGCGCGCATCGACGCGATCCGCGAAGCCATCGCGGCCAAGGGCCTCGATCCCGAGCTCGAAGCGGTGATGCTTACCTCTCTCATGGAAGCGGCGGATCGGGTCGACTCGACGACCGGCCTGCAGATGGCGTATCTAAAGACCTGGGCGCCGCGCGCCTATCAGGACCTCGAGCTTCGAGTGCCGCAGGTCTTACCACGCGCTCGCTACGGTAAGGGGCGAGCCTATTGCCTCGATGCGCTCGACGCGGCGCCCCAACTCGAGGGCGACGTGGCCTACCTCGACCCGCCTTACAACCAGCATTCCTACCTGGGCAACTACCATGTCTGGGAGTCGCTCGTCCGCTGGGACAAACCGGAGCACTACGGGGTTGCCTGCAAGCGCATGGACGTGCGCCGCCGCCGCAGCGTCTTCAACTCCCGGCCGCGTTTCGCCGGTGCGATGCGCCGGCTGCTCGAGTCGCTTCGTACCCGAGCCGTCATCGTTTCCTTCAACGACGAAGGATTCCTCGCTCGCAGCCAAATCGAAGCTATGCTCAGCGGCTTATGGAACGGGGGCGCCGAGGTGGCGGTGATCGAGATTCCGTTCAAGCGTTACGTCGGAGCGCAGATCGGTATCTACAACCCCCGCGGAGAGAAAGTCGGGCGAGTCGGCCGGCTGCGAAACCGCGAGTTCGTTTACATCGCCGCGCCGGGAGGCATTGGCGAAATCGCTGGCCACCTCTCTCGCCGGATCGAGTGGCCGATCGTCGTGTTGGAAACCAAGAGTCGCCCTTCCCGAGCAACGTCGAGACCCGGCTAGCAGGCGGCGAGTCTAGGCCACGGGCGGCGACTAGGACCAGAGCAGCGGCAGGTCGAGGTACCAGGTTACCAGCCGCGTTCCGTACAGCATGTAAAGAATTGCTCCGGCCGCCAGAAACGGGCCGAACGGAATTTCGGTATCCAAGCGGCCGCGGCGCGCCAGCACAACACCGACTCCCACCAGCGAGCCTGCGACCGAACCGACCAGCAGCGTGAACAAAGCGCCCTGCCAGCCGAAGAATCCCCCCACCATCGCCAGCAGCTTGACGTCGCCGAGACCCATTCCTTCCTGCTTGCGCAGCCTCAGAT
>CAYZHO010000062.1:4481-12050 GCA_964478045.1 uncultured Myxococcales bacterium | reverse complement strand
ACGAGCATGCCGAGCAGCGAATCGACGACGCCGATGTGGCCGACCACGAATGCCGCTGCAGGCGCAACGAGAAGCGAAGGAATCGTGATCGCATCCGGGATGATGCGATGATCGATGTCGATGAAGCTTACGACGATGAGGGCTGCGGCCAGCGCCGCGTACAAAGCCAAGACGCGGGGCTCATAGCCCTGCACGTACAGTGCCCAGGCGAGCAATCCCGCCGTCGCCTCCACCAGCGGATAGCGCAGGGAGATGCGCTGGCGGCAAGCCCGGCAGCGTCCCCGTAAGAGCACGTAACTGAGCAGCGGGATGTTGTCGTACCAGCGGATCGGCGCCAGGCACCGCGGGCAATGGGACGGGGGGAAGACCACCGACCTGCCCTCGGGCAGCCTCGCGATGCACACGTTGAGAAAACTTCCGGCGATCAGTCCTAGTGCGACAACGAGGGCTTCGATCACGACAGTCTCCGCTTCGATTGTGCGCGCCGGCAAATACCGCGGCAACCGCCGGGGCCGGCCCGCCGTCGGGAGTCACGCGGACCGGCGCGACGGTCTAAGATGGCGGCGACGGCCCGATGTAGCCTGAGTAGGACCGCGGCTCCGGCTCGCTTGTTTGTCCCTCGCGGTGCGCCCGCTAGCGAGGGCGCCGGCTAAGCGGAGGACTGGCGGCGCTGTCCCAGTAGAAGATGTGGGCGCCGGCCGGATGGTGCGCGCGGGCGCGAAAGCGCGTGGCGTCGGCCTGTTCGACCGCCACCACCACGCCTTCGGAGGCCACGAAGGACGCAAGCTGGGAAAGGTCGGTCGTGTAGGCGGAGTGAGCGGCGCGGTAGAGCTCTTCGGCTGTGGCCAGGCTGCGCAGATCTTGCTCGGCGCGCGAGTCGTAAGCCAAGGCGCGAAACTCCCCGAAGCGCGGAATGGAGACGGCCGCGAGAATACCGATGATGGCGATGACGGCGAGCAGCTCGAACAGCGTGAAGCCGCGGGCGCTCATGGCCACGTCCGGGAAAACGCGCCTGCGGCCGCGAGCAGCGGCTGGTAGACGGCCAGGACGGTGACGGCCGCCACGAGTGCGACGGCGCCTAGTGCCGCCGGTTCGACAAGACGCATGGCGAGGCCGACCGTGTGCCGGTATTCGCTCCTGGCTACTGCCGAGAGCCGCTCGAGGCAGACTGCGTACCCGGAGCCGGCCTCGGCGACTGCCAGAAGGGCGCGGTCGCGCCCGGTGCGGTCGAGGCCGCAGCGGGCGACCGCGTGACTCAAGGGGACTCCGCGCGTGAGAAGCGCGTGGGCCCGCGCGCAGCAAAGGCGCAGCGGTTCGTTCGAGACAGCGCGGGCCGCCAAGGCAATGGCCTCGTCGATGTTGGCCCCGGCTCGAAGCAGCGCGGCGGCTAGGCCGTAGAAACGAGCGCGAGACGAAGCAGCGATGATGCGGCCGAGAAACGGGGTGGCGAGGGCGAGGTGGCCGAGAAGCAGGCGCGCGCGGGGGTTGCGCCGAGCTACGATCGCGGCGGCAGCGGCCAGCACGACTGCGAGCAGAGCGGCTGGCGGACCTGTCCGGGTCAACTGACCTGCGGCTGCGAGAACGACCCGAGTGCTGACAGGCAACTGCGCCCCGGCGCCGATGTTCGCCGAAGCAATGGCGGGCAAGACGATTCGCCCGGCAAAAACCACCACGGCGGCGCAGACGGTTATAAGTCCTGCAGGGTAGATGGCGCCCCGCAGAGCCTCGGCTCGCAGTCGAGCGCCTTCCTCGAGCAGTTGCCGCAGGTGGCCTACTGCGGCTGCGAGGTCGCCCCCCTGCTCTCCGGCAAAAACGATCGCGATTTCGCCAGGCCTCAGGCGAAGCCGGCTGTGCTCGAGCGCTCGCCCGAGCGAGTGGCCGCGGGCGACGCTGGCGGCCACTTCCGCGAGAGCTCGCCCCTGTCGGCCCGGTAGGGTAGCGGCGACGGCCAAGGCGTCGCTTGTGGCAAGGCCTGCTCGGAGCAGCTCGTCGAGACAAGCGACGGCGTCGAGCGTGCGCCGCGGGGAAAGCGTACCGGAGACTTGCCAGGAGCCCGCAAGGAAACGGTTCATGCAGGTTCCGACTCGCCCTCGCAAGGGCACTGGGCCAACACTTCGGCCATTGTCGTCATGCCGCGGGCCACTCGCGCAAGGCCGGCTGCGAGCAGGCAGGGGTACCCGACGCGCTCGCGCTGGCCGCGGATCTGGCGCTGCATTTCGAAAACGCCCGTGCGCCCGCGGTAGCCGGTCATCCCGCAGTCGCTGCAGCCCCTGGCGGCGGGCACGCGGTCCGGGGGCTCCAAGGCGGCGGCTCGAAACAAAGCACGCTCTTCGTCGCCGAGCGCTCTTTTGCGGCTGCATTGCGGGCAAGGCATTCGCACAAGCCGCTGGGCTACTACCAAGCGGACGGTGGCGGCGAGCAAGTAACGAGGGATTCCCATTTCTTCCAGGCGGACAAAGGCTTCGCTGGCGTCGCTGGCGTGCACGGTGGTAAGAACGACGTGACCGGTCAGGGCGGCGCGGCAGGCGATTCGAGCACTCGGCGGGTCGCGCACTTCGCCGATCATCAGCACGTCCGGGTCTTGCCTGAGTGCGTGGCGCAAGGCGGTAGCGAAAGAACGCCCGCATGCCTCATCGACCGAGACCTGGGCAACGCCGTCGATCCGCCGCTCGACCGGATCCTCGACGGTCAGCAGCGAGCGATCGGGGCGGCGCAGTACTTCGAGGGCGGCATACAGAGTCGTCGTCTTGCCGCTGCCGGTGGGGCCGCACACCGCAATCATGCCCCCGCTGCCGCCGAGTGCGCGGCGCAGCGCTAGCTGCTCTTCATTCTCCATGCCGAGTTGTTCGAGCGAGAGGGCGGCGCGGTCGCGGTCGAGCAGCCGCAGCGTGATCTTCTCGCCTCCGTATACGGGCATGAAGGATGCACGGACGTCGATCGTGCGGCCCCGGCAGGCAAAGGCGAAGCGTCCGTCCTGCGGGAGCCGGCGTTCGGCGAGGTCGACGCCTGCCAGCAACCGGGCCCGGGTGCAGAGCGCCCCGAGAACACCGGATGGTGGCGGCTCGAGCGGGCGCAAGTGGCCGTCGACGCGCATGCGCACGAGCGCTCCCGCCGAGGCCGGCTCGATGTGCAAGTCGGAAGCTCCGGCGGCAACTGCCGCCTCCAAGTAAGCGTCGAGCTGGCGCATAGCCGGTGACCGCAGAGCCTCGGGCCGTGCGCCAGCGTCGGTGAGATCGCGGGAGGAGAGCACGATCCGTCGAATGCCCGAGACCGGGCCAGAACGTCAATGCCAGCGCTGTCATGCCCGAGGCTTGGGGCCGCGCCCTGCTTTTCGAGCAGCGCCGGCACAACCCGAATCCGTTGCGGTACTTGCTCTCCCGCGGCAAAAAGACGAGGCCGCGCGAGTGGCCCTGGGCGAGGTATGCGATGAAAGCGATCGTGATCCGCGAATACGGCGGGCCGGACGTGCTCGAGCTGCGCGAGGTTCCAGATCCGGTGGCCGGTCCCGAGGACGTCTTGGTCAGGGTTCGTGCCGCCGGTGTCAACCGGGCAGATCTGCTTGAGCGGCGCGGGCTGTATCCGCCTCCTCCGCCAAGGCCCCCGCTAGAGATTCCCGGCCTCGAGTTCGCCGGTGAAGTGCTAGCGGCAGGCGAGCGAACGGCCGGTTTTTCCCCCGGCGACCGGGTACTTGGAATCACCGCCGCCGGAGCTTACGCGGAGAAGGTAGCGATCCATCATCGTTTGCTCACTCGCCTTCCAGACGGGCTCGACTGGCCCGAAGCAGCGGCTTTGCCCGAGGCGTTCGTCACGGCCGCCGATGCACTGGCACAGGCCGAGCTGCGTCCCGGAGAGTCCGTACTCATCCATGCGGTCGGCTCCGGAGTCGGTAGTGCGGCAGTGCAGGTGGCGCGGGCATGGGGCGCCAAACCGATCATTGGGACCGCGCGCACACCGGCGAAACTCGAAGCGGCCCGCTCGCTCGGGCTCGACGTTGGGATCCACGCCGGTTCGGGCGATTTTGCGGCCGTGGCTCAGCAGGCAACGGGCGGGCAAGGGGTGGACGTGATTGTCGACTTTGTGGGGGCGGCATACCTCGAGGCAAACCTCGAGGCCCTGGCCATCGGCGGCCGCATGATCGTGGTCGGGATGCTCGGGGGCGCGCGCGGCACGCTCGACCTGTCGGCGATGCTCATGAAGCGGCTGCGCGTGATCGGCACGACGCTGCGGGCACGGCCGCTTGAAGGCAAGGCGGCCGCCATGCGGCTATTCGAACGCGCCGTGCTCCCGTTTGTGGTGGACGGGCGGATCCGCCCGGTGGTCGACCGCACGTTCGCCTTGGCGGACGCTGCAGCGGCCCACCGCTACATGGAATCGAACGCCAACTTCGGAAAGATCGTCCTCGCGATTTAGGCGATCTCGTGCCGTCAGGCTCGTCACCGCGCGCACAGATCTGTGCGCGCAAGTGGCATTGCGCCTTGGCGCAGTGGCGGTTTTGCCACTTGTTTGGCGCAACTTCGGCGCCCTTCGCATGGCATAGCGGTTGCACTCGGGAACGGGCAGGCGGCGCCCGCGTGGCTCACAGCAAACGATTGGGCAAATGCCCGCGGCGCTGCTCGGGCAACCCCCGCGATGCGCGGGGGCGGGTCCCGCCGGCCGCCTGCGCGGTACCGGGATGGGTCACGACCTGCTCGTCATCGTTCCGCTTGTCCAAGCCAGCGCGGTTCTGTTGCTGCTGACGCTGATGACGGCCCTGCGCATTGCGCGCATGAAGCTTGCGCAGCGAGTCGAACGCGAGCAGCGCGCCGCCTTCGAGGTGGTTCGCAAGTGGGTGGCCGGCCGGGCGCCTGAGCGAGAGGTGCTTGCGGTGCTCGACTCGTGTCTCGACGACGCATTGACCAGGGTTGCCAGGCGCGTTTCCACCGAGCTGCCAGCGGCCCAGTGGGAAGCCGCCGTCAGCCTACTGCGGCGCACGCGCTGGTTCGCTCGCATGTGCCGGTACGCTCGCTCGCGCTTGTGGTGGAGGCGGCTCGATGCGGCGCGCTGCCTGTACGAAGTCGGGCGTCCAAGCGATGCGGACTTGGCGGTGGCTTTGATCGGCGACCGCAATGCGACCGTGCGGATCGTTGCCGCGCGCATCGTTCGCCGGGTGGCCTCCCCGCGCCTCATCCGGGCGGTCCTCGAAGAGGCGCTGCGCTCGGAGCCCGTTCTCCAAAGTTACTTACTCGGCTTGCTCAAGCCCTACGGCACTCTCCTTGTGGAGCCACTGGTCGACATCGCTCGCCGCGAAACCGACCACGAGATGCTAGCTGCGGCGATCCGGTTCATGGCCGAAATCCAAGACCCTGCCTTCGCCGAGGCGATTCGCGCGCGTGCCTGCGACGAGCGCGCGTCGGTCCGCCTTGCGGTGGCGGCGGCTCTGGGACGGTTTCCCGACAAGGACAGCCGGGCAACGCTCGTTGCCTTGCTCGGCGACCAGGATTGGCGCGTGCGCGCCGAAGCAGCCGGCTCGCTCGGTGATGCGGTGGCGCTCGAAGCGATCGATGCGCTTCGCGAGCGCTTGCACGACGAAGAGTTTCCGGTGCGCCTTAAGGCCGCGCTGGCTCTCTGTCAGCTCGGGCGGCGGGGGCTTGAGTGCCTGCTCGAGACGATTCGCAAGGACCGCGCCCGCGACGCGGAGCTCGCTCGTTACGTGCTGCGCTTTCAGAACCGCGCGCGGATCGAGAAGGCGCGCGCGGCGCTTGGAGGCTGACGGTGCCGTACCGGTGGTTCATCGAACTGCTCGAGGTGGCGAGCATTGTAAGCCTTCTCTACTTTCTCGCCCTCAACTCGTTCTACGCGATGCTTCTTGCGCTCTCCGTACCGGAGATCCTGAAACACTGGGAGTTGTTCAAGGACGAGGAACTGTCCGGTTATCTGCGGGCCGAGCGGCTGCCGCCGATTTCGGTCCTCGTGCCCGCCTACAACATGGCCCCGACGATCCTCGATACGGTCGCCTGCCTGCTGGACCTCGACTACCCGCGCCACGAGGTAGTCGTGGTCGACGACGGTTCGACCGACGACACGATGGCGAAACTCCACTCGGTCTACGATCTGTACGAGGACGCTCCATCCTTCGAGGGACCGATTCCTACCAAGCCGGTCCACGGGCAGTACCGCTCGCGCACCCACCCAAACTTGAGGGTGATCCAAAAGGCCAACGGCGGAAAAGCCGATGCGCTGAATGCGGCACTCTGTTCCGCGCGATACGAACTGGTGCTGTGTGTGGACGCCGACACCCTCGTCGAGCGCGACGCTTTGCTGCGCTTGGCCCGCACGTTCCTGGTCGATTCGACCGTGGCGGCGGCCGGCGCGACGATCCGCGTGGCCAACGGGTGCCGGCTCGAAGGACAGCGCGTGGTTGAAGCGCGCGTCCCGCGCACGTTCCTGGCCGGCATGCAGGTGCCCGAATACCTCCGGGCGTTCTTGTTCGGACGCCTTGGTTGGAACGCACTTGGCGGCAACTTGATCGTATCGGGCGCGTTCGGATTGTTTCGCAAAGCCCACCTGCTGGCCATCGGCGGCTATACGGTCGGCTCGGTCGGCGAGGATCTCGACCTAGTCGTTCGACTCCACCGCTACCTGCGCGAGAAAGGGGTTGAGTATTCGATTCCGTTCATCCCGGATCCGATCGCGTGGACGATTGTGCCTGAGGACCTCGCCACCCTCGGACGCCAGCGCGAGCGCTGGCACCGCGGGCTGATCGTCACGATGCTGAAGAACCTCAAGCTCCTCGGTAATCCTGCCTACGGCAAGGTCGGACTCATCATCGCTCCGTTTTTCGTCCTCGGGGAGATGCTCGCGCCGCTCGTGGAGTTCTTCGGCGTAGTTTTAACCGTGGGAGGGTTGTACTTCGGCGTGGTGGATTTGGAGTTCGCCTTGCTCTTCTTCGCTGCCTGCTGGGGCTACGGGACGCTGCTCACGCTGGCGGCAGTGGTCATGGAGGAAGTTACGTTCCAGTATTACCCGCGCTTCGTGGATTTCCTTTGGCTCGTTGGTTTCGCGCTCCTTGAGCCGTTCGGGTACCGGCAGGCGACGGTATTGTGGCGGGCACGCGCTTTCTTGAAAGCTCTGGTAGGATCGACTTCGTGGGGCGCCATGCGGCGGCGGGCGTTTGCCCCTGCAACGGGGGTGGTGGGATGAGGAGGCGCAGGGATTGGCGGTTTCTCCTGCTGGCGATTGCGCTCGCACTCGGCGCGGCGGCGAGCGCGGCGGCGGGAGGCAACGTCGACGAGATGTTTGCCGAGGCGCGCCAACTAGCGTTCGCAGGCAAGCACGCCGAGGCGCGCAAGTTGGCCAACGAGGTTCTCGAAATGGCCCCGGACTACCTCGAAGTCCGTATCTTCTTGGCTCGTCTAGACGGGTGGGATGGCGATTACGAGGCTGCGGCACGGCGGCTTGAGGCGATCCTGGCCGAGTATCCCGATTCGCTCGAAGCGCGCCTGGCGCTTGCCGACGTGCGAATCTGGCAAGGAGCCCTCGAGAAGGCAGCGGCCGAGTGCCGGCGTGTCCTGGCGCTGGATCCCGCGAACG
>CAYZHO010000062.1:0-4471 GCA_964478045.1 uncultured Myxococcales bacterium | reverse complement strand
CGACCGCCTCGCGCGGATCGAGCGCCTTCGTGCCGCCGCTGCCCGGGCGCGCCCCCGGGCAGTGCTACCCGGAGCGAGGCGCGGCTACCGGGCTAGCCTTGAGTACCAGGTCGAGGACTTCGACCGGGACTTTTCTGCTTGGCATCAGGCCGTCGTCGGTCTGGAACGGCGAGCCGACTGGGGAAGCCTGATCGGCCGGGTCAACTACTTGAGCCGCTTCGGCCGCAACGCTGCTCAATTCGACTTCGAAGCCTACCGCGACGTTGCCAAAGGAACCTACGTGAACGTAGCTGCGGCTCTGGCGACGGACGAGGTATTGCCGGACTACAGCTTCCTCGTCGAACTGTACCGAGCGCTGGGCGGTGGCTTCGAGGCATCCGGCGGCGTGCGGTTCATCGGATTCGATGCGCCGACCCGAGTCTACACGGGCTCGATCGGGATTTATCGGGGCCGTTATTGGGCCGCCTTGCGCCCGCTGGTCACTTCGAACCGCCTTGGCACGACGCTCTCGTGGACGGCCAAGCTGCGCCGCTACTTCGCCGACGAAGAGGAATACGCAACGCTGACTCTAAGCCGCGGGCGCGAGCTCGAGGGCACGGCAGCGACGATCGATTTGTTCAAGCTCGACACAACGGCGGCGCTGCTCGAGCTTCGCAAGCGACTCGCTGGACACTACGTGCTCAAGGCGCGCGGCGGCTACGAGCTGCAAGAGCTCCCGAGGCGTAGCGACCGGAGCAAGGTGCTGATTGCGGCTGGCGTCGAGTATTTGTTCTAGGCCAATCGCTGCTTGCGCGGGGCGCCGCTTCCGCTTCAGTCGAGGAACTTGGCCTCGACGACTTTGAGGCCGCCGAGGCCGGCCGCCACGAGCAAGTGGTCGCCGCGGAAGGCGACGTGGTTGGCCGACTGCAGAGAACCGAACTGCAGCTTTCCGACCACGTTGAGATCGACGGGCGTTTCGGAATCCGTCTTGGCCGGATCCTGGCTCATGACGGCAAGATAGATGCCGGCCTCTCCGAACGAAATGAAGGCGGCCTTCTTGTTCACGCTCACCGCGTTGGCCACCGTGACGGACGGATCGAGGCCGGGAACCGCTGGCATCGGGACCGAACCGAGGAGCGTCCCGGTGTTGAGGCTGATCACCTGGAGGCCGGCACTGCCGGCGGCGATGAAGGCTTTGTCGCCGACGACTTCGACGGTGCTCTTCGATTCCGGAATGTCGGCGCCTGCAAACGGCCAGACTGCCAGCTGCTCGAAGGTCTTGGCGTCGAACACGGCCAGCCGCCCTGGCGTTCCCTGGACGGCGACGATCTTGTCCTTGGTCACATCGACCCAGCGGAGGTCGTCGAGCTGCACGCGAAACAGTTCATTGAGAGTCTTGCGGTCGAAGACCCACAGTGAACCGCTGTCCCCCGAGGTGACGTAGATGCGCTTGCCCCTTACGGTTACGCTCGTTCCCGCGTAGCTGTCGAGGCCCACGCGCGTGCTGCCGCGAAGGCGGAACTTGCCCATCTTGTACTTGAGGACCTCGAGCACTGCGGGCTCGCCGAACGCTGGGTCGCT
Source organism: uncultured Myxococcales bacterium (assembly GCA_964478045.1). Taxonomy (GTDB): domain Bacteria; phylum Desulfobacterota; class Binatia; order UBA1149; family SPBQ01; genus CAZQYE01. The sequence continues at coordinate 2,911 of CAYZHO010000062.1, read as the reverse complement.
GGTAGCCACGGCTGCGTAGGTGGTGAAGTTCTCGTCGGCCACCGCGCTCACGTCCGTGTCGGTGAACAGGGCTTGGGACTTGAGCTTGGGTTTTTTCGGGTCTTTGAGATCGAAGTACTCGAGCGCACCGAGCCGCGGAGCTCCGGCCATATTGTAGCTGACAACGAAGTGGTTTTTCTTACCCGCCTTGTGTGCCGAGGTTGCTTGAATGGTCTGACCGCCAACGACCGGAGGAGCCACCTCCGCGACCAGGCGCAGCGTATAGTTGGTGGTCGCGGCGCCGTAAACGAGCTGGCTGGTCCACGCCGCTGCATCGGCAACGACGGGAACGTCCTGGTCGTACCAGGTGACGCGGCCGGCAAGAGCCGCTTCGTCGTTGGTGATGACGACGTGAGCGCTTTGCTCGTCACCGGGCGGTGCCTCGAGCGGACATGCGGCCTGCAGGGGCCGCCCCACTGCCATTTCGAGAATGAACAGCGCGTCGGTGGCGCTGATCTGCTGGTCTCCGTTGGCGTCGCAAACGTAGAGGTAGCAGTCGGCGGCCCCCACCGTCGCCTCGAGCACAGTCAATGCATCGACGGCGGTAACCAGCCCGTCGTCGGTTGGATCCCCGCAGTCTTCGATCGCGCCGGCGGGCGGCGCGAGCAAAACCGTACAGAGCGTCATCGAAATGACGCTCGCCGCAAGCTCGGTACGAATGGCCATGGGCCCGTTCTCCTTGGGCGGGCGCTCGTAGTGGCGCTCGCCCCGGAGGCGGGGCACGCAAGGCCCATGCCACATCGGGCCGCCGGGTACGGCCGGTTCCGCGGTCAGGTGGCTTGTTCGAGAGCTTGGCGCAGTCGTTCGGCCAGCGCGTCGAGCTGCTCGCGATCGGCTTTGCCGCGCCCGAATACGGCCCGGCGGACAGAGAAGCCGTCGCCGGCACGCCGGGGTATGACGTGCAGGTGAGCGTGGAAGACCGTTTGCCCGGCGGCCGCGCCGTTGGCGAGGAACAGGTTGTAGCCGTCGTTTCGTATTCCGGCGCGTCCCATCGTGGTGGCGATGCGCGCCCCGACGGCAAACATGCGCCCGGCCGTTCCCTCGTCGATCCCGTCGGCCGTGGCAGTGTGGAAGTTCGGCACCACCAGGGTGTGGCCCTCCACCACCGGGTGGAGATCGAGGAAGGCAGTGACCAGGTCGTCGCGATAGACGTAGCTCGCCTCGGCGCGTCCCTCTACGATCCGGCAAAAGATGCAGTCGTCGCTCGTGGCCATCAGGCTGTCCCTCACGGGTTCAGGCCGACTGCCTGGCTCATTGCGTCGATGGGCGGCCGCCTTCTCGTGAACAGCTTGAAGGCGAGCACGCCCTGGTAAAGCAGCATGTGACGGCCGTCGACGACCGGCCGCCCGGCGCGCGCGGCCAGCGAAAGGAAAGGCGTATGCCCATTGCTCCGGTAGGCAAGATCGACGTGAACGCATTCGGGCCGGGTGGCCGCGGCGTCGTAATCGAGGAAGCGGCCGCCTTCGAGCCCGACGCTGGTTGCGTTGACGACGAGATCGAACTCGGCGAGAGCGCCGGAGTCGGTCAGGGTTTCCAGGCCAGCCGCGCGGGCGCGATTCGAAGCAGGTTCCATCGCGCGCGCCAGTGCCACTGCACGCCGGCGCGTGCGGTTGGCAATGACCACTTCCTGCGCCCCGCTTGCCAGCAACTGGTAGACGACCGCTCGGGCAGCACCGCCAGCGCCGATGACGAGGGCGCGCTTTCGGCGCAGGCGCACGCCATGGGCCTTGAGGGCGGCGGCAAACCCACCGGCGTCGGTATTGTCGCCGTAGGTCGAACCGTCAGGCCGCACGAGGATCGTGTTGACTGCCCCGACCCGGATCGCCGTTTGGCTCGCCGAGTCCACCGCGCGCAGTGCTTCGCGCTTGAACGGGACGGTAACGTTGAGACCGTGCAGTCCGCTCGAGCCGAGCGCGCGCAGAAACCGGCGCACGGTTTCGGGCCGCGGGCGCAGCGCCACGTACACGTAGTCTAGGCCGAGCGCTCGAAATGCGGCGTTGTGCATCGCGGGAGACAGACTGTGCGCAACCGGATCACCGATCACCGCGACGACGCGGGTGCGTCCGGAGATTTGCCAGTCGCTGCCCGCTTGCTTTCTCATCGCTTGCGGCGTGGAGGCTTGCCGTCGGCCAGCGCGGCACGCGCCGCCGCCAGCCGCGCGACCGGAACGCGGTAGGGCGAGCACGAGACGTAGTCCAGCCCGAGCCGGTGGCAGAACTCGACCGAGCGCGGATCGCCCCCGTGTTCTCCGCAGATGCCGAGCTTCAGTTGGGGCCGGACCGCGCGTCCTTTGGTTGCTGCGATTTCCATCAGCTGGCCGATTCCGGCCGTGTCGAGCGTCAGGAACGGGTCGTCGGGAAGGACGCCTTGTTCGACGTAGGCTGGCAGGAAGCGGCCGGCGTCGTCGCGCGACAGGCCGAACCCCATTTGCGTCAGATCGTTCGTTCCGAACGAGAAGAAGTCGGCGTGCGCCGCCACCTCATCGGCCGTCAGCGCCGCCCGCGGTACCTCGATCATGGTCCCGACCTTGAAGTCGATCCGCCGCTTGCGCCTGCGAAAGACTTCCTCGGCCGTATCGACGACGAGGGCGCGCAGTCGCTCGAGCTCGGCCCCCGTTGCCACGAGTGGGATCATGATTTCCGGAAGCACTTTCACGCCGCGAGCCGCTACCTCGAGCGCCGCTTCGATGATCGCGCGCGTCTGCATCGCATAGATTTCGGGATACGTGATCGCGAGGCGGCAGCCGCGGTGGCCGAGCATCGGGTTGAACTCCTTGAGCGCAGCGCCGGTGGCTTCAAGCTGCTCGACGGGGACGCCGGCCTTGCGCGCGACGGCCTCATACTCCTCGCGCGTGTGGGGGAGAAACTCATGG
>CAYZHO010000061.1:6642-13508 GCA_964478045.1 uncultured Myxococcales bacterium | reverse complement strand
GCCACCCACGCCGGGCTCGTAGAGCACCGAGGGGTTGCTCTCGCAGAAGATCCGCGAGCTGGCCTGATTGAAGACTCGGGCCGGGCCCGGCAGGCCGGCTACGGAGTTGATTCCCGGACTGGCCGTCGGCGGGATGCAGAACGAGGCAACCGACAGCGGCTTGTTCGCGTCGGCAACGCCCGTTGCGGTGATCGGGTCGAGGAAGCACTTGCGCTGCTTGGTCAGCGTGCAGTTGCCTGCATCGATCCCGATGATGGCCGGCGAGCAGTCGGTGTTCGAGTTGCAAGTGATGAATCCCTCGCCGTTTGCCCGCACAATGCCGTCGCACAGGTGATCGGCCGGTCCGTTCGTGCACACGCCCTCGCCGCTGCCGGGAACCGCCTCCTCGCACAGCAGGTCGAGACACTGGTTCGGCTGCGGATCGCCCGTGTTGGTAACGCGGACACACTCGCAGTGCCCGGACGGGTCGCAAACTCCCGCGGCTACACCCACGCTCGGACAGTCCGCGTTCGTCGTGCACGTCCCGCATTCGGCGTTCGTCGAGCACGCGATCGCAGTGTCGTCCGAACACAGGCCGCAGAAGCACCGGAAGGTCTGCGGCGCACACGCGCAGTGGCCGGTTGTGTCGCACACGCCACCGCCGAGGGGCGGCCCGCAGTCCGCGTTCGTCGTGCACGTGCCGCAATCGGCGTTCGACCAGCACAGTAGACCGCGGTCGTCCGTGCACGAGTTCTTCGACAAGCACTCGCAATGACCGTTCGGCTCGCAGATCGCGTCGCCGGCGCAGTCGCTGTTCGTGGTGCACGTCTTGCACATCGTGTTGTCGAACTGCTCGCAGAGCACCTGGTGATTCGTATCGTCCCGGCATTGGGGAAGCGGCATGCACGAACAGTGGCCCGCCGCGTCGCAGATGCCGCCTGCCCCGCAGTCTGCGTTGGACGTGCAGGTGCCACAGTCGGCGTTGTACGCGCACAGGACCCGCGGTTCGTCGGAGCACGTGCGCGGGAAGCCGCACGGGATACTAGCCGGCGGCAAGGCGCTCGTGCCGGTCGTCTGCTTGAGAGTAATGTGCAGGCCCGAACCCGACACGTTCTTGCCGGAAGCCGGGAAGCAGTCGAGGCTGGTGCCGTCCCCGCCGGGCGCCGGGAAGCTCGTATTGAGGGCGTCTGCGTCGCACGGCTGGCCATCGTTGTCGCCGAGGACGCAGGTTCCGTCGCGGATCCCGTCGCCGGGCACGGTATCCCCCGTGCAGTACGGGCACGGAATATGGAGCAACTCGCCCAGGTAGACCAACGTGGCGAGCTTGGCCGTGATCTCGCCCTCGCCGGTATCGACGTTCGCCGTTCCCGTTATGTTTTCGGCAAAGGCGTTGACCGCACACGCAGGCACGTTGCCCGACGACAGCGGAATCGGCGGGCCAAAGTAACACGTACACAGCTCGCCGCCGCAGTCGTCTTGGTCGTTTCGGAAGGGCTCGTCGCAAATCGCACGGTTGTCGTTGACGCAACGGCAGTTGCCCGGCGTCGGATCGACACCGACAACCGCGCAAACACCGCACGTAGGAGCCGGACCCGGGCAGACCAGGTCGCCCATCGACACCACCCGATCGTTTACGTCGGCGTCATGCGCAATTCCCGTCCATCCGGTATCCAGTTCGGTAGCGGTGACGCACTTTCCAAGACCAGTGTCGCAAATGGCCGCGCCTTCGGCTGCCGGCAACCGCCCGTCTCCGATATTGCAGTCGCTGTTCGTCGCGCAGGGCTTGCCCACTTTAGCAAAGATGGTCAGTTCAGCGCGTGTCGGACACTGCGGGTCCTGGCATCCGAACTCGCCCGATCCAGGACCGCACTTACACGAGGCCGAACAGCCGTCGCCGCTGATCAGGTTTCCGTCGTCGCATTCTTCCGGAGGAGTGACGATCCCGTCGCCGCAGATCGTGCACGAATCGGTGCAGCCGTCGTTCGGATCGGTGTTGCCATCGTCACACTGCTCGCCGGCTGCGGTGTTCAACACCCCGTCCCCGCATACGGGCAGCGTACAGTCCGCATCACAAGTCGACGACTGCCCGCCGGTGTCGCACTCCTCGGGCGCCTCCACCACCCCGTTGCCGCAGCCGCCGCAGGAGGCATCGAGTGCCCCGTTGTCGAGCTGGTCACACGGGCGAATGCTGGCGGGGATTGCGTCCATCGCCACGATCGCCTCGCACATGTGGCAGATCGTCCGTTCGGCCAGACAGTCGGCCAGCGCTTGGGCCGAGGTCGCTTGGCTTTGGCACGTTCCGGGAAATGCGGTCGGAAGGTCTGTGCTGGCGCACTTCTTCTCAACGATGGTTCGAATCTTCCCGCGAAACTTCGGAAAGAGCCCTTTCTGGTCGGCGCCGATGCAGTTCTTGATCTCGTCGATTGAGTCGGGAAACTCCTTGAGAGCATCCTTCTTGCACTTGACGAAGTCCTTGAAAAAGATCGCCGCGAACTTCTCGTAGGCCTTGACGGTAGTGGCCTGGCACGTCGCACCGGCGGAGTTCGAACTGTCGAACAAGGCGTTGTCGAGCGGGCTGCCGAAGACGTCGGCCGTAAGGCCTAGTTCTTCGTCGATCGCCGACTGATTGACCGTCGCCGAACCGGTGTAACCGTAAGGAGGAAGGGTGCCGACGCATTTCTTGCCTTCCAGCGCGTTCGTCTTGCTGGTCGCCTTGGCAACCTTGCCCTTGCGGTCGGCTGTCAGGCACTGCTCGGCCGACATCCCGGGCGGGAGCTTCCCCTTGCCGAAGTCTTTCACGCAGGAGGCGTTCTCCTTGCCCTGCATCTTGGCGACCTTGCTGCCGCTTTTGTTCATCGTGTTGACGCAGAGATCCTGGCTCGAGTTGAGCGCCAGCACGCTCTGCGCTCCCAGCAACATCCCGGTCGCGGCGGCAAGTACTGCGACAGAGTTCAGTATGGATCGACTCGACATACGCCCCTCCTCATGAAAGAAGCTCGACAAGCTGGCCTCATCACCGTCCGCGTGCGGCGTCCTTGCGGAAAGCCCAACGTAGCAATCGGCGCAAAACTGCCCGCGGCACTCGGGCCGCCACCTGCATGCTCGAGCAGGCCCGGCGGCCGGCCGGCAGGGCGATTATAGCCGCGCGCAGCCACCCAACGTCAAGGCAAAACCTGCCCCATCGGGGGGCATTCTGGCAGAAATCCGCCGGTTGGGGACGTACCTGGCCCAAAACTGAGGGCGCAGCGCGTCAAACCAGGGCCGCGCCTTTGCCGCCGGCGGGCAAGGAGCCCCCGTCTTACTTGCCCTTGCCGCCGAGCAATCCTCCGAGGCCCTTGAGCGCCTTCTCGACTTGCCCGGTCCCTTTTTTGGCGGCACCGCTCGCGCCGGCTCCGAGGACGCCTTTGTCTAGCCCCGTCAGTCCTTTCGTAACCCGGTCGATACCCGGCGGTAGCTCGACGGTTACCTTGGCCAGGCCCTTTAGTTGTCCGCCGAGGTCACGGGCCAACTCTAGCGGCACACCGCCCGCGCGGCTCACCGAGGTCAAGACGGCTTTGGTGACGATCGAAGCGAGTTCGCCGATGCCGACGCCGCCTTCTTTCGCCCCGACATCGTGAAGGGAGATCTCCGGGATGGTTATCGTGGCCTTGGGCTTGGCCACTCCACCCACGGACAGTGCAAGGTGAGCACTGACGTCACGAACTACGAGCCGCTCGACGATAAACCGCTTGCCGGCCTTTTCCTGCCCGCCTTGAGCGCCGGCGGCCGGCTGCGCCGACTCAAAGCGACCAAGGTGATCGAGAATCTTGCCGTAGTTGCTCGCCGACCCGCTGCGTTCGAGGTCCACCTCGATCCCTTCGAGGGCAAGCAGCGGGACCCGGACGGTCGAATCGAGAAGCCGTCGCGGCGGCAGCTCGAGCCTTGCCGAACGAAGGCCAAGAAAGCGAGGCCGCTCGAAACCCTCGGGGTTGTCCACCTCGAGGCCACTGAGTTCGAAGGAACCTCGCACGGGAGCCAGGTGTACGCCCTCGACTCTTGCCGGCACGCCGAGCGCGTAGCTTGCGCCCCGCTCGATCGCCGCCTCGACGAGGCCGTCGAGGTAATAGACTGCTGCGCCGCCGGCGACCGCGGCCAGCACAAGAACGGCTACCAGCGCCTTTACAATCGTCTTCATGGCTGCTGCCTCCGGCCGCCACCTTGGCCGCTTCGCTTCCCCACCGCAAGACCACTGCCGGCAGTTCTTGACCCCTCAGCACGTTGACTTTATGTAAAGCCATTGCCCTTCGGGGTTTCTTGACCTGGGGGCCAGCCGAAAAAGGGGCCCGCTGACAAGGATGGAGCGTCGTCCATTGCCGCGCGCGAGTGCGGCCCAACGGACGGCGGTTGGCGTCGGTCGCGAGTTGCTCGTTTCATCCACGGAACGGGGGCTCGCACGTTCCCGGGGTTTTCGCGCCCCGGGGCGGCAGAGGGGTATCACGAGAGTTGAAGACGATCGGAAGGCACCTCATTGCAGAGTTTTACGGCTGCAACAGCGAACTTCTCGACGACGTCGACGCGATCCGTTCGCGGCTGCGTACGGCTGCCGAGGTAATCGGTGCCAGGATCGTCGGCGACACGTTCCACCATTTCAGCCCGCAGGGAGTGAGCGGCTCGGTGGTGATCGCCGAGTCGCACCTGTCGATACATACGTGGCCCGAAACCGGCTACGTTGCCGTGGACATCTATACGTGCGGGGGGCTCGACCCGCGCGTTGGGTTCGAGTACCTCGGGCACGCCCTGGGGGCCAAGAGCTATCGGGTCCAAGAAATCATCCGAGGTCTTCCGGAGGACATCGACACGGATCGGCCGTTGCTTCCCGAGGACGTGCGGATCCTGGCTCGTGAAGTGACCGTCACTCCGCTGGCGCCGCCCTCGTGAGCACTCCGGAGGACAAGAAGGACCCGATCGGAGCGGGCGATCCGGCACCGGCAACCGCCGGCTTCTTCGACGGCGACTGGTACTTCGAAGAGGACAACGGGTCCAGCCGGATCGGTATGCGCGTGGAGGCTCGCCTTCACGAGGAGGTAAGCCCCTACCAGAAGATTACCGTCTATCAGTCCCCGTTCTTCGGCAAGATCCTGACGCTCGACGACGTGATTATGCTCACCGAGCGAGACGAGTTCGTTTACCACGAAATGCTCGTCCACGTCCCGCTCCTCGCCCACCCGAACCCTCGCTCGGTTCTGGTTATCGGCGGCGGCGACTGCGGGTGTATCCGGGAGATCGTCAAGCACAAATCCGTCGAGCGTATCGTGCAGTGTGAGATCGACGAACGCGTGACGGCGGTGTGCGCCGAACATTTTCCGTGGGTGAAAAGCGCTATCGAGGATCCGCGCGTGGAGCTCGTGTTCGCCGACGGCATTGCCTACGTAAAGGAGCACCCTGGGGAGTTCGACGCGATCCTGATCGACAGCACCGACCCGATCGGCCCGAGCAAGGCGCTGTTTCAGGCACCGTTCTACCGCAGCGTGGAAGCAGCCCTTCGAGGGCCGGGAATCGTCACCGCCCAAGCCGAAAGCCCGCACTGGGATGCCCCGCTGATCGCGGCCATCGGCGCGGAGCTGCGCAAAGCGTTTCCGCATGTGACCGGCTACCTGTGCATGATTCCGAGCTATCCGAGCGGGTGCTGGCACCTAGCCTTTGCCTCGCGGGAACCCGTGGCCCGGCAGCCGGCCGACCCGGCCAGGGCCGCGGCCATTGCCGAGTCGTGCCTCTATTACACGCCAGAGGTCCACGCGGCCGCCTTTGCTCTGCCGCGCTTTGCCGAGCTCGTCATCCGGGAAGGCAAGAACCCTTTTGAGCGGTTCGACCGGCGCAATCGTGCCTACCACGAAGCGCGCAAGCGCTGGCGCGAGGCGGACTAACTGGGCCTGCGAGCGCCCCCGCCCGCACCCGAGCCCGGGCATGGACTTGCGAGCAGACGATGGAGAAGATTGCACCCAACGCTACGCGGTTTGCGCCACTTGATCCCGAGCGTGCCCGTGCTTGGCAAGACTTTCCCAAGTTCGGCGACGAAGTGTTCTTCCCCCGTTTCGTGGGCCTCGAGCTCGAGGAAGTGCGCGTCGACTACGCCCGGATGCGCCTGCCCTACCGCCCCGAGCTCGACCAACCGGCCCGCGTAATTCACGGCGGCGCGATCGCCACGCTCGTTGACACGGCCGTCGTCCCGGCGATTGGAAGCGCCTACGACGACCGGCGCGAGCTCCTGACCATTGGCATGCACATCAACTACCTGGCGCCGATCGCCGGCGAGGATGCGATCGCGGAAGCGTGGGTCGAAAAGCGCGGCCGCACGATGGTTTTTTGCCGGGTCGAGGTACGAAGCGCCTCTGGCGCCCTCGCCTCGACCGCTTCGCTGGTCTACAAGGTGTCCTCTCGAACGCTGGGGGCCAGAAACAGCCGGGAGGAGAAAGCGCAACGATGAGCCAGCCAGTTCACTTTGGAGTAGCCCTGCCCCAGATCAAGCGCACTTGGACCGAAGCCAAGGAAGCCGCGATCGAGTTCGAGCGACTTGGATTCGACTCTCTATGGGTCGCCGACCACCTGTACGGCATTCCGCTGCCCAACCTGCCAATCTTCGAAGCATGGAGCGAGCTGGCGGCCATCGCCGCCGTCACCGAGCGCTGCGAAATCGGAACGCTCGTGACCCCGCCGTACTTTCGCAATCCCGGTGTTCTGGCCAAGCAGATCGCAACGATCGACCAAATCGCTGGTGGCCGGGTCATCTGTGGGCTCGGTGCCGGCTGGTTCGAAACCGAGTTCGAGGCGTACGGCCTGCCGTTCCCTCCGATTGGCGAGCGCCTGCGGGCGCTCGAGGAAATGGCCGAGGCGCTCGGCCGGTTGTGGAC
>CAYZHO010000061.1:5418-6632 GCA_964478045.1 uncultured Myxococcales bacterium | reverse complement strand
TTACTTACGAGGGCAGCTACGTGCGCTTGAACGACGCGGTGTGCGAGCCTAAGCCGGCGCGCCGCCCCCCGATTCTGATCGGCGGCGGGGGCGAGCGCGTCCTGCTTCGCATCGCAGCCCGCCGAGCCGACATTTGGAACAATCTGGCCGTGGCGCAAAAGGAGCTCGGCCGCAAGGTGGCAATACTGCGGCGCCATTGCCAAGAGATCGGCCGTCCGTTCGAGGAGATTCGTATCTCACAGCAGACCCTAGTGGTGCTGTGCGAAACGGAAGAGGAAGCGCGGGAGGCCCTCGTCAAAGCCGAGCGTATTTATGGAGGGCACCTCGGCTCGGGAATCGAACAGCACGGGATCTGGGGCGGCCCGGAGCGCGTAATCCAGCGGATCCGCGACCACATGGCGCTCGGCTGTACCATGTTCGTGATCGAGTTCTTCGGTCGTGATCCGCGCATCCCGGCCCGTTTGTTCGCAGAGCGGGTGATGCCCGCCCTGCGCTGAGGCCGCTCGGAAGGACCGCCGCAGGCGCTGGTCTCGCCCGCGGCAGAGAACGCCCATGCTCGAGGGCCTTACGAGCCTCGTGGTCATTCTCGCTCTCGGCGTCGCCGCCGAATGGTTGGCCTGGAGGCTGCGCCTGCCGGCTATTCTGCTCCTTCTCGTTTTCGGGGTCGCCGCCGGGCCCCTGGCCGGTCTGGTCGATCCCGACAAGCTCTTTGGTCCCGTCCTGTTTCCCGCCACATCCCTGGCCGTAGCCGTCATCCTCTTCGAGGGAGGCCTCAGCCTGCGCTTGGCCGAGCTGCGCGAGCACGCGCCCGTCGTCTGGCGCCTCGTCAGTGTAGGAGCGCTGGTGGCGTGGCTTGGCGCCGCATCGTGCGCGCGCGTGGCGACCGGCCTGTCGATCGAGCTAGCCCTTCTGCTCGGAGCGATCCTAGTGGTGACCGGCCCGACGGTTCTCATTCCCTTGCTCCGGCAGCTTCGCCTTCGCGGAGGCCTTGGGTCGATCGTGAAGTGGGAAGGGATCCTCATCGACCCGCTTGGAGTCATTCTCGCCATTCTCGTCTTCGAAGCGATCACCGAAGAGGCAAGCCACGGGCCGGGAGCCGAGCTCGCACTCGGACTGGCCGCTTCGCTCGGCGCCGGCGCGGTTGTCGGGGCCGCAGCGGCCGCCTTAGTCGTGGCCGCTGTAGGGCGCCACCATATCCCCGACTTCCTCCACAA
>CAYZHO010000061.1:0-5408 GCA_964478045.1 uncultured Myxococcales bacterium | reverse complement strand
ACCCGTTCGTGCTGGCGGTGGTGGCCTGCGCCTTGTGGACCGGGAACGCCCTTCGAAGCGAAGCGGGCTTGCTCGCGGTCACCGTGATGGGAGTTTGCCTGGCGTGGCAGCGCCGAATCCCGATTCAAGGGATCGTAGAGTTCAAGGAATCCCTGCGAACCCTGCTCATCGCTATCCTATTTATCGTCCTAGCGGCGCGCGTCGATCTCGGCCGGCTCGCGACGCTTGCCTTTCCCAGCGCGGCTCTTTTGGCCGGGCTCGTGCTGATCGTGCGCCCCGCGTCGGTTGCTGTAGCGACGATCGGCACCGCACTGCCGTGGCGCGAGCGGATGCTCCTGATGGCCGTCGCCCCGCGCGGTATCGTGGCGGCGGCGGTGGCTTCCGTTTTGTCCTCCGAGCTCGAGAAAGCCGGTTTCTCCCAAGCCCCTGCGCTCGTACCCGTTGCGTTCTTCGTCATTGCGGGGACGATCGTCGTCTATTCGGTCGCCGCCCCCGTAGCCGCCAGAGTGCTCGGACTTTCCAGCAGGAATCCGCAGGGTGTCCTCCTGCTCGGCGCCCACGAATGGGCGCGCGCGATTGCTCAAGCCCTAGCCGGAGCGGGCATCGCGGTGCGCCTAGCCGATAGCAACTACGCCAACGTTCAAGCAGCGAGGATGAGCGGATTGCCCGCACACTACTGCAACTTCCTCGACGAACGTATCGGCGAGCGGATCGACCTCGACGAGATCGGCAAGTGCCTCGCGGTGACCTCGAACGACCAGGCGAACGCTCTGGCCGCCGTCCACTTCACCCAGTTTTTCGATCGCTCGGCTATCTACCAGCTCTCCCCGCGCGCAGCGCCGACAGCCTTGGGCGCGAGCGAGCTACCGCTGCACCTGCGCGGCCGAATACTATTCAGCAAAGAAGCGACGTTCGACGACATCGAACGCCGGGTGAAAGCGGGGGCGCTCGTCAAGCGCACGAGGTTGAGCCAAGAGTTCGACTGGCAGGCTTACCAGACGCGCTACGGAACCGGCGCCCTTCCGCTTTTCGTGCTCGACCAAGATGGCTTGCTCCACGTCTTTACGGCCGACGCCAGGCTCGAGCCGCGACCGGGCGACACTGTGATCGCGCTCGTGAAAGAGCCTCCGGCCGCAGGCGGCGGCGGCCAATCACGTGCGGGCTAGACGAAGTCAGCACTGTCGCAACGCAGCCAGATCGCGTAGCATGAACGTCGTGACGAGCCGGTCGCACGCAGCGAGGCACAGCCGCAGCGCGGACGAGCAACGGGCTTCGGCCCTCGAGCGGGCAGTCGAAGATATCGAGCCCCGCTTGGTAGAGCTGCGCCGCTACCTCCACGCTCATCCCGAACCCAGCGGCGAGGAAGTCGAGACAACGCGCTACCTAGCACGGGTGCTCGGCGCAGAAGGGTTCGCCGTGCGCATTGCGCCCAGTGGCCGCGGGCTGGTTTGCCAGCCGAGTTCGCCGCGGCCGGGCCCGCGCGTAGCGATCCGGGCCGACATCGACGCCCTGCGTATCCACGACGCAAAGCAGGTCCCGTACCGCTCGCGCCGCCCTGGTGTTTGCCACGCCTGCGGTCACGACGTTCACGTGGCCGCGGCCGTCGGAGCAGCCCGGGCGCTCGAGGCGCTCGGCCCCGAGTGTGCGCCGTCGTGGCGGCTCATTCTCCAGCCGGCTGAAGAATCTTCCACCGGGGCTCGCGAGATGATCGAGGCCGGAGCAATGGACGGCGTGGATGCGATTGTCGCGTTGCACGTCGATCCGGAGCGGCGCCTCGGCCGGATCGGACTGCGCGCTGGAATGCTAACGGCCTACTGCGATGAAATCGACGTGGTGGTAACCGGGATGGGAGGGCACGCCGCGCGGCCCCACCATGCGGTCGATCCGATCGCGGTAGCGGCGCAGTTCGTGAGCACTGTCTACCAGTTGGTTCCGCGTGCAATCGACTCGCGCGATCCGGTCGTGGTTACGTTTGGCTCGATCCACGGCGGCTCAACGCAGAACGTGATTCCAGAGCAGGTCGAGCTGCGCGGCACCGCCCGGACCCACAGCCAGGCGGCAACCGCCCAAGTCGAGCGGCGCATCCAGCAAATCGGCGCCGGGCTTGCCGCGGCAAGCGGCGCCCGAATCGACATTGCTTTTCGCCGCGGCCCGAGCGCCGTTGTCAACGATCCGCTCATCACCGAGGCGATGCGCCGGGCGGCAGTGGCGGTTCTCGGCGACAGCGGAATCGAACCGATCGACCAGCCGAGCATGGGCGGTGAAGACTTCGCCGAGTACCTCTCGCGCGCGCCCGGATGCCTGGCTCGTCTCGGCGTGGCACCACCGGAAGGCCGCGCCGAAATGCTGCACTCTCCGCGATTCGACGTCGACGAACGTGCGATTGGCCTTGGCGCGAAGATCCTCGGCCGCGCGGTTCTTGAGGCAAACCGGCTCGTCGGAGGTCACGAGCAATGACGGCCACGGCGATCGAGTTTGCCCGCAACGACTACCCGACCCTGGGAGTCGAACTCGAGTTGCAACTAGTCGACCGCAACACGCTCGCGCTCAAAAGCGCCATCGCGGACGTCCTAGCCGGCGTCCCCGACGGGCTGCGCACGCGTTTCAAGCCTGAACTCATGCAATGCTGCCTGGAAATCAACACGGAAATCTGCCGCAGTGTGGACGAAGTCGGCGAGGATCTGCGCGGCAAACTGGCGGTGGCCGAGCGTTTGGCTGCCGACGCAGGCGCGTTTCTCTACTGGGCCGGGACCCATCCCTTTTCGACCTGGCACGAGCAGCGGGTGACTCCGGACGAGCGCTATCTCGGACTGGTCGAGCTCCTCCAGGATACAGCGCGCCGCCTCGTGACGTTCGGCCTGCACGTTCACGTAGGCACCGACACGGGCGACAAGGCCGTGATGCTGTGCGAGCGGATCATGAACCACCTGCCGACGCTGCTCGCCCTGTCCTGCAACAGCCCGTTTTGGAACGGGCGCTACACAGGGCTTCAATCGCAGCGTTCCAAGCTCATGGACAACTTGCCGACAGCGGGTCTGCCCCCGCTCATGCGCAACTGGAGCGAGTACGTATGGCTCGTCAACCATTTGATCGACACCGGCTTCATCAACACGATCCGTGAGATCTGGTGGGACGTTCGCCCCCACAACAACTTCGGTACAGTTGAGGTACGGATCTGCGACCTTCCTTCTTCGCTCGACGAGGTGCTCGCACTCACGGCGCTCGTGCAGTGCCTCGTGCGCGCGCTGTCGCGCCAAATCGACGCGGGGATGTACCAGCGGGACTGTCACCCGTTCATGGTCCGGCAGAACAAGTGGAGGGCGTGCCGGCACGGAATGCGCGCCGCCCTGGTGGACCCCACCACGCAGGAATGCCGGCCGGCGCGAGAAGTCGTGCGCCGGCTGGTCGCCCGCCTGGCCGATACCGCCGACGAACTCGGCTGCCGGCGCCATCTCGAGCGCCTCGCGCAGATGGCCGAAGGGCCCACTGGGGCCGACCGCCAAGTGAAGGCCTTCGAAGAGACGGGCGACCTAGTGGAGATCGTCCGGCGCGGCCTCGAAGCCCAACAGCAAAAGGACAAAGGATAGGAACCGCGTGAAGCACCATCACGCACACGGGCGGCGAACCGGTCACAGCCGCCGGCTCGCGATGACCTTGGCTCTGACTAGCGGCTACATGATCGCCGAGATCATTGGCGGCATCGTGGCCAACTCTCTCGCGCTCCTTGCGGACGCCGGGCACATGTTCTCCGACGTGGCGGCGCTCGGGTTGTCGTTGTTTGCGCTTCGCGTCGCCACGAGGCCTCCTACCTCGACTCAGACTTACGGCTATTACCGGGCTGAAATTCTAGCGGCTCTGGCAAACGGAAGCGCCTTGGTCGTACTCTCGATCTTCATCGTCCTGGAAGCCGTCGAACGCCTGGCCGCTCCGCCGGCCGTCGACGGCCCACTGATGCTCGCGGTCGCGTGTGGCGGCCTTGCCATGAACCTTGTGGGGCTTAAGATCCTCGGGCACGAAAGCGGCGACAGTCTAAACGTTCGCGGCGCTTGGCTCCACGTTCTCTCGGATGCTCTCGGAAGCCTGGGAGCGATTGCCTCGGCGTTGCTCGTCTGGATAGCCGGCTGGCGCTGGGCCGATCCGGCCGCCTCGGTTCTGATCGCCCTGTTCGTCGTTTATTCGGCCTGGATGCTCCTTAAGGAAACGGTGTCGGTGCTGATGGAAGCGGCTCCCGGACACATCGACGTCGACGAAGTGCGCGACGCCATGGCCGCGCTGCCGGGCGTGCTCGAGGTACACGACCTGCACGTGTGGACGATCACGAGCGGACTCGAGTCGCTGTCGGCCCATGTGGTGGCCGAACCCGGCGTCGGACACCAGGCACTGCTCGCGGAGCTACGCGAGGTCCTCGCCCACCGCTTCGGCATTCGCCACGTCACTATTCAGATCGAGGGAGCGGGATTCGAAGAAGGAGAAGTTTGCGCGTAGCCGTGTAACCGGCGCTCGCCTTGTGCGTAGCCATACGTGGACCCGCAGCCCAGCACACTCTCGAGGGTTTGCACGCCGCGGTCGCCTGGGTTACCAACGGCGGGGCCGAGGTGGTGGTTGCTCGGGTCGAGCGAGCCCAACTAGAATGAAACGAGCCGTGAACGCGCGATCGACATCGAAGGGCCTGCGCGCTGCTATGGCAGCCGCGGCTCTGTTCGCCTGGGTTTACGCTCCGATGTTCCCGGCCAGCCTGTGCGTCGCTACCGGCGCCATGGCGAGTCAACCCGCTCCGAGCGCTCACTGCCGCCACGAGGGCGCCGCCGGCGCGGGCCACCTGCCCGGCCGAGGATGCCGCGACGTTACCACGAGCTGCTGCTTGCAGGTCACCCCGCCGCCATCGGTTGCAAGCGCCTGCGCAAGCGTGCCGCCTCCGGGGGCCGCAGCCTTGGCCACTGCCATACCGGCAGACGCCTCGATGGCGCCGGTTTCGCTGGCCCTGCCGCCAGCCACGCACTTTGGCGGCTCAAGTCCCCCGCCGACTTCCGTTCTTCGACTCTGAGGACTCTCTCGCCCGCCTAGGCGCGCCGTAGCGCCGCTGGACTCGTAGTCCTGCGCGCGCGGAGCGGAGCGCTCTCCTCAGCGCCTTGCCGGCAGGGAGCCTTTTCGGCGCCGGCCAGGCGTTTGACGAAACGGGATCGCGGCATTCGAGTCGCCGGCAATCTCGAAAGCCGCGTACGCGAGGAAGTCATGAAGCAACGTAAGAACGGTCTAAGCAGGCCCAAAACCGTATTCCCGGCAGTCGCCGCGGCAGCCCTGCTCGCAGCCTGGACGAGTTGCGGGGGCGCCGCTAGTGCTACCCTCTTGTCCGAACCACCGAGGTCCGCGGCCGCTCGCGCCGCGAGTTCCGACCCCCCGACCGCCGA
>CAYZHO010000060.1:5726-13588 GCA_964478045.1 uncultured Myxococcales bacterium | reverse complement strand
TGGTAAAACTCTTTGAGACTCGTCATGATCGCCGCTGCCTTCGCAGTACCGGCCGAGCCGAACTCGGTCGGGCTCGACGCCGCCTCGCTCGCGCCCTCCTCTTCATCACCGAGGACGTACGGAGCCGACTCCGCCTCATTTTCCTCCACCTGCGCGTCTAGGGAAAACCCTTCGAGCCCCATACACGCAAGGTCGACAGCTTCCTGCCCCACGCACCGCTCTCCCCGCTCGGCCGCGTGATCGAGCGCTGCCGAGCAGATCGCATCGATACGGCCAACGTAGCCATTGGCCCGCTGGACGATCAGCCGCAATGCCTCTTGCGAGAACAGTTTGTCGACGACGCCCCCGACTTTGGCGATACGGTCGGCGATGTATCGGAACGACTCTTCGGGACCGATCGGATCCATCCGGCACACTTGCACAAGATGTTTGAGGACCGAGCGATCGTTTGCCGCATTCATGCGGTCGAGGAGCTCCGAGTGGCCCACTAGAATGATGTGAAGCATGCTCGGCTCGGCCGGGTCATCGCCGAACAGTTTCCCGAGCCGTTCGATTGTTTTGGCCGGAAGCTCGTGGGCGTCGTCGATCACGACGACCGTAGGCCGGCTGTGTTCGGCGCGCGCCCGTGCGAGCGAGCGGAGTGAAGACAAGAGTGCGGCCTCATCGCCCGACGGCGGGGGGCTTCCCCCGAGTTGTTCGATCGCCTCACTGAGCAGGTGGCGCAGGCCCGGCCCGCTAGTGGGTAGGAACGCGACGGTGCACGAGTCTGAAATACGGTCGATGAACCGCCGCACCAGGGCCGTCTTGCCGGCCCCGGGATCGCCGATCAGTAGAGTAATCCCGTGCGGAGCCTTCAGGCCGGCTTCGAGTTCCGTCAGGAGCGACTCGTGGATGCGAGCAAGACCGTCGTCACCCGAATCGCCGGAATCGTCGAAAGGATTGCGCTCCAAGCCAAAGAAAGACGGGTCCATCCCCTACTCCCTCACCAAAGCCCTACCTGCACCGGGCCGCGCCGCCTCGCAGCCACCAGGCTCGGGCACCCTACCACACGGCGTGCCGTTTTCAACAAAATTGTACTCCACTCAAGGGCTTGCTGCACAAGCCGAGGCAAGCAAACCAGACAGTAAGAGCCGGCCGTCGATCCGAGTGCTCTTTAGCTTGAGGTCCACCTCCAGCAAGCGGTGGTGCAGCCTGACGAGCTCTTCAGACTCGAACGCTGCCGCTTCCGCCAGAATATGAAAGGCTCTGTACGGCTTCGGAACGCGCTTGCGAACCGCCGCCGGAAGGCTGCCATAGTACCTCTGCTCGAACAGCTTTGCGTCCTGGCGCGCCTCGGGCGGCAGCACCACGGCAATTCGGCGCAAAGCGATAAGCAGGGCCAAGTAGTTCGAAAGCGTGGCCACGATTCTCAGCGGGTGCTCTCCAGCCTCGAGTAACTGATCGAGCAGCCGTGCCGCCTCGCCCCACTGCCGCCGCCCGAGGGCGCTCGACAGCTCGTAAAGCCGCCTCTCTCCGAGGTCGCGTGCGACGGCCTCGACGACGTCCACCCCGATCGTGCGGCGCGAGCCCGCAGCCAGGCAGACCTTGTCGATTTCTTGGATGAGTTGGTCTTCGTCCTCCCCAGAGAGCTCGACGATGCGCTCGAGCGCCGCACGCGTAAAGCGCAGCCCGTAGAGCTCGGCGCGCTCGCACGCAAGCGCTTTCTTCGCCCGAGCGGTAAGCCGTCCGTTCCTTTTGTCGCGCTCGAGCGTTAGGTCCTCGATCGCCCGCCGGCTTGCCAGCCACTTGGCCAAAGCCGTGCGCCGGTCCAACTTGCGGCCGGTTGCGAGGATCACCACATCGTCCGGACAGTCGCCGCCGTCGAGAAAACCCACTAGCTGCTCGGATTGCTCGGCGCTGAGTTCCTCGAGACCCCTCAGCCACAGGGCCCTGGCGCGCGAAAACATCCCGACCTGGGAAAGCTCGCCTAGAGCCTCATCGAGTGAGTCGCGACCCAACCAAACGACGCGCAGGTCCGTCCCTGCGGCCTCGGCCGGCAAGACCCGCGCGAGCAGCGCTCGAGCCCGAGGCTCGGTGCGCAGCGGCGGCCCAATGAACACACGAACCCGCGGGTGCTTCGTTTCAGCCTCCCTTGGCGCGCTCGTCGCGAACCGTGGCCCACAGCCCCTCGGCACTGGCTAGCAGCCGCCCGCGCTCGTCGACGAGTCGCGATTCGACGCGCAGCGTGTTGCCGTCGCGCTCGACGATGGACGAACGCACCGCCACGCGCCGTCCCACCAAGACGGGGCGGCGGTAGTTGACCGCTAGGCTTCTCGTCACTCCGTAAACGCCCCCCAAGTGAAACAGAGCCCAGCCCATGGCCTCGTCGAGCATGGTGGCAACGATGCCGCCGTGGACGAAGTCCTTGTAGCCGGCGTACTGGCGGCCGAGCACCGCCCACGCCACCACCTCGTTCCCCTCGCGATGGAAGCTCAGGCGCAGGCCGACCGGGTTGGCGGGCCCACAGCCGAAACACCCATCGAACGTTCCCTCGGCAAGCGCCAGCTTTTCCGCCATGCTTGCTCAGATACCGGCTGTTGAGCCGGCGTTCAACCGGTCGGGGTTTGCACGGCCGAGGCCCTCGAGGGCTTCCTGGCAGGCGCTGGCGCTACGGTATGAAACGTGTTCCAATAACGCGCCATGGAAGACCGGGCCCGCCGCATCGTTCGCACCGCCGTCGAGCTAGCCGAAAAAGGCGGATTCGAAGCGGTCCGCCTGCGCGATGTGGCCGCTTCGGCCAACGTCGCCCTGGGCACGCTCTACCGTCACTTCCGTAGCAAGGAAGACTTGCTGGTGGCGGCCTTGGCGGAAGAAGTAGAACAGCTCGAGCGCTACATGGCTTCCCATCCGGCGCGCGGCAGCACTCCGCGCGAGCGGGTGGCTTCGTTCTTTGGGGTGGCCACGCGCGGCTTGTGCCGGCGGCCCATGCTCGCGCAGGCCGTTCTGAGAGCCGCTACCTCGGGCCAGCCAGAGCTTGCCGAAAAGGTAGCGAGCTTTCACGGCCGCATGACCACCCTGATCACGAACGCCTTGCGAGGCAACGACGGAGAAACCGCCACCGAGCGTGCCGGCGATATCGCCTTAGTGCTCGAGTTTGTCTGGTTCGCATCGCTTGTCGGCTGGGGCGGCGGCTTGCACGACCAGGACACCATCGTCTCGCACATGCGCACGGCCGCTAGCCTGATGCTCCCGTGAGCCTGCGGCCGCGCGAACGCGCTTGGGGGGCGGATGGATTGCCATCCGTGGCTTCCCCCAACAGGCCCTTTTGCCCGGGAGGCAACCGGTGAAAGCGAGCACGCTGGCGCTGCTTGGGGTCTGCGCGATCGGACTGGCCGCTGCGGCGATCAAACCAGACCTGCCGGCGGCCGAAGCCGAAGCGCGGCTGGCCGGACCCGACTCGCGCTTTGTCGAAGTCGATGGAATGCGCGTGCACTACCGGGATGTCGGCAGCGGGCCGGTCCTCGTCCTGCTCCATGGCTCGAACTCCTCCCTCCACACTTGGGCGGGGTGGATCGACATGCTGTCTGGAGACTTTCGAACGGTCGCCCTTGACCTCCCCGGTCATGGTCTTACGGGGCCCAACCCCACCGGCAGCTACAGCCCGGACGCGCAAGCCGAGTTCCTCGACCATTTCACGAGAGCCATTGGAATCGAGCGTTTTGCGCTGGCCGGCAACTCGATGGGCGGGCAGATCGCTTGGCATTACGCGCTGGCCCATCCGCGGCGCCTGTGGGCACTCATTCTCGTCGATCCTGCGGGTTTTCCCCACCGGCTGCCCGCTGTGTTCGCGCTGTACCGCATCCCATTGCTGGGTCGCGTGGCGACGCACGTAACGCCGCGCTTCCTGGTGGCGCGCAGCCTGCGTCAAGTCTACGGCGACGCATCGAAAGTAACCCCGGCCCTGGTGGACCGCTACTACACGCTGCTCCTGCGCCAAGGTAACCGCGAGGCGACGCGCCGGCGTTTCGCTAACCGGCGCCCGGACTCGGCCGTGAGCGAGCTCGGGGAAATTGCCGTCCCCGTGCTTATCCAGTGGGGAGAGCTAGACCGCTGGATACCTCCCGAACACGCCCGGCTGTTCGCCGAGCGGATTCGCCAGGCGCGCGTGCGCACGTACCCGCGACTCGGTCACGTTCCGATGGAAGAAGATCCTGAGACTACGGCGGCCGACGCGCGCGATTTCCTACTCGAGGTGCTCGCCGAAAGCGCCGGCCGCTCCTGAGCGCTCTGCCCTGCGGCTGGCCTTCGCTCTAGGCGTTCTCGCTGGTTTGGGGTTGCACGGGCTCGGCAGCGCTGTGCGAGTCGCCCGCCTCGGCAGCCTCCTGAGAGTCGAGCGCCTCGGCACCAGCCCGCGAGGCAGCGCCCGAGGCGGGCTGTACTCGCGCGGCAGGCTGCTCGTGCGCCCGTGGCCCTGCGGCCGCCAGAAGCTCGGCCAGCGAGGCCTCCATATCGCCGACGAAGTCGTGAAGGTCGGGCAGAATGTCCCAGGCCGCGTTGAACCCCCAGCACAACTTCCCGTCGTAACTGAACAGAGCAATTCCGAGCGCCTGGTTTCCAAACAGCGGCACCAGCGGGAACGGCTCGAGCAGCCGCGCTCCAAGCAAGTAAAGCGGCACCTGCGGCCCCGGCACGTTCGTCACGATCATGTTGTAAGCGCGCGCTCGGGTCGCCAGGCGTGCCCCGAGCGTCAGCAGCGTCGGCACCGTCCACTCGCTTACAGCAGTCAGCACCTTGGCACCGAGGGCTTGCTTGCTCTCCTTGACGTGTTTGGTCTCGGCGATCACTGCTTCGAGCCGCCGCCGCGGGTCACGAACCGCAATCGGCAGCCGCACGAGCATCCCCGAGACCCGATTCCCCAGGCGCCCGCGCTGAGAAGGGTCGCGCACGCTCACCGGACAGAACGCCCGGAACTCCATCTGCTCCTGCTCGTAGTAGGGAATGCCGCGCCGCTCGAAGAACCGGCCAACCGCCCCGGCGACGATGGCCAGGACGACGTCGTTCACGGTACCCCCGAGCCGGTTCTTGACGTGCTTGACGGATTCCAGGCTCATGCGCAGCCAATCGAAACGCCGGTAGGCGCCGATCGGCTTGTTCAGAGGCGTTTGCGAGGCCGAGCGGAATCCAAGCCCCACCGTCTGACCGAGCGCCGAGGCCGCCTCGGTCAACGACGAGCACAGGCCGCGCGGATCCTCGACCAGGCGGCGAGCTACGCCCAGCGCCCCGAGCGGCATTGTTGCGCGCCTGACCAGCTCGTCCCGCAACAGTTCCAGCCGGCTTGGTGCTGGCTCCGGGGTCCACCGGGGCGCGGGCGAGAAGTCGGTCTTGGGAACCGGATCGAGCAACACGGTCATCAAGTCGACCCCCGAGACCCCGTCGATCATGCAGTGATGGGTCTTGCTGATCAGCGCGAACCGGTCGCCCTCGAGCCCCTCGACGACCCACAGCTCCCACAGCGGCCGCGTGCGGTCGAGCTTTTGCGACATGATGCGGGCGCTCAGGCGCTTGAGCTGCCGCTCCGTTCCTGGCTTGGGCAGCGCCGCGTGCCGGACGTGATAGCGAATCGTGAAGCGGTCGTCGTCGATCCAGACCGGATGGTTCTCGATCGGGATGTACGCCAGGCGCTGGCGATAGCGCGGAATCAAGTGCAGGCGGGACTCAACGTAGTCGCGGATGCGTCCGACCGCGATGCCACCGTCGGAGCTGCGGAGCGGCCCGATGTCGAAGATTGCGGTGGCGGCCACGTGCATGTGCGTGCTGTAGCCTTCGACATCGAGGAAGAAACGATCCAGAGCGCTCAGTCGCTGGTAGCGTGACATAACGCGTCCTTTTTATAGCACCCGGTTGGCGCCTGCCAATCGACTTCCCACGCGTGGCTACTCGCGCCGCCCGCTACGCCGCTTTCCGCCGATCGGCTGGTCAGCCGATCAGCCCCGCGCGCCGGCTAGCCGCCAGGGCATCGATCGCATCGATCCTCCTCAGCGTTTCGCGGATCTGCTCGGCAAAGGCCGCGCGCCGGCGGCCCAAGTCGTCGCCGCCAACGCCGAGCAGCCGGCGATTTTCGGCCAGCCGAAGGGCGCTAGCGAAAAGCACTTTCGAGACCGACTCGGCCGAGCGAATCCGGCGCTGTAAGTGGTACTGCCGGCCGAGGCCGAGGCAGTGGTCGAGCAATGCTCCTTCTGTAACCTCGCTGGCGTCGCCCAGGCGCTCGAGAGCTTCCGCCACGACCCGGTACGCTTCGAGGAACGGTCGCAACATCAGGTGCGCGTTGAACGGCCTGAATCGCGTGATCAGTGTGCGCACTCCTTCGGCTCCGCCGTCGAAAGCGGCTCGCCAGTTCGGATCGTGAAGCGCAAGCTCCCGCTCGATCTCGCGGCGGAACTCGTCTTTCTCCGAAAAGAAGAATTCGAACTTGAGCAAGTCGCGCAACCGCAGAGTCTCTTCGTGAAACTCCGCCAAGCGGTCTGCAACGTCGGCTTCGCTCGCCCGCAGCAGCGCCAGCTCGGCGATCGCGCCCGCGATGAAGAAGTGGATCACCGTGTTGCGGTAGTACGCCGCTGCAAGCTGTTGCTCCGGACCAATCATATAAACCGGTTCCGGACCACCGGCGAAGCACGAGACGACCCCGTGCTCGACCAAAGCCTCGAGCTCGGCCTCGACGACTGCCGGGTCGTCGAGGTGGAGTTCCTCGGTAGTCGGCAAACCTCGGCGCTGCACGTAACTCAGCCAGCTCTCAAGGGCCGCAACCGTCTCGCCGACTGTCAGCGCGCGGTCCCCGGCCGCCAGGAGGGCCAGCGTCACCAGAGAAGTCGGTGTGATCGGCGTCACCCTGTTGATTCGCACCGCAACCTCGAACGCGAGTTTTTGCACCTGCATGCTTCGCTCGTCGGGGTTGGGCGGCGAAGTCGGGTCCGGGGGACCAAGGGCGTCGGCCAGGGACAGCGGCTCGCCGAACCGGATGTAGATTCCCCCGTAGCGGCGGCGCAACAAGCGCAAGACGCGCAGGAACCAGCGCAGGCCCTCACGCTCCTTACGCCGGCCCTGCTGCTCGGCCGCATAGGCCCCGACCTCGTGGATGCGGTCGTAGGCGATCGAAACCGGCAGCAGATAGACGTCCTCGCTCTTCCCGCGCCGGTAGGAATCCACGACGTAGGCGAGCATTCCAAAACGCGGCGGAAGGAGCTTGCCCGATCGCGAGCGGCCGCCCTCGATGTACCACTCGAGGGGGAACCGCTTTTCGATCAAGTAGTCGATGTAGTGGCGCAGGACGAACTTGTAGACCGGGTTGTCGCGAAAGCTGCGGCGGATGAAGAACACCCCGCTGCGGCGGAAAATCGGCCCCATCGGAAAGAAGTTCATGTTGATCCCGCCGGCGGTGTGGTTCGGCGGGTGGCCGTTCTCGTAGAGGGCGTACTGCAGCACTAGATGATCGAGGTTCGACTTGTGACTGGGCAGGAAGACTACCGGGTAGCGCTGGGCGACTTCGTAGATCCGCTCGAGCTCCCCGCGGTCATAGTCGAGTTTGGCATAACCCTGCGTGTACAGCAGCCGGCAGACCTGAGCGGCGATGTCGATCATGTAGGGGCTGTGCGTTGCGGCGATCTCACGCAGGTACGTCGAGGCCTCGTGCGCGACGTCGGCCTCCTGCCGGCCGAGCTCCCACGCCAGTTGCGCGAGTCCTCCCTGGAAACTCGGCCGCGCCAGGATCGACTCGTGTACGAATCGCGGCACCTTGTAGCGGTTGCCCCGCAACCGGCGCTCGGCGCGCTCGAGTGCAAGGACCGCCTGGCGCGCGACAAACTCGGCCAGCGACGAGGTGTCCGAGC
>CAYZHO010000060.1:0-5716 GCA_964478045.1 uncultured Myxococcales bacterium | reverse complement strand
CCATCGCTGCCCCCGGCCTCCCGCCACCGCCTCCGGAGCTCGGAGGCGGGAGCCGGCTCCCCGGCAATCACGCGGCACCGCCCGGGCGCGCGGGCCAGGATGAGGCGCTGGCGGAGCCATCCCGGATCGTACGGATCGCCGAGCAAAAGGAGACTGAGCAGCCGCACCCAGGTGCGCTTGCTCGCAGCCGGCGGCATCCACGCCACGCGCAATGGAGCCAGCAGCGGATCGTCCGGAGCAGCAAGGTGGATCTCGAGCTTGCGATCGAGCGCCTGGCGGGCTGCTGGCCGGCGTGACGGGGGCAGGCAAACGACGGCAACCGCCCCCGGAGGGGTCTGCGGCGGCCGGTTTCGCTCGATCCACTGCTCGAGGATCCTGCGCTCGAGTCGGCCGCACGCTTCGATGAGGAAGACGATGCGGCGTCCTTCGGCCTGCGGCCATGCAGGCGCCGGCTCGGTTTCAATCGCGCCGCCCTCACCCTGGCGCTTCGTCTCGGCCGCTTCACTCATGGCGCCGCGCCTTCCCATTTGCCCGTCCCCCCAGCTGCGAAAGCCATGCCCGCGGCGAGCATGCCTCAGTTGGCCGCGGCTGCCAAGACCCTCGCGGGAACGCTGACTTTCCCGGGCCGCCCGGACCGCCATGAGACCGTTGCGCAGTCTCCTGCAACTTGCCCGCGCGCTCGATCGCGCGTAGCAACGGCCGCGTGAAGATCGTCGTTCTCGATGGGCATACCCTCAACCCGGGCGACAACCCGTGGGATCCGGTGGCAGCGCTCGGTGAGCTAACCGTGTACGACCGCACTCCCGCCGATTGCGTTGTCCGGCGAGCCCGCGGTGCCCGCGTCGTCCTCACGAACAAAACCCCGCTTTCGGCCGAGACGCTCTCGGCATTGCCAGAACTCGAACTCGTTTCGATTCTTGCGACCGGCTATGAGGTCGTCGACGTAGCCGCCGCCCGCCGCCTGAGCATCACCGTTTGCAACGTGCCGGATTACGCGACCGAATCGGTGGCCGAGCACACCCTGGCCTTGCTGCTCGAGCTGACCCGGCAGGTCGGCCGCCATGACCGCCTCGTCCGCGAAGGCGTCTGGGCTGCTTCCGGGCATTTCAGCCTTTGGGAAACCTCACCCGTCGAACTGGCCGGCAAAACGATCGGGATCGTGGGGCTCGGGCGCATCGGCCGCCGGGTGGCCGAGCTCGCCGCCGCTTTCGGGATGAACGTAGTAGCCACCGGCCCGAGGCCGCACCCGGTGCCGGCTGGCGGTCGCTGGACCGACGACCTCGACGAGCTGCTGGCCGAAGCCGACATCGTCACGCTGCACTGCCCGCTCACCGAAGAAACCCGCAACCTGCTCGACCGCAAGAGACTAGCCCGAATGAAACCGGGCGCGCTGCTCATCAACACGGCCCGCGGCGGACTCGTCGACGAACGTGCCTTGGCCGAGGTGCTTCGCTCGGGCCACCTTGGGGGCGCTGCACTCGATGTGGTCTCCCGCGAGCCGCTCGCTGCCTCGGATCCACTCCTTGGCGCGCCGCGGCTGATTGTCACACCTCACATGGCTTGGGCGAGCTTGGCGGCACGGCAGCGATTGATGAAGCAGACGGCGGAAAACATCCGCGCGTTCTTGCGCGGCCGGCCCGTGAACGTGGTTTCTTGAAATGACCGGCGTTGCGCAAGGCGCGCTCCCGGGGCAGGATCATTGGCGGGGCGCCGGGATCTCCTGCGGGCATGCCAGGCGCTGTCGCTCTAACGGCCCGTGAGGCAGGCAAGGCCCCTCTCGCGGTTTCGCTGCCAGTTTCGTTAGGGATTGCTCGTTGAACCAGGATCGCTTCTTGAACCGCCCACCGCGCCAGCACGGCGGCCGACGCTTTTCTGCAGTCCTTTTCGACCTCGACGGCACGCTTCTCGACACTCTTGCCGACCTCGGCGAGTCCATGAACGAGGCGCTTGCTAAGCTCGGCTTTCCGGGACATTCGCTCGAGGAATACCGGCGCATGATCGGCGATGGCGTGGTCGAGCTGGCCCGCCGCGCTCTCCCTCCAGCGGCCCGGGACGAGGCAACGGTTGCCTCCTGTGCGGCTGCGATGCGCCGCGTCTACGCAAGGCGCTGGAGCGAAAAGACGCGCCCGTATCCGGGAGTTCCCGAGATGCTCGACCGGATCGCCGTAGCCCGGCTGCCGATGGCCATTTTGTCTAACAAACCCGACGAGTTCACGCAGGCGATCGTCGAGCGATTGCTTCCGCGCTGGAAGTTTGCGGCCGTTGTCGGCGCGCGCGAGGGCATACCCCGCAAGCCCGATCCCACTGCCGCCTTCGACATCGCCCGGCGCACCGGGATCGAACCGCAGGAGTGGCTGTACGTCGGAGACACCGGTACCGACATGCGCGCGGCGCGCGCAGCAGGCATGTTTGCCGCCGGGGCCCTGTGGGGGTTTCGAGACGCCGAAGAACTCGAGCGCTGCGGCGCCCACGTGCTCCTCGAGCGTCCTGAGGACGTGGTCGCACTTTTGGAGCCCGCGTGACCGGAGCGCGTTCCGTCTTGCCTATTTCTTGTCGCTATAGTGCTCCCGCAGGACGCGCTTGAGGATCTTACCAGAGGGGTTGCGAGGTATTTCGGCCGCGAACTCGACCGCCTTTGGAACCTTGAACGCAGCCAGGCGCTCGCGGCACCACGCGATCAAGTCTTCGGGGGTGACTTCTTCACGCCGCCGGACCACGATTGCCAGGGGCCGCTCCCCCCAGCGCTCATCGGCAACGCCAATGACGGCAGCGTCGGCGACATCCGGGTGTTCGAGGAGGACCGCTTCGATCTCGGCCGGATAGACGTTCTCACCGCCCGAGATGATCATGTCCTTCTTGCGGTCGCAGATCGCGAGCATCCCATCGGCGTCGAAGTAGCCGATGTCGCCGGTGCGCAGCCATCCTCCGACGAGGACTTCGCGCGTCTCCTCGGGACGGTTCCAGTACTCTTTCATGAGGTGGCGGCCGGACACCCAAACCTCGCCGGCCTCGCCTACGCTGGCGTCGCTTCCGTCGTCACGCACCACACGCACGCTGGTGTGAAAGAACGGCCGTCCTGTGGATGCCGGATTGCGGCCGACGTCGTCGGGACCCACTACGCAGGCCGGCCCGCAGGTCTCGGTCAAACCGTACACTTGGGTCACCACGATTCCGATTTCGGCGTAGGCCTCGACCAAACGGGGAGGAACCGGCGCCGCTCCCGTCATGATCCAACGCAGGGACGACCAATCGACCGGTTTCGCCTTTGCAAAAGGCAGCATCGCCGCGAGCATGGCCGGTACCGCCAGCATGTTCGTAACGCGCTCCTTTTCGATGAGCTGCCAGCTCAGAGCTGGATCGAATGCAGGCATGACGATGCTGGTCGCCCCCCGGTGCACGTTCGTCGTAAGCGGCGTCAGGGCCGCTACGTGAAACAGTGGCGTAGCCAGCAGGTAGCGATCGCCGTGGCGCAGATCGAGAGTCTGTTCGATCGTGATGCAGGCCCAAAGCGCAGACTCATGCGTGTGGACCGCTCCCTTCGGACGCCCGGTCGTCCCCGAGGTGTACATGATGTACAGAGGGTCGCTACCGGAAGCCCCCACGGCCGGCTCGCCGCTGCCGGCCGAAGCGCGCAGGTCGCCGTAAGAAAGACCGCCCGCCGGCCCTCCATCGCCCTCGCCCACGCGGACCCAGTGCCGGACCGGTCCCCCGCCTCCAAGTTGCTCGAACACCTTTTCCACGGCCGCCGCAAACTCGGCGTCGAAAAACACGACGGCGGCACCGCTGTCCTCGACGATAAAGGCAACCTCGGCCGGTGCCAGCCGCCAGTTCACCGGAACGACGATAACGCCCATGCGAGCGGCAGCGAAGTAGGTCTCGACGAACTCCACGCGGTTTCGAACGAGCAGCACCGCGCGATCCCCTGCACGCAGGCCCAGCCTTTCGAGCGCCCTCCCGATTTGGTTCGAGCGTGCGGCAAGCTCAGCGTAGGAAAGCCGCAGGCTCGCGCCCGCCTCGACATAGGCCTCGCGCCCGCCGCTTAGCATCGCGCGTTTGGAAAGCAGGAGTCCGATGTTCTCGCGCATGTGCGCTTTCTCCTTTCGCCTTTCGGCTGAGGCCCAGCGGTTTCCCCTCGGCCGCCGCGCGCGGGCTTTCGCGAGCTTCCAAGCCGGCCCGTCCTGCGGGAAGCTGCCGGCCCCGAGTTCGCTGCGCGCCGAGCGGCCTTAGGATAAGCCACCGGGCCTGCTAGCGTCCAGACACCAGACGATCTGACGGGACGAAGCTCTGCGAGCGACCGCTCTAGGCTTCAGCGATGACCGGGTTTTCGAGCGCGCCGATCCGTTCGATCTCGATGCGAACGACGTCCCCTGGACGCAGGAAGCGGGGAGGACTGGCGGCCATTCCCACACCAGCCGGCGTGCCCGTAGAGACGATGTCGCCCGGCTCTAGAGTAAACACCGTCGATAAGAGCTCAACGAGCGCGTAGCAGTCGAAGATCAAGTTCCTCGTGTTCGAGTGCTGGCGCAGCTCACCGCTCACGTAGGTTCGAAGCTCGAGGCAGTGGGGGTCGCCGACTTCGTCGGCGGTGACGATCCACGGGCCGATCGGGCCGTGCGTGTCGAAGGACTTACCGAGCGTCATCGTCGGAGCGCGAAACTGCCAGTCGCGAGCGCTCACGTCGTTTACCACCAGGTAACCAGCAATCGCCTCGCGTGCCTGCTCGCGCGAAAGCCCCCGAACGCGCCGGCCGATTACGAGGCCAAGCTCACCTTCGTAGTCGACCTGCTGCGAGACGCGCGGCAGCACGATCGGCTGGCCGGGCCCGATCACGCATGTTGACTGTTTGTTAAAGAAAACCGGGAACTCAGGCGGATTTCTTCCGGTTTCTGCCGCGTGGTCAGCGTAGTTAAGGCCCACCCCCAAGAACTTGGGCGGCCGGGCGATGGGCGCCTCGAGGCGGACCTCAGCGAGTGCAAAGCTCGGAGCGCTAGTGTCTTGAGCCGCCTTGCGTGCGCGCTCGAGCGCCCCGGGCCCGGCCGCAAGCAGCTCGGTCATCTCGCGCGGCAGCTCGGGGCAAGCCGCCTCGAGATCGACGACTCGCTCGCCATCGACCACCCCGATGCGCGTGCGGCCGCTTTCGGTAAAGCGGGCGAGTTTCACCGCAAACCCTTACAACACCGATTCGAGTGCGTGTCGAGCGGTCGCCGAGCCTACGTCCCGGTAAAGGCAAGGGCTAGCGCCGAGCGCTTCGGTCAGCGGCCCAAACCGAGGTAGTACTCGAGTCCGACCGACTTGCGCTCGTTGTTTCTCGCCCGGGGGCCTCCGTCCGGTTTTTCGTTGCGCAACTTTCCGGGAAATCCAGGGCGCAGAACAGGCCGCGAAAACCCTCGGCGGCTAGCTTCCCGCGTGGGCCGTCCGGCCTGGGCCGTTCGCCCGCGGCTGAGTGCAGCTCCGGCCGGCCGTGTGCGCCTCGAGCGCAGCCGGAAGGCGGCAACCTCGGCATTACCGAGGCCCTGAAGGCCGCGGTACTCGATCTCGGGCCGAACGGGCCTTGGCCGGGACGGCACGTAGCTCGTTTCAGCGCACGCGAAAACAGCATGCCCGCCGAATTTTCTGTGTCACAAACTGCCGTTCCCGCTCGTCTAGTAGGCATGACACGGATTCCTCGTCGCAGTCCCCGCGGCGCTGGCCTCCTGGTCCGCGCCGTCTACCACGC
>CAYZHO010000059.1:0-13654 GCA_964478045.1 uncultured Myxococcales bacterium | reverse complement strand
CCCCTGGCCCTGGCGGTAGCCGCGGTGGGCGCGGCCGCCACGGCGGCCTACTCCCTGGCACTAGCGGCGGCACTCGTGCTCGGCCATCCTCTTTCGAAGCGCGAGGCCGAGCCCCTCCACGAAGCACCGCTCGCCCTGCTCTGGGGGCCCGCGCTGCTGTCCGCCCTCGCGCTCGCCCTCGGCCCGGCGGGCCAACCGCTAGCCGCGCACCTCGTCGAGCGGGCAACCAGTGCTACGGGCGCCGGCGCCGCTCACGTCCACATTGCCCTGTGGCACGGACCGACCGCGGCTCTTGCACTGAGCGCCGCCGCCGTCGGGGCCGGACTAATCGCCGCCGCGACTTGGTGGTGGCGGCGCGAGCCGTCGCCACCGGCCCTCGTTGCGGACGGCGTCTATCGATTCCTGCTTTCCGGACTCGAACACCTGAGTTCGAAAGCCACCAAGGCCTACATGACCGGACTGCTCTGGCAGTACGTGACCATCGTCCTCGTGACCGCGATCGGCGCGGCCGCCTTGGCTGCCTTCGCAGGCAGGCTCGTGCCCCTGGCACGCTGGCCCGAGACCCGAGAAGTCCGGCTGTTTCACGTTCTAGTGGCAGCCGGCGGTGCCGCTGCCGCCGTCGGGGCATGTCTGGCGCGGCGGCGGCTGCCTGCCATCCTCGCCCTTGGAGCCAACGGCTACATGCTAGCCGTGTTATTCGGCGTGCTCGCTGCACCGGATCTCGCGCTTACCCAAGTAATGGTCGAGACCGTTTCGGTCGCCTTATTTCTGGCCGCGTTTCGCTACTTGCCGGCGTTCGACTACCAGGCTCGCCCGGCCCCGGTGGAGCGATGGCGCGTGGGGGTTGCCGCCGCCGTTGGAATGCTCGTTCCGTTTTTCGTCTACACAGCCCGCAGCGCCGGCGGCATCGGTCGCAACGGACAAGATGTAGCCAGCTACTACATCACTGCCAGCATTGCCAAAGCAGGCGGTCACAATGTGGTGAACGTGATTCTGGTCGACTTCCGCGGTCTCGACACGCTTGGAGAGATCACGGTCTTGGCCATAGCCGCTCTGGCCTGCTACGCGGTGGTTTCGCTTCCTCTTGGCTCTGCTCTTTCGGCCGCGCGCAGGTGGCCTCGCCCGGCCCTGGCGCCCGCAACCAGCCTGGCAGCGGCCGCGATTCCAATGGGCCCTGCGGGCGAAAGACGCCCTGCATCGCTGATTTTGACCACGACCGCCGGCGCCACATCTTGGCTACTGTTCGCCTTTGCTGCCATTTTGTTCGCTCAGGGACACAACGAACCAGGCGGCGGTTTCATTGCCGGCCTGCTCGTGGCCACCGGTATCGTCCTGCGCCTACTTGCCTACGGCTACCGGTCCTACGAGCAGACGCTCGGCCGCGCCCTCGTGCTGGTCGCCACGGGGCTTGCCATCGCGCTGTGCGCGGCGGGCTGGGCCACCGCAGTGGGTTTGCACTTCTTCCACCATTGGTTCGGGTTCGTTGCGCTGCCGTTGGTCGGGCGGGTCGAGCTGGCAACGGCAACGCTATTCGACCTTGGGGTGTTCGCCGTCGTAGTCGGGAACGTCCTCGCCGTGATCGTCACCATCTCGAGAGGGCGGTGATGGAACTGCTGGTGCTCGGCCTGGCCGGCGTCACCCTCGGCGCGGCAACGTTCTTGATTCTCGATCGCCGTCTCGTGCGCGTCGTGATCGGGCTCGGGTTGCTCGGGAACGCGATCAATTTGCTGCTGCTCAGCAGCGGCGGGCTTACTCGTGGCATTGCGCCGGTTCTCGAACTACCCGTCGCCGCCACAGCCGTCGTCGACCCGATTCCGCAGGCGCTCATCCTTACCGCAATCGTCATCGGCTTCGGCGTCACCGCCCTATTGCTGGCGCTGGCCTTCCGCACCTTCCAGGCTTCTACAAGCGACGACCTCGCCGAGCTTCACGGAAGGGTCGAGGACGATGAATAACCTTCTGGTAGCTCCAGTGGCCCTGCCCCTGGCGGCGGCAATCACCCTGATCCCGGCTCGGACCCGCCCGCGGCTGTCGCGAGGCATCGCGATCGCAGCGAACCTCGCTGGCCTGGCCGCGGCACTCGCCATCGTTGCACGGACCTACGCCGGTGGCCCCGCCGTGCTGGCCTTTGGCAAGTGGAGCCCGCCTTACGCGATCACGTTCACCGTCGACTTGTTCGGGGCCCTCATGGTGCTCGTCACGATGGTGGTATCCACGGCCACGCTCGTCTTCGCTTGCTACTCGCTCGACGCCGACCGCGAGCGCTACTTCTTCTACCCCTTCTTCCAGTTCCTGATCATGGGCGTCAACGGCGCCTTCCTCACCGGCGATATGTTCAACCTGTTCGTTTGGTTCGAAGTGCTCCTGGTCAGCTCTTACGCGATGATGGCCCTGGGCAGCGAGCGCTACCAGCTTCAAGAAACCTTCAAGTACCTCGTTATAAATGCAGTAGGATCTGCTTTGTTCTTGCTGGCAATTGCGCTTCTGTACTCGCTTACCCACACGCTCAATATGGCCGACGCCGCGTGCCGCCTCGCCGACCCAGAGTTGCCCCGCGGCTTGGTCGCAGCCACCGCCGTCCTCTTCGTGATCGTATTCGGGCTGAAGGGCGCCTTGTTCCCGCTTTACATGTGGCTGCCGCGCTCATACTTCGCACCGCCGACGGTGGTGAGCGCCTTGTTTGGGGGTCTGTTGACCAAGGTAGGCGTTTACGCCTTGTTCCGCGTGGTCCCGCTGATGTTCGGCAACGTCGTGCCTGAACTGTGGCCCATCCTCGTTGTCGTCTCGGGACTGACGATGTTCTTCGGGGTGATCGGCGCGCTCGCGCAGTGGGACATGAAACGAATCCTTTCCTACCACATCATTAGCCAGATCGGATATATGATCATGGGGCTTGGCCTTCGCGCCGAGGCTGCGGTCGCCGGAGGCATTTTCTATATCGTGCACCACATCTTGGTGAAGACGGCGCTGTTCTTGGTGGCGGGCACGGTCGAAAAGCTGCGGGGAAGTACGCACCTGCGGAGCCTAGGGGGACTCGTTGAGACGGCTCCGGCGGTGAGCACGCTTTTTCTAGTGGCGGGGCTGTCCCTGGCCGGCGCCCCACCGTTGAGCGGCTTTGTCGCCAAGTTCATGCTGATCCGAGCCGGTGTGCAGCAGGGTGCCTACACAATCGTGACCGTCAGCCTGCTAGTGAGTTTTTTGACCTTGTTCTCGATGATGAAGATCTTTCGCTACGGCTTCTGGCGGCCGCCGGAGGCACCCGATCGGCTCAGCCGCGGCGCGACTGTCCGAATCGCAGCCACCGCCTCGCTGGTCCTGGCGGGAGTTGCTCTCGGTATCGGTGCTGCCGCGGCCCTGCCGCTGGCCAACGAAGCTGCCCGGCAGCTCTTGGATCGCGGGCATTACATTGAGGCGGTCTTGCAGGAGTGCCCATGGTCGAGCAGGTATTAGACGCTGTTGACGGGATGGCCCGGAAGACAGGGGCCTTTCTGGCGCTCCTGGTGAGCTTTGCGATCGAACTCGTCAAGGCCAACGTGGCCGTAGCACGGGCCGTGCTTAAGCCGACGATCGACGTGCAGCCGGGGATCCTGACGTACCCGACCCGCCTGACCGAAAACTGGAGCATCACGCTGCTGGCCAATCTGATCACGCTCACGCCGGGAACGCTCACGGTGGACGTGTGGGGAGATCGCCGGACTCTGTTCGTACACACGCTCGACGTGCGCGACGAACAGCAAGTAATCCGAACGATCGAAGCAGCGTTCGAACGAAAGCTGCTCGTACTTGAAAGCCGGCCGGCCAGGGCAAACCGCCGCCGTCCGGGCCAGCGTCGGCCGAAAATCTCTTGGGGGCGCGGGAGACAAACATCGAGCAATGGGCCCGCCGCCCGGCGAACCGAATCTCGAGAAAGGCTCGAACCATGATTTATTCGGTAGCCGCGCTCTGCATCGCGATCGTGTCCGCTGCAATGCTCCTGTGTTTGTATTGGCTCCTGCGGGCCGACCACCTCGCAGACCGGGTAGCAGCGGCAGACCTCTTGACCACGTGCGCAACCGCGGTCGTTGCGATCGGCCAAATCCTGCTCGACACGCACGTGTTCATCCGCGTGGTAATGGCCATGGCCGTACTCGGCTTTTTCGGCACGGTGGTGTTCGCCAAGTACCTCATCGGAGGCAAGCCAATTGATTGAGTTCGTAGCCTGCGCCGCACTGCTCAGCGGAACTTTCTTCGTCGCTCTGAGCGCAGTTGGAATGCTGCGCCTGCCGGACGTGTTCAGCCGGCTGCACGCCATCGCCAAGGCGTCCACTTTGGGTATGTTCGGAATCCTGGCCGCCTCGGCTATTCACTTCGGGTCACTCGGCGAGAACGTCGCTGGGGAGGCGCTTGCGTTCTTGTTCATCGTTGTAACCAATCCTGTCGGCGCGCACATGATCGCTCGCAGCGCTTACCTCGTGCGTGCCTCCCTCGGCCGCGGCCCCACTATCGACGCAATCGCGCAAAGCCGCGCCGCTTTTCCCGTAGTGCATCACAGCGACTCTCGCGACGTCTAGTGCCCGTGCGGCCGCGCGTGATATCTTGAAAATCCGCGGTGTCACCATGAACGCGAAGCGGGCGATCATGACTCTCGGGGAGATCTTCCTTCTCCTCCAGCAGACAATGGTCGCTGTTTTTACCCGGCCGCCGCGGCGCCACCTCGTCATAGACCAGTTGCACGAGGTCGGCGTGCGCTCGCTTTCCATCGTCAACCTGACGGCCGTCTTCACAGGAATGGTGATGGCCTTGCAGCTCGGCTACTTCCTGTCGAAGTTCGGCGCCAAGATCTTCGTCAGCCGGATTGTGGGAATTGCCGTCATTTCGGAACTCGGGCCGGTTCTGACGGCGCTGATGATCGGCGGCCGCGTGGGGGCCGGCATGGCCGCCGAACTCGGTACGATGAAAGTCACCGAGCAGATCGACGCCCTGCGCGCTCTCGGCAGCGACCCGATCCGCTACCTGGTGGTGCCGCGGATGGTCGCAATCACGATCATGCTGCCCCTGCTTACCGGCATGTCGGACCTGGTCGGGATTCTCGGAGGCTTGTTCGTTTCTTACGTCGAACTCAACGTCCAGCCGACGTTCTACGTGACTAGTCTCCTGCAGTTTCTCACCCTGGGTGACCTCGCCCGAAGTCTCGCCAAGGCCGCGGTATTCGCAGTGATCATAGGCGCCATCGCTTGCCGCAACGGTATGGCCGCTGAAGGCGGAGCCGATGGCGTAGGCCGGGCGACCACGCGAAGCGTGGTTGGCGCTTCCATTTCGGTACTCGTTTCTGACTTCTTCCTTACCAAGTTGATGTTGATGCTATGAAGGACGGCGCAGTGATCATCGGCTGCCGCAACCTGCGCAAGAGCTTTGGCAGCCATCGGGTTCTCGACGGAGTCGATCTCGACATCCGCAAAGGCGAGACGATCGTCGTGCTCGGCCACTCAGGAACAGGCAAGAGCGTTCTTCTGAAGCACTTGAATGGCTTGATTCGCCCAGACGAAGGAACCGTGACTTTCCATGGCCGCGATATTACGAGGCTGTCGGAAGCCGAGCTCGTTACGGTCCGGCGTAACGTGGGGATGCTCTTCCAAGGAGGAGCCCTGTTCGATTCGCTCACCGTCGAAGACAACGTCGCCTTCGCTCTTGACGAGCATCGCATTTGCAGGGGCGAGGAGCGGCGCCGGCGGGTGGCCCACCTGCTGGAAATCGTTGGCCTGGGCGGCACTCAGCACAAGCTTCCGGCAGAGCTCAGCGGCGGTATGCGCAAGCGAGCGGCCCTGGCCCGGTCGCTGGCTCTCGAGCCCGAGGTGATGCTCTACGACGAGCCGACGACCGGCCTCGACCCCGTGACCGCACAGCAAATCAACGAGCTGATCCGCGACTTGCAGGCGCGACTCGGTCTGACCTCCGTGGTGGTGACGCATGACTTGGCGAGCGCTGCGTTTGTCGCCGACCGCATGGCGTTTCTGTATAATGGGGTGATCCGGTGCGTTGGAACCCCTGAACAGCTGCGGTCGAGCGACGACCCGGTGATCGCGCAGTTCATGTCGGCTGCAGCGGTCGCACCGGCACCAAAACCGTGAACGAATCGACAACCAAAACGTTCTCGGTTGGACTGGTCGCGCTGGTCGCACTGACCATCATCGCTGTCGGTGTGTTCCTGGTTGGCCGCGAGCAACGCTTCTGGGAAGGACGGACAACGTACTGGTTGCAGTTCAGCCGCACGAACGGACTGCAGGAAGGCGCACCGGTTGCGCTCGACGGTGTCAACGTCGGCTGGGTAAGTCGCATGCAGTTCCCGCCCGATCCGACGGCGCGCTACGTCGAAGTCAAGATCAGCGTCTCGAGCAGCGTTGCACCGCGGATCCGCCGGGACACGGTCGGCAAGATCCAGACTCTCGGGTTACTTGGGGATAAGTACATCGAACTGACGAGTGGAACACTCGAAGCCGAGCCCGTCGAGCCTGGAGGTCTTATCCGATCCGTCGACCCGGTGGATTACGAAGCCATCCTAGGACAGAGCGGAGACATCGTTTCGAACGCGATCGAGGTAACGGCTCTCCTGCGCCAGGTACTGACCGACATCAATCAGGGCGAAGGCTTGATCGGCCGCCTGATCAGCGACCGCGACTTTGGCCGCCAGTTTGCCGACGACCTGAGCCTGACGATCGCGAACATCGAATCTGCCACCCGCCGTGTGGACGAACTGTTTGCTCGAGTTCAAGCAGGAGAAGGGACCCTCGGCACCCTCATGCAGAGCGAGGAGCAAATCGCGACCATCCTCGACAACCTCGAAATCGCCTCCGAACAGGCGGCGCGCTTTGCGAGTAAGCTCAACAGCGGCCAGGGCACGCTGGCCCGCTTGGCCAGTGACGAGGAGTTTGCCGACAAGACCCTCTCGAACATCGAGCGCGCCAGCGCAAGCATCGCCGAGATCGCCGAGAAAGTGCGCTCGGGCCAGGGCACGCTCGGCAAGCTCGTCAATGACGAGACTCTGTACAACCGCGCGGAGTCCCTGCTCGGAGGAGGCGGCGGCGGATTCTGGAAGCTACTCGGCCGGACGATCGCCTTCTTCCTACCCTGGTCGAGCGGAAACGAGTCGGGAACCAGACGTCCGGCCCTAGCGCCTGCCGGAGCACATCCGTCGGCACCCGCCATGTCGCCCGCCGCGGGAGCGGGGGCCGGCCACGGGCGGTTCCGACGCCCCCGCCGCTGAGTTTCCCCGCAGCCGCGGGGATTCGGGTTGGCAACCTCTTTGTCGCCGCGTAGAATTTTTGAGTGTCGGCGGCGTGCGCCGCTGGACTGAATCTGCCGCGAACCGGCATCGTCGAATTTGTAGAAGGCACTTCAATGACGGCCGAGGAGAAGAAACTGCTGACCGCCCCGCTCGACACGGTCACCCGCACGATGGTGCGCGCGGCGCTGGCCGAACACGGGCTGCGTACGTCCGACGATACCGAGTATTACCTGGCCAATTTGCTAGCGGTGTTCTTGCGCGCCGACCCAGCGGCGTTTCACCGTACCTTCGGCCCTGCCCTGCTCGAAGCAACCGGCCTCGCCCCGGCCCAGCGCTACCAAGCTCTCAAGGAGCTCGCCGATACGCTCCTGTTCTTGTCCGGCATCTTCCTCGACTACATCGAGGCCAAGCCGGTGGCCACCGAGTACTTCTTCGAAATCGGGAGCACCGCTTACCTGCAGTTGAGCGCGCTCGAGCAGATGAAGGTGGCGGGCGGCTGGTTCGCAGAAACCTACACCGATCTCGGCCGTCGCTTCGAGGACTTTGTCCGCGTGCTGGCTACGATCTCGGACCGCGAGCTGTTCGCCTCGGACGCCCACGTGCTGCGCCTGTACCGGCGTTGGCTCGAGTCGGCCTCACCGCGTGACCGCCGCCGCTTGGCCACCCTCGGTTTGTTCCCCGTACCACACAGCAAGCGCGTGCACTGAGCGCCGTCAGCGGCCTTTGGCGCCCCGGCGAACAGCTCCATCGGTGCTCGTCCGGCAGGAAACTCTACGGAAGCGGCCCGCGCGGCAGACTGCGGTAGCCGCTGGTTTCGAACTTGCGCGCCTGAACGATCGTGAACAGCGACCACGGCGACGTCTTGTAGCGCTGCTGCAGGCTCAGTGGCGCCGCGCGCATCACGTCGTCAAGGCTGAGTTTCGTGCTCCAGCCCAGGCGCCGCGTAATCGGGTCCACCAGGTTGACGACGCCACGGATCACCCGCCGGGGGCTACTGAAATGGTTGATGATGACCACCTCGCCGTCGGGCTTGCAGACGCGCGTCATTTCTCGGATCAGCCGGTTCGGGTCGGGCACGACCGTAACCACATGGAAGGCCGTCACGTAGTCGAAAGAGTCGGACTCGAACTCGAGGTTGAGAGCGTCCATCTGCCGCAGCTCGATGTGCCGGTGTCGCACCGGATCGAGCTTCGCGCGCGCCTGTTCGAGCATATCCTCGGACAGGTCGATTCCGATGACCGAGCAGTGCGGTGGGTAGGCGTCGAGTGAAGCGCCCGTGCCCACGCCGATCTCGAGAACCCGCGCGCCGGGTGGAATGTTTAGACCACGAATGACCCGATGAATGCGCCGGGCGAACACGCGCGTGAACACGTGGTCGTAGAGCCCGGCCAGGTCCGTGTACATCTTGCTGCGATGAGGCAAGGCTTTTCGTTCCATCTCCTGCCTCCAGAGCCGACCGCCGTCGGGTAGCACTATGGCCAAACCCTTGTCAACGGCGGGCCTTTTCAGGCTGCCGGCGGCGCTCCCACATTTCAACAATCGGGCTCGCAATGAAAATCGACGAATACGTACCGGTGACTAGCCCAACGATCAGAGTGAACGCGAACCCGTGGATTACGCCCCCGCCGAAGAAAAACAGCGAAAACAGGACAAGCAGGGTCGTGAGCGTGGTCAGCAGGGTGCGCGAGAGAGTCTCGTTGATACTCCGGTTGATCAGCGTGGCCAGCTCCATCTTGCGCAGGCGCCGCATGTTCTCGCGAATCCGGTCGGAAACGATGACGGTGTCGTTGACCGAGTAACCGACGATGGTCAGCAGCGCCGCAACGATCGAAAGGTTGAACTCGACGTTGTAGAGGGACAGCGCACCGACCGTCACCAAGACATCATGGAGCAGGGCCACGC
Organism: uncultured Myxococcales bacterium; assembly: GCA_964478045.1. Lineage (GTDB taxonomy): Bacteria > Desulfobacterota > Binatia > UBA1149 > SPBQ01 > CAZQYE01. Next base: position 4,491 of record CAYZHO010000059.1, on the reverse strand, counting down.
CCGCGCCGATGCCGAAGCGTAGCTCGAAACGGACGGCGATGTAGATCCCCATCGCCACCGTAGCGGCCAGGACGGACAGAATTCCGCGCTTTCGCAGCTCGTGCCCAACGCGCGGCCCGACCATTTCGGTGCGCTTGATGTCGACCCGATCGGCCCCGAACGCCTTCTCGAGCGCTTGTTTGATCGCCGCAGCCGTTCCGCCCGTCAGTTGCGGATCGGCCTGCGGAACGCGGATCAGAAACTCACCGGGCTGGCTCTCGAACGACTGCACCGAGATTTCCCCGACCTCCAGCGACGAGACGGCCCGCCGTACCTCGGCGATGTCGGTGCCGGCGCCTAGCCCGGCATGCACCATGAGGCCTCCAGTAAAGTCGATCCCATAGTTCGGCCCGCCCTTGACGAAGAGCGAGACCAGCCCCGCCACGATCACCAGCGCCGACAGGGTCAAGGCAGCCCGCCGCAGGCGAATGAAATCGATGTTGACGTCCGGCTTGACGATCTCCAGCATGGAGCCTCCTCAGATGCTCACCTTGGCGCCCGGGCGCCCGCTCAAGACCAGGTCGTGCATCACGCGGCTCGCAAACACCGCACTGTAGATCGTGCTCGCGATCCCGATGCACAGCGTTAGCGCAAATCCTTTGATGGGACCCGACCCGAACTGGAACAGGACCAGGCCGGCGAGAAAGGTCGTGATGTTCGAGTCGAGGATCGCTGGCAACGCCCTGCTGTAACCCGCGTCGAGCGCCGCGTGCGTGGTCTGGCCGAGCCGCAGTTCTTCTCGGATCCGCTCGTTGATCAGGACGTTCGCGTCCACGGCCATTCCCAGCGTAAGAACGATGCCCGCAATACCCGGTAGCGTCAGTGTAGCCTGGAACCCCGCCAGGATGCCGAGAAGCACGAGAACGTTGCAGACCAATCCAAGGTCGGCAATCAGGCCGCTCCCCCGGTAGTAGACCACCATGAACAGCGTCACGAGAATGCCGCCGATGATGAACGAGCGGACCCCCGCGCGGATGGAGTCCCGCCCGAGCGAAGGCCCTACTGTTCGTTCTTCGGCGATATGGACGGGTGCTGGAAGAGCGCCCGCGCGAAGGACGATTGCTAGGTCCCGCGCTTCGTCGAGCGTGAAGTTTCCGGTGATCACTGCGCGTCCGCCACCGATGCGCTCGCGAATGACCGGCGCGCTCTGCACTTTGCCGTCGAGGATAATTGCCAGGCGGCGGCCAACGTTGTCGGCCGTGATCCGCTCGAAAATCCGCGCTCCCCGGCTGTTGAGCGTCAGCGATACGTAGGGTGGTTCCCCGTATTGTCCCGGCCGGTGGCGGGCGTCGGCGATCACGTCCCCGGTCATCAGGACCTGCTTCTCGACCCGATAGGTAACCGTGCGGGCGTGGTGCGTGACCGGGTCGACTTCTTCCCCGGTCAGCGTCTCCGTAGGTCCAGTGGTCGACTGGTCTGCCAGCATGCGGAATTCGAGTTGGGCGGTGCGCCCAATTAAGCGCTTGGCGCGGTCTGGATCGCGCACGCCCGGGAGCTGAACGAGAATGCCGTTTTCACCGGTGCGCTGGATCGTGGGTTCAGCCACGCCAAACTCGTCGACCCGATTGCGAATGGTCTCGAGGGCCTGCTCGACCGCGAACTGGCGGATGTTCTTGATCTCCGGCTCGATGAGCTCGAAGCGATAGCGGTTGCCTTCCTCTCCGACTTTCTCGAGATTCGGAAAGTTGTCGCCGATATACGTGAGCATCTTCTCGGCGCGCGAGCGGCTGACCAACTCAAACGACACGCCCGCCAGGCCCTCACGCCGCCAGTCCCGCGTGGCGATTTCTTCGTCCCGCAGCTCCTTGCGCAACTGCTCGGCCAACACGTCCACCGCGTTCTGGACCGCCTTATCGACGTCGACCTCGAGCACCAGGTGGATGCCCCCCTGCAAGTCCAGTCCGAGGCGAATGCTCTGCGTCGGCAACACGGTCCGCCACCAGCCGGGTAGGTCGTGGACGAAACTCGGCACGAGAAAAACGGCCGACACCAACACCGATCCAACGACCGCCGCCAAACGCCACCTCAAGCTTCGCGTCACGGCCTAGGCCTCCTTCTTATTCTTTTGCAGCCGTCCGATCTGCGACCGGTCGACCCGGACGTGAACGTTCGGTGCGACCTCGAGAGTCACCACGTGCTCGCTCAAGTCGACGATGCGCCCGTGCAGGCCGCCCATGGTGACCACGCGATCGTTTTTCTTCAGGTTCTTGATCAGGTTCTCGTGCTCCTTGGCCTTTTTCTGCTGCGGGCGAACGAGCAGGAAATAGAAGACGACGAGAATCAGGATCAAAGGGATGAACGGCTCGAGGCCTCCCGGCGGGCGGGCCACCTCGGCCAAGACCAATGGCAGCTCGATCATTCGGCTTCCTCGCTTGTTCCAGCTCGAGCACCGGCGGCGTACCTCGTGTGAAAGCGCCGCCGGTATTCATCGTACGTACCGGTGATCACTGCTTCACGCAGCTCGCGCATCAAACGCTGGTAGAAGTAAACGTTGTGAATGCTCGCCAGTATTGCCCCCAGCATCTCCCGCCGCTTGGTGAGGTAGTGAAGGTAAGCGCGGGAAAAACCACGGCAAGCGCGGCACTCGCAGTCTGGCTCGATCGGGCGGGGATCGTCGCGATAGCAGGAGTTTCGGATCGTTATGGGACCGCCTCGCGTGAAAAGCGTTCCGTTGCGCCCGTTGCGGGTTGGCACCACGCAGTCGAACAAGTCGTAGCCGAACCCGACAAGGTCCACGATGTCGCCGGGAAGCCCCATACCCATCATGTATCTGGGCTTGGAGTGCGGCAGCATGTCGGCGGCTCGGTCCGCCGCCTCCATGGTCGCCGCGTGCTCTTCGCCCACCGAAAGCCCGCCGATGGCGTAGCCGGGAAAGTCAAGATCCGATAGCGCGCGGGCGCTATCGCGCCGCAAATCCTCGAACACGCCCCCCTGCACGATCCCGAAGAACACCGTATTGCCACGCTCGTGCGCCGCCTTACGCTCGATCTGCTCCCGGCTACGCCGCGCCCAGCGTACCGTCCGCTCGGCCGCCTCCTGGGCCGCCGCCCGATCGCCAGGATCGGCGGCAAGCACATCGAAGACCATGGCGATGTCCACCCCAAGCAGCAACTGGATGTCAACCGACCGCTCGGGCGTCATCTCAAACTTCGACCCATCGAGGTGAGAGCGAAAAACGGCCCCCTTTTCGGTCAGGCTCACGCAAGATGCCAGGCTGAACAGTTGGTAGCCCCCGCTGTCGGTCAGGATGGGCCCCCGCCAGCCGATGAACCGATGCAGGCCTCCAATCTTACTAATGGTTTCCAGCCCCGGCCGCAACGCCAGATGATACGAGTTCGCAAGGATGATCTCCGTGCCCGTGGCCTCGATCTCTGCGGGCGTCAGCCCCCGCACGGTGCCGTAGGTCCCCACCGGCATGAATGCCGGCGTGTGGACCGGGCCATGGCCTGTTTCGAGCACCCCGGCCCGGGCTCGCCCGCAAGCGGCCGTGACTGTAAACCGGCCCGGCCGGTGCCTTGTTGCGTCCGCCCTCAACCGCCGCTGCTCCTCTCGATCGCGTCCCTCCACGCCCTACCAGCCGAGATCAGACCACGAGCATTGCATCGCCGTAGCTGTAAAAGCGGTAGCGTTCGGCGATCGCCGCCTCGTACGCTGCTCGGGTCAGCCGGCACCCGGCAAATGCCAGCACTAGGCATAGCAGCGTCGAACGCGGCAGGTGGAAGTTCGTAAGCAGCACATCGACCGCGCGAAACCGATATCCGGGCTTGATGAATAGGCGCGTGGCGCCGGCAAACGGCCGGACGCGCCCGGCCTCGTCGGCTGCGCTTTCGAGGGTACGGACCGTGGTCGTGCCGACGGCTACCACCCGGCCGCCGCTCGACCTCGTCCGTGCGATTCGTTCTGCTACCTCCGGCGACACCTCGCACCACTCGCCCTCCATCTGATGTTCCTCGGGGACGGAACGAATCGGCTGGAACGTGCCGGGCCCGACGTGAAGCGTCACCGTGGCGAACCCAATCCCCCGGGCGCGCAACCGCTCGAGGACCCCACTCGTAAAGTGGAGGCCGGCCGTCGGCGCGGCCACCGAGCCGGCGGCTCGGGCATAGATGGTTTGATAGCGCGCCGCATCTTCCGGGCCCGCCCCGGCCGGCCGCACGATGTAAGGCGGCAAAGGAACCGTACCGGCTTGCTCGAGCAACTCGACTACCGTGGTGCCGATCGTCTCGAGCAGGCACCGCCCCCGCGCTGGCGCTTTCAAAACGCGCAAGACCGGCCGGCCGCACACCGTGAGGACCTGGTTCTCGCGCAGCGGTTTCGAGCTCCGGTAAAGCGCTTCGGCACGGGTAGGTTCGGCACCCGGCAGCACGAGCAAGTCCACGGCACCGCCCGTCGGTTTGCGAGCACCCAGGCGCGCCGGGACCACGCGCGAATCGTTGGCAACCACGAGATCCC
>CAYZHO010000058.1:8927-13744 GCA_964478045.1 uncultured Myxococcales bacterium | reverse complement strand
AACCCGCACTCGGACTTGACCGGGACCCAAGGGCGGCGGCGGAATATCCTCGACCACGAGCTTTTCCGGCGGCCCGTATTCCTTGCACACTACTGCTTTCATTCAGATCCAACCTCCCCGCAGCGGCAGCGCTGGCGGTCCATTCATGAACGACTCTTGTGTGCGGCACAAGCGCCCGAATCGCCCGGCACTAGCGGCCCGTCTCCGTGTTATCCCGATAAGGGAATGCCGTGGGGGCGATCGTCGCTGAGAATCTCGAAGCCGGTGCGCCCGTGACTGTCGAGAACCGCTGAACGGCCGGCGGGATCCGTCAGCTCAAGACGGCAGGAAGCGAGCTTGGTATTCAGGCAGTACTTGATTCCCCCGGGCGGATTGCGGTAGCGCAAGCCCACAAAGTCCCGCTTTTCCGCCCATATTCGGCCAGCCAGGTGATACCCTCCGGCGCTAGTGGAAAACTCCCAGTCGAAGTATCCCACCCGCGCCCGCGCTAGCAAGGTCCTCACGAACGTGTTGGCCCGTAACTCCCCGTCCGAGCGGCGCAGCACGAGCGCAGTGAACGTGGGGCTCCACCATGGGCCGAAACGCATCCGAGCGGATGCAACTTCGAGGAACGCATCGGGGTCCTGATCGAAACCAACGGCCTGGCCCCAGGCATACCAATCCGTGTGGCGCCTGCCCCAGTTGTGATTCTGGCTGCCCGGCCACCCATCGACGTCACGGAGCTCACCGTCCACTTCAAGGTGACCGCGGAACACCGCGGCCGGCACCCCTACGAGCGCCTTGGCGTGGGGAAACCGGGCTTGGTAGCGGCGCGGCGGAAGCAGCAACAGCGGCGGCTGTTGCCCTTCGTAACGAAGGTCCCACGCGATCGAGTGGCCGCCGCTTCGCGCGCGGCCGCTGCAATGGCCAGGGCGGAGGACTGCCGAGCCGAGGCGCACGTCCAAGCGGTCGCGGGCAAAGGCCAGCGCCCCGGGCTCGACTTCCTCTCTCACCGCGACGTGACGGCCGTGCTCGCCATCGAACCACACAGCCCACAACTCCCCGAACGTCCTGGGCGAAGGCGCAGCCACTCGCGTCGCCGTATAACGAATCCATAGCGCCAGCGGGCGCCGGGGATGGTTTGCGCGCACGAAGAAGCTCTCGTAGAACCCGCCTTCCGCACGCGGGTCTAGCCGCGACCCGTTCGGGTCCGCCACCCCTGGTGATCGCCAGTACACCTCTGCCCTGCGCTTCCGAAGGCCCTCGTTTACTTGTCCGCACCCGCCACAGCCACCGGCGCTGGCTCGGTCTGGAGCCGGGCTTGCTGGTAGTGGCCCATCACGGCCAAAACCGCCGGGAGCAACGTCAGGGCCGCCGCACAGGAAACGGCCATGTTGGCCGCAATCATCAGTCCGAAGGTGACGTTGCTTGGAGACTTGGAAAACCCGAGCACGAGAAAGCCTGCAACCACCACCAGGGCATTAAAGAGGATGGCCCGGCCGGTCGTCCGCATCGCTTCCACGATTGCTTCGTTTACCGACATACCGCGGCCAGCAACGTCGCGAAATCGGGACATCAGATGAATCGAGTAGTCGATCCCGATTCCAAGGGCGATCGCCCCGATCATTGCCTTTTCAGGTCCCAGAGGAACCCCGAGCAAGGCCATCCCGCCGAAGTTCGCGATGCCTGTAAACAGCGGCCCGACCATGCAGACCAGAGCGTCGCGGAGCGAGCGAAACAAGACGCACAGAGATACCAGTACCAGCATGGTCGCGGTCGCCAGTGAGTAGACCTGGCTCTGGAAGATCATGTCCATGACGGTTTTGAGGACCATGCCGGCTCCGGTGAGAGTCGCACTTAGCCCGAGCGGGCGCAGGTGCTCGTCGATCGCCCGCTGAGCAGCCTCGACGACGCCCTGGATGACGTGGAGTCGATCCCCCCGCACGCGGAACGACAGGTTCGCCGCCTGGTAATCGTAATCGACCATGTCGTCGAGCTCGGCCGGGTTTCCGGACATCGAGTATAAAAGGAGATATTGGGCCACCAGCTCCCGCGTCGCGGGAATCCGGTAGGCCTCGCTCCGGTCTCCGTGCATCGCCTGGTTCATCCGCTTGAGGTATTCGGCGATCGAACGGGTGTCGCCAACCTCGGGGCGCTCGGCCAGCTCCTCGAGCACTCGGTCCATTGCCTCGAGCACGGCCGGATCTTTGATCCCATCCGGTTGGGGAGCGCGAACGATGATATTGAACGGCGTCGTTCCTCCGTAGCGGCTGCGTAAAACCCGGTCGGCTTCCAGCACCGGACTGTCGGGAGACAAACTTTCCACCCACGAATAGTCGATCCGCAGGTCTTCCGCGGCGATGCGAAAGCCGATCGCCGCCAGGATCCCGGCGGCAAGGACCAGCTTTCGGTGTCCTGCGATCCAGCGGCCGAGGGCCATCAGGCCGCGGGGCAGCAGATCCAACGACCAATTGCGAGGTCGCGAACGCGGAAGCGGTAGAATCGCCAGAGCCGCCGGTAGCAACGTAAGGGACATGAGCATCGCGACGAGGATGCCGAAGGCCGTGGTAAAGCCGAAGACTCGGTAGACGGTCATGCTGCCGGCCATCAAGGATCCAAAGCCAGCAGCCGTGGTCAGAGACGTCAGCACCACCGGACGCCAAAGTTCCTCCATTGTTCCCAGGACCACACGGTCGCGGTCCGAGTAGCGGCCGGCCTTTTCGTAGTACCGCTCCAAGATGTGGATCCCGTCGGCGCAGCCGATCGCAAGAAGCAGCGGAGGCACCAGGGTCCCCGCGATGTAGATGGGCAGGCCCAGCGCTGCCTGCATCCCCCACGTCCAGACAACGGAAATCGCCACCACGAGGACCGGCAGCAACACGCCACGCACGGTCAGCATGGCCCCGGCCAGCGCCGCGCAAGCCGCAACAAGGAGGCGCACAGGCCCTCCCTCGATCTGCTGCCAGAGCAATACCACACTCAAGAGCACGGCCGCTCGGGCCGCCAGCCGCACAGGTCCCACGCCCGGGAAACACAGGAACAGCACGACGATCACCACGAGCATGGCCAGAGGGATCAGGCGCTCGAGGTCAGCGGCCATCTGCCGCCCGAAGACGGCTTCGACCGCGGGGTCTCCAGCAATGAGGATGCGGGCTCCCTTCACTGGATGGGCCGCCACGTATGCCGCAATCTCTTCGTATACCTCTGTCGGGCTCTTGCCGACGGCATGGTGGGTCGGTACCAAAATGACGGCGATCTTGCCGTCGCGCGACACCAGTCGATCGAGATAGACAGCGTTGCGAAACACCTCCGCACGAATTGCTCGGGCCTCAGCAAGCGTGTGCGGCGGTTCTTCGAAGAACGGCCTCACTTCGAGGCCTTCCTCGGTACCCACGATCGCCTCGGCGTCGGCCAGGCTTCGCACTTCTTCGGCGATCACGCCATCGAGGCCCTTGATCCCGTCGGTTAGGTCGCGCAGCGCCTGCAGCATGCGCGGCGTGAAAATCCCCTCGGGCCCGCGTGCCTCAAGCGCCACCAGAATCTCGCGGCCAATACCGAATCGCTCCCGCGCTTCCCTCCAAAACCGCCGAACGGGGTGGTTGACCGGAACGTAGGCTTCGGTGTTCGGGTCGAACCGCAACTTGGGAAGTTGGGTCGCAAAAAGCGCCGTCGCCGCCACCGTCGCGGCAACGACCCACCAGCGGTGCCTAACGATCCACTCGAACATCGCTCAGGCGGGGAGCAAGGCCAGGCCCCGGCGCCGCGCGGGGTCTCCCGCAGCGGTTTGTTCGGACAGGTCCCGATGCTTGCGAGCAAATAGGGTCACGAAGCGAATGTAGAGGACGCGCCGCCTCAAGCAAGGTAGCCGTCTGTTGCGCTAGCGCCTTCCCCTGTGCACAAGGTGGCGGGAGGCCCTTTTGAGGAACTCCGGCTTGGGAGGACCATAGGCGGGTGGGCACGGCGACGCAGGAATCGAGCGGCAGTACGGCGCAGGCGCCGGCCAGTTTTCGCCGGGGCCGCACCGAACAGCCCCCGCAGCAGCGCTACCTGGTCGAACGCATGGACTGGCTCGTGGGCCTGCGATGGCTGGCCTCAGCAGGCGTCCTCGTGGTCGCCGCAATCGCCGGCACGCTCGGGATCGTCGAGAAACCGGCGGTGCTCGTTCTGATGTCCTTGTTGCTGATCGCGTGCAATGCGATCTTCCGCGCGTGGTCGCGGCGCAGCTCCGCCCGTCCGGTGCCCGTCCTGCAGCGTGCGATTGCCCTGCAGATTTTCTTCGATCTCGTCGTTCTCACCGTATTGCTGCACTGGAGTGGCGGAATCGAAAATCCGTTTGCCGCATTTTTCGTGTTCCACATGGCCATCGGGGCAATGCTGCTGCCGCTAGGAACGGCGGTTGCGCTCGGTGTCGCCGCTGCGCTCTTGCACGGAGGAACCATCCTGTGCGAACTAGCCGGAATCCTCGACCACCATCCCCTGGCGTTTCGCTCGGCAGGAGGAGCGCTAATGCGGGGAGGGTTCTGGCACTCTCCGGAGTTCGTATTCGGCTACACGGTCGCCTTTGTGCTGACGCTCTTTGGAGTCATCTACTTCGTCCAGTCCGTCGCCAGCCGGCAGCGCCGGGCCGAAGCAATCAGTTTCCAGCGCGAACGACTGGCGCTATCGCGCGAGCGCCTGGCGCGGGTCGGCGAACTTGCCGCCGGGGTAGCGCATACGATTCGCAATCCGCTCCACGGCGTCATGAACTGCGTCGAGATCCTCCGGTCGAGCGGAGAAATCGATCCGTCGTTCGAGGAAACATTGAACCTCATGTCGGAAGGGCTCGCGCGAATCGAAAG
>CAYZHO010000058.1:0-8917 GCA_964478045.1 uncultured Myxococcales bacterium | reverse complement strand
AATCGAAAGCGTCACCAAGCGACTGCTCGTGCTCACGCGCGACGCGCCCCTCGACCGCCATCCCAGGGATCTCAACGAGGTGGTCCGCGACACCCTCGAGTTCTTCGTCGTGCGGGCAAGTCGCAAGCGCGTGCGAGTGCGTACGGAGCTCGCCAGCGACGTACGCGCCTCGGTGGACGCCACCCGCGTGGGGGAAGCCCTGCTGAACGTGTTGGACAACGCGGTCGACGCGTGCGAGCCAGGCGGAGAGATCACGGTCACTACCCGAGCCGGTGACGAAGGAGAGGGTGTGGTGCGAATCGAGGTCGCCGATACCGGCCCGGGCATCGATCCCCGCGAGCTGCCCAAGATTTTCGACCCTTTCTACACCACGAAGGCAGTAGGCGAAGGATCTGGCCTGGGACTTGCAATTGCACGCAGGGTGATCGAACAGCACGGCGGGAGCATCCGGGTCGATAGCGAAGTCGGCCACGGAACCCGGGTGGTTCTCGAGCTGCCGGCCGAAGGGAGTGAAGAAGGCGAAGAAGAAACTCGGGAGGGGGCTTAAGTGAGCGACGGGCTGCGCGTCCTGGTGGTGGACGACGAGAAAATCAGCCGGGAGACGACCGCCCGTCTCCTGGCCAAAGCCGGTTACGAGACGGCAACCGCAGAAAACGCTTTCCGGGCCCTAGATTTGATCGAAGCCAGCCCCTGGGACGTCGTCCTGACCGACCTGCGGATGCCAACCATGGATGGCCTCGAGTTCTTGCGCGAGGTCAAGAAGCGCACCCCCGAGACGGACGTGATCGTCATGACCGCCTACGGGAGTGTCGAATCGGCGGTAACCGCGATGCGGGAAGGGGCGGCGGACTACCTTCTCAAACCGTTCGGCTTCGACGAACTCAACGTCCGCCTGCAGCGAATCAAGGAGCTCCACGATTCGCGTAAAGAAATCGAGAAGTTGCATGCCATCTTGGGGGACACTGCGCAAGCCTCGGGCATCGTGGGGCAGTCGCCAGCAATGCGGTTCGTGCTCGAGCGAATCGAGCTGTTCGCCGACAACCCTGCCCCGGTCCTGATCACGGGCGAAACGGGTACCGGCAAGGAGCTGGTTGCGCGCGCCCTGCACGAGCGCAGCCGGCGCAGCCAAGGTCCTTTCGTTGCGGTCGCCTGCGGCGCGATTCCGAAGGACCTGGCGGAAAGCGAGCTTTTCGGCCACGAGAAAGGAGCCTTTACCGGAGCGATCCAGCGCCGCCAGGGCAGTTTCGAACGGGCCAAGGGCGGAACAATCCTTCTCGACGACCTCGACGACCTGCCCCTCGACATCCAGGCAAAGCTCTTGCGGGTACTCCAGGACGGTTCTTTCTTGCGCGTGGGGGGAACCCAAGAGATCCACTCGGACGCACGGGTGATCGCAACGACAAAGATCGACCTGGCACAAGCGGTCGAGCGCGGGGACTTTCGCGAGGATTTGTTTTACCGGATTCGAGGCTTGGAAATCCCGCTCCCGCCTTTGCGCGAACGCGGCGAAGACGTGCTGCTGCTAGCCCAGCACTTCCTGCGGATGCTCGCTGCACAGAGCGGGGAAGAGCCCAAGCGACTGAGCCCGGAAGCCGGGGCGGCCCTGCGAAACTACCATTGGCCTGGCAACGTGCGTGAACTCAGACGGGTGATGGAAACGGCCGCCGCTATTTGCCCGGGTCCGGAAATCCAGATGGCCCATCTGCCCGCGTACTTAACCGAGCAAGGGCGAGCAGCCGACAAGCCTTTCACTCTTCACCTCGAGGGACGCGACCGGCTGTCCCTTCACGATTTGGTGGAACGTTTCGAAGACGAGGTGATCTCCTGGGCACTGCGGCAGGCCGGGGGCCAGCAGACAAAAGCTGCCGAGCTGCTTGGGGTCCCTAGAACTACGCTTCAGAGCAAGCTGTTTCGGACGAAGCAGCACTGACGGCCCTGCGCCGATATTTCGTCACCTTGTGCCGAAATATCGGCAAATTCTGTGTATCCGGCTCGTAGCTTTGCCGCCGAAGTGTACTGGCCTTATGGCATGACGCTTGCTTTGTGCCGAATGTTCGGCGCGGCGCATAGCCATGCAGTGTGGAAGGGGCTGAGCGGAACGCCGGACAGCCGCCAATCGACAAGGTCTTCGGTGTGAGGCGGTCGCCAGGAGGCTCAGAGCTCTAGTTGCTCGGCTTCCCCGCGATAGGGGCAAACGATTAAGCATTGCTTTATCCTTTGTCGCGCTATATTCGTTTCGGCTAATAGCACTTTGGATCCCAGGGAGGGGCGCATGGCACAGCAGACCTTCGAATCGACCGGCACCAGCGTGCTACAAGCCAAGAAGACGCGGCGCAGGTTTCTCGACCTGGTCCTCGGCAGTGCTGCGGCAGGCTGGCTCGCGACGGTCTTGTATCCAGTGCTCCGCTACCTCACCCCCCTGCCCCAAACGGGGCCGAGCGGGCCGATTCGCCTCACGCGCAACGAGATGCTCGCCCTAGAACGCAACCAATTCGTCATCCTCTCCACACAAGGAAAGCGCATTCTCGTCCTGCGCGACAACCAGCAGAAGTACCACGCGATGAGCGCCAAATGCACGCACGAGGGCTGCACGGTCCAGTTCGTCCCGGGCGAGTCGGTCATCTGGTGCGCCTGCCATAACGGCCGCTTCGACCTAAACGGGCGGGTCATCTCGGGGCCTCCGCCCAAACCACTGCCTCAATACGTGGCCGAAGAGGACGAAGAGGGTCTCAAGATCATCGTGAAGGAGACGGCATGAAAGAGCGCGGACTGATCGCAGGACTTTACCGTTGGCTCGACGAGCGCTACGGGCTCACGCCGCTCGTCGAGTTCATGCGGCACAAGGAAGTACCGATCGGCGTCCACTCCATGGTTTGGTACTTCCTTGGCGGCGCGACTCTGTTTTTCTTCATGGTCCAGATCGCCTCGGGCGTGCTCCTGCTCATGTACTATCAGCCCGGCGAAGCGACCTCTTACGAGAGCATCCGCTACATCACCACGAAAGTTCCGTTCGGCTGGCTCGTCCGCTCGATCCACTGCTGGAGTGCGCACTTGATGATCGTGTGTCTGGTAGTCCACATGTTCAGCACGATGCTCCTGAAGGCCCGCGAACTGACATGGGTCGTTGGCTACGCACTGTTCGCGGTAGCGCTCGGCTTCGGCTTCTCGGGGTACCTGCTGCCGTGGAACGAGCTTGCCTTCTTTGCCACCTCGGTGGGTACCGACTCGGTGAAGTCGATCCCGCTGATCGGAGAATGGGTTCTTGAAGTCTTGCGCGGCGGCCCCGATGTAACCATCAATACTCTCTACCGGTTCTTTGCCCTTCACGTCGTCGTGCTGCCGCTGACCGCCTTCGCCTTGATCGGCCTGCACCTACTGTTCATTCAGCGCCAGGGAATGGCGCCCCCGATCGAGCAAAAAGTCGCCCCCCGGGGGATGAAGTTCTTCCCCAACTTCGCCATTCGGGATGTGCTGCTGTGGCTGAGCTGTCTGGCGCTACTTCTTCTCCTGGCAACGTTCCTGCCCTACGGTCCCGGCATCCCGGGCATCGAGTGGGAACTGGGCAAGAAAGCCAACCCGCTGGCGCCCGCTTACCCTGGGATCAAGCCGGAGTGGTACTTCCTGTGGATTTACCAGCTGCTCAAGGAGTTTCCGCCCCATTTGTTTGGCCTTGAAGGTCCCCAGGTCTGCCTGTTCGTGGTTTCCATCTTGATGGGCACCTGGGCGCTGATTCCGTGGCTCGATCGGCGCGCCCGAGCAAACCACCCTTCACCCGGCTTCACGGACTACGGCTTCGCGGCGATCCTGTTCATCGCCTATTTGATGCTGAAAGCGTGGGACATCGGTGCTCCCCCCGGCGCCGACGTCGCAGCCGCGGCGCGCGCCACCGCTTGGACCGCGGCGTGGTGGGCTTTGGGACTGGCCGTCGTGATGACGCTCGTGCGAGTGTTCGTCTACGAGCACCGCTGGTTCGTGTTCACGGGTGCGGCGGCGCTCCACATCGCCCTCCACGGGTTCGCCGGAGTGCACTACTTGGTCGCCTGGGCCGTGTCCGTGGCGGCCGCGGTCGCCGTGTTGGCAGGACTTGCAATATTCGGCCGCACCGCGCCGCAACCCGCGGGAGGAGGACAGTAGTGATGAAGGTCAACGTGGGCATTTCTGCGCTCTGCGTGGTGTTGCTGGCCGGTTCTCTCGCTCTCGCCTCGCCAGTCGAGGAGCCGCAATTGTCCGAGTACGAGATTCCTCCGGCGCTGGCCAAGATGCTCGAAGCCAAGCGGAAGGACGGGAGCCCGGTCATCCCTCAAACCTTACGCGAGTATTTCGACAAGCTTCCCAATCACGCCAAGAAGTTGACGGCACAGGCGGTGGAAGAAGACTGGATCACTTCCGCCGAGCATTTGGCCACGATTCTCTCTCTCGGGTTGTCTACCCAGAAATACGAGCTGGCAATGAAAGACTATTGCCTGCTCTGCCACGCCGACAAAGACTTCCAGGATCCCGAGCAATTGTTCTCGACGGACCCGAAAGCCAATGGGTCCCCGCCGCATCTCAACCTCAAAGACTACGTGAGCAACGTCCACTTCCGGCAGGGACTCGGCTGCGCCGGGTGCCACGGCGGCGATCGCACGGAGTTCATGGGACACGACTTTCCCAAGGAGTGGCCGCGCAATCGCAGCAAGCGACTAGCGGATCGCCGGTGGATTCCGGCGTTTTGCGGCCGTTGTCATAGCGACGCCAATTTCATGCGGCAGTACAACCCGCACCTGCCAACCGATCAGCTCGCCAAGTACCGCGAGAGCAAACACGGCCGCGTGTTGCTCGAGCAGGGCGACTCCCGCGCGGCTCAATGCGTCAGCTGCCACGGGACGCATGATATCCAGACCGCGAGCAATCCAAACTCCCACGTCTATCCGAAGAACGTGCCCGAGACCTGCGGCAAGTGTCACGCGAACCCGGAGGTGATGAAAGGCTTCACGCTCGAGGACGGCTCGCCCATCCCGACCAATCAACTGGCCGAGTACCGCGAGAGCGTCCATGGCAAAGCGCTGCTGGAAAAAGGCGACGTGGGGGCCGCAGCGTGTAACGACTGTCACGGCAACCACGCCGCGATGCCGCCAAACGTAGCGAGCGTCTCGCAGATTTGCCGCACGTGCCACGCGGGCAACGGCATGTTGTTCGACGGCAGCCGCCACAAAGAAGCGTTCACCGAGCACGGCTGGCCGGAGTGCGAAACGTGTCACGGCAAGCACGCGATCGCCAAGACGAGCGACGAAATGCTCGACACCAAGGAAGGGGGACTCTGCCACGATTGCCACGCCAAGTACGCGCAGCACAATCCAGACTGCATCGCCACGGCCGACTACTTCCGCGAGACGATCCTCGAGTTCGTCCAAGCGGAAGAAAAGTACGAAAACCTCATCGAGGTGATCGCGCGCCGGGGTCTCGACGTCGACCCAATGACGCAACAGCTCGGCGAACTGCGCGACGCGATCAAGAAAGCGCGCTCTTACATCCACGCCTTCAACATGAGCGACTTCCGCCAGGCGATCGCGCCCGGCCAGGCAGCCGTTGCAAAGCTCGACGAGCTAGCGGCCAAGGCTCAAGAAGAGTACGACTTCCGGCGCAAGGGAACGTTCGTGTCGATCGGCCTCATGGTGGTCATGATCGTCGCCGGTTACGTTCGGCTCCGCCAAATGGAGCAGGAACAGTCCTCTTAAGGAGACGAGCGACGACGCGAACGGTCGGCTGAAGCAATCGGCTTGCGCATCCCTACTCCCTACTGGCCGAAGCCTTGGCGCCGAAACAAAAAGCGGCCCGGCCACTTGCGTGGCCGGGCCGCTTCGTTTGAGCGCACTGTCGTCCGGGCTACTTGAGGCTCAACAGGAAATTCACAAGGGCATCGAGCTCTTCTTCGTCACCCCGGAAACGCATCTTGTGCTTCTTGCCCTGGTCGTTCGTGATTTCTTTGGTCAGCCACCCGTGGAGCCACTCCGAGTCGTGCTTGGTGCCAACCTTGGAAAGATCCGGCGGTTGCTTCGCGTTCGGATCCTCCATGTCCTCGTCTTCGGACTTTTGCCGCTCGATCCCTAGCGCCTTGATCGAATGGCATTTCGTACACTTGCTCGAAAGGAAGATTTCCTTGCCGTCGGCTGCGGCCGACGCGTTCACGGGAACGGCCGCCAGCGCAAGCGCTGCAGCCGCCAGTATTGCGAGGGTCACTTTGTCTTTCATCTGCAGAACTCCTTATTTGCAACCACTGCAACCACGGCGCTATCTTATGTAACACACGCTACCGGAAAGTCCAGGAAGCCTCAAAGAAAGCCGGCTGCGATGCGGCAGCAGAAACGACGCATCGCCAAGGAGGAACCTAGCGAAAATGGCGAAACGCACACCGCAGCCCCCTCGAACGTACAAACTGTTCACCGAACGCTTTTCGCATCTCGCGCGCGCCTGGGACGAAATGCGAGCCGAGGAGGCCGCTGGCCCACTCGACGAGCGCACTGCCCGCCTGGTCAAGTTGGCCGTGGCGATCGGTGGCCTGCGCGAGGGCGCGGTCCACTCTTGCGTCCGCAAGGCTCTAGCAGCCGGTGCGAGCCGTGAAGAAATCGAACACGTGGTCGCGCTGGCGGCCAGCACCATCGGACTGCCGACCGCGGTTGCCGCCTATTCATGGGTGCTCGACGAACTGCCGGGAGCGCGCCGGAAGAAACGCTCCTGAAGCTGCCGCAGCTTGCCAGCCGACGTGCGCGAGTTCATGCAGCGCTCCTTGCCTGGGAGCATGCAGCGAGCGACGAGTGTGTAGCACTCGTCTTTGCCCGTAGCGGTTAGGGCCGATCTGAAGGAGCGAACGTCGGTCCTCACGCGCCAGCGCAGAACATGCCTCCAAGCGTCCGGCAGCGTCTGCAACTAAGCGATACACCAAAGGTTTTTTTAGACTGCGCCGGCGCGCTCCCCGCCGGTGCTCTGGCCCCGTCCGCCCGCTCGAGCAGCGGCACGCGCGTTGCTCACCAGCCCCTGCGTTAGCGCAGCCGACCGACCTCGAAAACCCGCAGGCTGCCAGCAGGAGCACACCATGAGCAAGCGCGGACTCGTCCCACGCGGCCTTGTCTTTGTTTTCGCACTCTTCCTCGCAGGCTCTGCAAGTCCCGGCTGGGCAGGCATCGCCGGGGGCCCGCACGATTTTTCGCAAATGGGCTGGAGCGGCGGCTCCCTGTGCGTGGTGTGTCACACTCCCCACGGCGCCGACACGACCACGACCGAAGGGCCTTTGTGGAACCACCGGCCGACCGCGCAAACCTTCACCGTCTATTCGAGCCGCACTCTCACGGCCACCGACGTCGGGCAGCCTACCGGCACCTCCAAGCTGTGCCTTTCCTGCCACGACGGAACGGTGGCGATCGACTCTTACGGAAGCAATGACGGGAGCTGGTTCATGGGCGGCCCCAAGGCCGTCGGTCTCGGCGGCGACCTTTCCGACGATCACCCCATCTCGTTCGTCTACGACTCCTCGCTAGCCAGTGCCGACGGCATGCTCCACGACCCCGCCGCTCGCTCGAGCGGGCTCGGCGGCACCATTGAACAAGATTTGCTCGAAAATCGCCGGCTCGAGTGCAGCTCTTGCCACGACGTCCACGACGGTGACGCCGACAATCACCTCTTGCGCGTCACCCTGTCGGGGAGCATGCTCTGCCTTACCTGCCACGACATGTGAACAGCGCCGCAGAATCCGCGCCGACAGAGCGGCACGCCGTGCCGAAACCTCGGCGCCAATCGCGCCTGCGCCGCCCCCGGACACCGCGCCAGCCTTAACCGACGGTCAATCTTTCCTAATCGGACCCCTGAGCCCCAATCGGGGGTCGCCCTAACCTTTTGAAATATCGAACAGTTCTGCCGGCTGCTCGGTGAGCCCGTCCGAGGGGCCGCCGAACCCCCCGAATGCGCCTCCACATAGCGAGTTGGCCCTCATCTTGCTTGGCAAAAGGCGGCGGTTCTCTCACTGCCATTTGGTGCTGGAACGTAAGCCAAGAACGGAAAGGAGCAGAAGGGGGAAACCATGAGGACGGACCCAACTCGCAAAACCCTGTGGGGCCTCACGGTCGCTGCAGCGCTGGCGGCGGTGGTCTGCCTGGCGGCCAATAGCTCGGCCGCCACGCCAGGCGCCGGTATCGTCGGGTCGCCGCACGACTTCTCGGCGCTGTGGAACACCGGCAATAACAACCACGCGGAGATCTGTGTGGTCTGCCACGTTCCACACAACGCCGACACGAACGTGACCGACGCGCCGCTGTGGAACCACGAGGTCACCACGGCCACGTACACGCCCTACACCAGCCAAACGCTCGATGCGACCGTCGGGCAGCCCGGCGGCGTCTCGAAGCTGTGCCTGTCGTGCCATGACGGGACGGTGGCCATCGACGCGTTCGACGGCCAGCCGGGAACTCAGTTCATGGACGACTTCGATCCGGACAAGAACCTCGGTACGGATCTGACCAACGATCACCCGATCTCGTTCACGTACGACACCGCCCTGGCCAACCAGGACGGCGAACTGTTCGACCCGGCGACCACGACGGTGTCGACGCCGCTCGAGTCGGGCACGATCAACGACGTCCTGCTGATCAACGGCAAAGTCGAGTGCGCGTCGTGCCACGACGTCCACAACAAGGACACGGCCGATGGCGACTTGCTCCGCATTACGCGCACGGGAAGCGCCATTTGCCTGACCTGCCACGACAAGTAACCGAGAGGAGGTGCTGGCGGAACAAACACTGGCTGACGAGTTGAACGAAGCAACCACGGCGGCGGGCGCACCACCTGCGGGTGGTGCGCCCGTCTTCTTGCTGGTTGCCGGAGCAGGGGGGCGCCGCTAGCGGGCGGCGAAGGGGCCCGGCGCCGGAGCCCCGCGACCGACACGCAA
>CAYZHO010000057.1:0-13848 GCA_964478045.1 uncultured Myxococcales bacterium | reverse complement strand
GGACAGGACAAAGGCGCTAGCGCCGCCGGCGACCGGCTACGCCCAGATCGTTCTCGCCGAACCGCTGGTCGCATTTTGCGGGGATCGTTTCGTTCTGCGCGACGAAACCGCTAGCCGCACGCTGGGCGGCGGGCGCGTCCTGGTCGCAAGGGCGCCGCGCCGGCGCCCGGACCCAGCCCTTGCAGCCGAACTGGCAGCACTGGCCGGGGGTGACGGGCCCTCGCGCATTGCGGCGTTCGTTCGGGCTCAAGAATCGATCGGCGTGGACCCGGCCGTCGTGGCCTGTGAGCTCGGGATCGCGCAAGAAGAGGCAGTCGAACTTGCTCGGCGCGCCCCCGAGCTCGTGCTGTTGCCGTCGAGTGAAAATCCCGCTCTGATTGCGGCGGCCGCCCGCTACCAGAGTTGGGCCGAACAGATCGAGAGGGCCGTGGCGGCCTACCACGAGCGAGTACCGAGCAGCCCCGGCATGGAGGTCGAGCGCCTAACCGCCGGCCGGCACCGTAGCGAAGAAGTCCGCGTTCTCCTTGATGGCCTAGTTGCTAAAGGCCGTCTGGTTCTGCGCGCGGGCAGGGTGGCGCTGCCCGGCCACCGCCCTACTGTGGCCGATGCGGATGCGCGTTTGGCCGAACGCGTGCGCAGTGCCATTGCGGGTGGGGGGACCATGCCGCCTAGTCTCAAGCAGTTGGCCGAGGAAACTGGCGCCTCGCCCCGCAAGCTGGCGGAAATCATCGGCGTTTTGGCGGAGCGAGGGGAAGTCGTCAAGGTATCCAGCGACCTTGTCTTCTCGCGGCGTGTGGTCGAACAAGTCGAGCAGCGCTTGCGTGCGGCGCTGGCAGAGCGGGGGCAGATCACGGCGGCGGAGTTTCGTGACTTGATCGGAGCCACAAGGAAGTATTCGATTCCTCTGCTCGACTATTTCGACCGCGCCGGCGTGACGATACGCCAAGGGGACTACCGGCGCCTGCGCGGCTGAAGGATTTCGAGCGAGCGGTTTGGGCAATGGCGACTCGAAAACAAAAGCGCCGTAACCAGCAGGGGGTGCGCCTGACGGAATTCGTGCGCGGCGGCGGTTGAGCGGCGAAGCTGGGTCCGGGGGACCTGAGCCGAGTCTTGGCCACCCTACCGCAAACGGCCGACCCGCGGTTGCTCGTCGGTGCCGAGACGAGCGACGACGCGGGCGTCGTGCGTTTGCGTCGCGATCTGGCCATCGTGCACACTGCTGATTTTTTCACGCCCCTCGTCGACGATCCGTACCAGTTTGGTCGGATTGCGGCTGCCAACGCGCTGAGCGATGTCTACGCAATGGGGGGCCGCCCGCTAGCTGCGCTCAACCTGATTGCGTTTCCCTGCGAGACCCTGCCTGGCGAGGTGATGGCCGAAATCCTGCGGGGCGGCGCGGAACGGGCCGAGGCGGCGGGCGCGCTGATCGTGGGCGGCCACTCGATCGTCGATACGGAGCTGAAGTACGGGATGGCGGTCACGGGCGTGGTCCATCCCGAACGTCTCGTGCGCAACGGTGGCGCGCAAGTCGGCGACGCCCTCGTGCTCACCAAGCCCCTTGGCACTGGGATCGTGGCCACCGGGATCAAGCGCGGAGCGACGAGCGAGGAGGAAGCCGAAGCGGCCATCGCTTCGATGGTTGCGCTCAACGCGGAAGCGGGGCGGTTGCTGGGCCGATTCCGGGCGCACGCGTGCACGGATGTGACCGGCTTCGGGCTAGCTGGACACGCGCTCGAGATGGCCGAGGCGTCGCCGGGAACGTCGCTTGTTTTCGAGGCCGATGCCCTCGCTCTGCTTCCCGGTGCGGCGCGACTGGCCGAAGCCGGCCACGTCACCGGCGGGTCGCGGCGCAACAGGGAGTTCCTTGGCAGCCGCATGGAGATTGCTCGCACGGTTCCGAAAGCGATTGCCGAAGCGGTCGTCGACCCTCAGACTTCGGGAGGCCTTCTCGTGGCGATGGCGCCTGGCGACGCCCGCGAGTACGTGGACACGCTCAAGCGGCGGGCCGTGCTGGCCGGAATCGTCGGGCGCGTCGAACCGCTCCCGCGCGGCCGCAAAACGCTGGTACGCGTCGTGTGAAAGGCCGATCCGGCGGCCTAGGCCGCCGTTCCTGATGGCAGGTTCGCCGAGTTCGCGGTAGGCTGGGAAACAGCACGGAACCAACGGCTTTCACCTGAGAAGGCCGGCACCGGCGAGGAGCAAAACAGAGTGGTCGACGGGAAAACAACGCGGTTCGAGTTCGGAAAAGTCGGTTCTGTCGTACTGGTTGCCGCTTGCTTGCTGATTGTAGGCTGCCAGCGAGAGCCAAGCGCGGGTGGGACGGCCGCCAAGTCGGGCGGGCGCGTTTTAGCCCGGTACGCAGGAAAGACGTTTACAGAAGCCGACTTGCGCCGCGAACTCGAGGGCCTGAGCGAACGCGCGCGCAAGTCGCTGGCCGATCTCGACCGCCGGCGGCAGTTCGTAGAGAACCGCATTCTCTCGGACTTGATCTACGAGGAAGGTCGCAAAAAAGGTTACGACCGCGATCCGGAAATCCAGCGGCAACTGCGGGACATGGAGCGGCGGCTGGTGATCCAGAAGGTCATGAAGGAGTACCAGAGCGCGCCGGTGACCGAGGAAGAGGTACGAGCGTACTACGACGCGCACCGCGAAGAGTTCTCGGGCGATCGCATGCGTGCTAGCCACATCCTTGTCAAGGACGAGCAGACGGCGCGCAAGATCCTCGACATGCTGCGGGAAGATCCGAGCCGTTTCGAGGAACTGGCCGCCGAGTACTCGATCGACCGCTCGAACGCCAAAAAAGGCGGCGACCTGGGTTGGTTTAGTCGCGGGCGGATGGTGAAGGAGTTCGAGGATGCGGCGTTCGCATTGAGCAAAGACGGGGAGATTTCTGGAATCGTCCACACGCGGTTCGGTTATCACATCATCAAACGGACGGCTCGGGAAAACGGCGCGGTCAAACCGTTCGAGCAAGTCAAGAACCAGATCCGGATTCGGTTGATCAACGAGAAAAGGCGCGCTCAGACACAAGCCTTTTTCGAGGAGCTAAAGCGCAAGGCCGGCTACGAACTCGACGAGGACGCCCTGGCCGCGGTCCAAATCGCCGGGGCCTCAACGGCGGCGGCCGGCGGCAAACTGGAAGGGCAAAAAAGGCGTGTTCGGGCTAGTGAGCGCGCCGGTAAGGGTCAGAGTTCGGCCCGATAGATCGCCTCCTGACCCGTGCGATCCCTGGCCCGAAGCAGGATCCGAGTCGTCTTGGCAGGATCCGCCAGCCAAGGAACCTCCATCTCGGCCTGCGTCGTGCCGGGAAGCATTCGCTGGAAGCCGATTTGATCCCCGTCGACTCGACTCAGGACCCATTCCAGACCCCGGTCGTCGCGCACGCGGAAAACAACAATGCGGCTAGCGCCCTCGCCTTCACGGTAGCCGGCTACCTCGATTCGCGGCGGATCCCGCCACTCGGAGGCGGCCCCTGCTGGGAGCAGTGGGATCTTGGCGGTCTCGAAAGTTCCGAACTTCGGTTCGCTGACCGTCAAATCCAAGGCCGGCGGTTCCGCGGGGGAGAGCAAGAGCCGCGCCTTGAGTTCGGCGACTTTGGTTTCGCCGGGTCCGATGAGCTCGAACGTTTCGCTCCCGCGTACTAGCTCGGCTTCGTTCGTTTCCGGGTGGCGCAGGGCGACGCGCACTTCCTCAGCCGGAGCGTTGCCGCGGTTGTTTACCTCGATGCGGATCCCCATAGTGCCCCCTTCCTGTGGAGACACGCGCCAGCGAAACGCGAGATGGGGGCGCGGCGTTTCCCGCACGACCACCGGAAACGGTCCGGCGATTCCCACCAGACCAGCGTCATCATAAAGCTCGACGCGAACCAACTGCCGCGAGGTACGCGAGGTCCGCGAAGGAGTCGCCTCGAGTTCCCACGTCTTGGCCGCGCCGGGCGGCACCAGCCCGAACAGGAGGCCGTGGCCGCTCAGCACGCTGCCTTTACCGACGATTTTGCCGCGCAGCCGGTATATGGGATCAGTCCCGCGGTTGCGGACCGTTACGGTGACGCGCCCGGTCTCGCCAGCGGCCAGTGCGCCCTCCGCTACTGCGAGGGAGACCTCGAGCCGCTCGAGCGAAGCGTGTGTGCCGGCAGACCCTTGGGGAGCGCTCCAATCGACGCCGTGGCGGGCGAAAACCGATGCTACTTCTCGTTCCGCCAAATGTTTGCGGGCATCGAGCCAATTTCTGGCTCGGGATAGCATCTCCGTCGCCGAGGTCGATCCGGCGCGCCGCAGCAGCTCGGCCGCTAGTTCGACCAGAGGATCATTGGCTGGCTTCGTAGTGTGGTCGCCGGCTGCGCCTTCTTCGCCGGCGTTGAGTTCTTCCACGCTCGGAATGGCGATCACAGGGCGGCGGTCGGCGGCTTTTAGCCAAGAAGGCGTTTGCAACCAAAATGGGAGGTCGAGCTGTACGTGGCTGGCCGGCAGCCGGACGCGGCCGGGGGCAATGACGTAGCGGTCCACTTCGATGTCGGGATTCATTCCGCCGCCGGGGATCGCCAGTCCTTTGGGCAAGAAGTTGCCCACAGTGATCTTCAACGCACTTCCGTTACTCAGCCCGTACGTCTTTTGAACGGTGCCCTTTCCGTACGTGCGCTCGCCCGCTAGGACGGCCCGGTCGTTGTTGCGCAGGCTCCCGGCTAGGAGCTCCGAGCCGGAGGCCGTGTGGGGTGAGGTCAAGATCACCACCGGCAAGTTCGCGAACGGCGTGTCCGACGTGGCTCGGATCTCGCCCGTCAGCCCGGGAACGCGGGCGCCGCGACGCCCGGCCGTCGTGATCAGCAAGCCTTCGGACAGGAACAGATCCCCAATGGAAGCCGAGCCGAGCATGCTCCCGCCCGAGTTTTGGCGCAGGTCGATGATGACTCCGGCGCTGTTGCCTGCTCGGTAAAGGCGTTCGACGTGACCACGAAAGTCCTCCGGAGTCGTCTGGCTGAAATGCGTGATCTTTGCGTATATGACGCCACCGGGCAGCGACTCGGCTTCGACCGAGGGAATGGTCACGATTCCGCGGACCACGACGAAGTCCAACAGCTCGGGTGCGCCTTTGCGTTCGATAGTGAGCCGTACCGGGGTTCCCACTTCTCCCCGGATCCGATGGACGGCTTCTGTTACGCTCATTCCAGTGGTCGAAACACCGTCGATGCGCCGTACTACGTCGCCGTCTCGCAGGCCCGCGCGGTGGCCCGGCGCGCCGGGATAGACCTTGACTAGGGTCAACCGGTCGTTGCGGATGCCGATCCGGGCGCCGATGCCGGCAAGTTGCCCCCGGAACTGGATGGTGTGTTCGCTGCGGCGCTCGGGATCGAAGACGGTCGAATAAGGATCCAACCCCGACAGGACCGCCCGGAGCAGGACGGAGGCTGTGGGAGACTTCTTCGACAGCGGCTCACCCGTGCACCGCTCGACGAATGCTGCGACTCGCTCGAGCGGTTTCTTGAGGTCGACCACCGAGCTGGCCTCGGGCGGGAGCTCGACCCTCATGCGGCAAGGAGGGGCTTCGAGCACGAATGCCCTGTCTCCCGCCTTGGAGCTGGCTAGGGCCGGCACTAGCCGCTCGATTCGCTCGAGCGCTTTGTCGAGCAGCACAGGGGGCTTAAGTTGCGACTCAAAGAGGTAAGCCTGATCGATCAGTTCAAGCCCGCGAGCCAAGGCTCCTGCCGCGCTGGCACGAGGCGGCACTGCCGTGACCGAGGCTGCGATGAACAGGGCGAGCAGGGGTAGTCTCGGCTGAAACGGCATTCTAACGCGGGCCGGCGCAACGCCGCTCGGGACAGTCTAGCGGCGCCAGGCGGCAGAGGAAACACGGGCGCGACAACCTCGCGCACCGCACGATGGGAGGGCGAAGCTGGCTGGGAGCGAACGCGGTGGTTTAGATCCAGTGGTTCTTCACCAGCAGGACCGCAGCCTGCGTTCGGTTGCCCACCCCGATCTTACGGAAGATTCGCTTGAGTTCGGACTTGACCGTCTCGCGCGAGACGTGGAGGCTCGCTGCAATCTCGGCGTTGGTCAGCCCGTCGCAGACCAAGCGCAAAATTTCCTTTTCCCGCTCGGTCAGGTTGGGCCGTGGCCGCTCCCGTTCGACGGGTTGATAGGCCGTCGGCTGAGGGCGGGCCGAAACCGGAGAGGTCGAGGAAGCCTGTGCGGACTGGGTGGTGTACGGATAAGTCTTCACGGTTTACCCCTCACTGTGGTGCGTCGTACGCTGGCAGTCGGGCCCGGTGCCTCCACCGCCTCTTCCGCAATCCCGTCCTGCCTGCTCACCCCCATTCGAGCAACTTGCGTGCCATGGTCGCGGGCGTGCGCTATTTCCCGGCACTAACGGTAACCTATTGGAATACCGATTGTTTTTCCTCCGCCGGGGTACGACGACGGTCGTACCACACCCCCCCGCCGGGGTTGCGACCCTGCATGATTTAGGCGGAATCTTGCATCCGCCCAAGGTCCTCACGCAGACGGGGGTGGTCGCGACCAAGGTCGTAGGACATCAGTTGTACAGCGCTATGGCAAACCTCATTGCTACCCCGACGAAGGTCTCGTATGTTCGAGGCGTGCCCCTCCGCCGCTACACCGAGCTGACCGAGGAAGCCAGCGCGCTGCTTGCCCACGCCCGCGCCCTTCTCGGCGGTCCCCCGGGCGGCGGCTGTGCCCAGGGCGGCGACGAAGAAGGGATCCTGGCCCTTTACGAGGCCTTGCGGCAGAGGCTGGCGGCGGTCGACAGTGCCCAAGTGGAACAACTTCTCGCCCGACTTTCCCGCGTGATCGAGGATCTCGGCGAGCTCAAGCGCCAACTTGTCCGCCTGCGCCGCCTTCGGTCATCGCTCGACCAGGTATAGCTGGACTTCAGCGGGGGGCTTTTCTGAGGCTCTGCGCCTCGATCATGACCGCCACGTCGTAGGCGCCAGGGCGGGACAGGGAACCGACAACCTTGCGCCCATTAATCAAAAGCGTCGGGGTCGAGGTGACGTGAAGCTCGCTCCCCGCCCTGGCGTCGGCCACTACTTTGGCCAAGCCCTGGTGCTCGTCCATGCAGCGGCGGAACTTGGCGACGTCGAGGCCGATCTGTTCAGCCAAACGCAGGAACGTAGCCTCATGGAGCTCGCCTTGGTGCTCGAACAACGCGTCGGCCATGGCAGCAAAGCGGCCTTGAGCAGCGGCACACTCGGCCGCTTCGGCGGCTCGGCAGGCGCGCGGGTGGATGGTCCGGCGGACCGCGTCGTTGCACGAGGCATCGAGCGGGAAGTGGCGGTAATAGACCCCAACCTGTCCGGGCCGGCGTGCAGCGAGATCCTTAAGAAGATCGTGGTTCTGCCGGCAATAGGCGCACTCGAAGTCGGAAAATTCGATGATGGTCACCGGTGCAGCGGGCGAACCGAGGGCTAGGTGACCCCCGGCGGGTGGCGTAACGACCGGTAGGGACGTGTACCAGTCGAAGAAGTCCGGATCCATGGCCCGCAGGGCCTCCAGGCTCATGTGGCGCGCCGCCGGCAGCCACCCTCGCGGCCATGTGAACGCGGCTAAGGCAGCGACGCCGACGGTGGCCGCGGCGATCCATCCCCACAGGGCAGCCGGCGAAACCGCTGGGGGCCGGCCCGGTGCGCGCGGCCAGCGCAGGGCGGCAGCTACCACCGCGGCGAACGTGGCAATAGCCACGAGATACAAGGCGCTGCACAACAGGCACACCGCTCGCAGAACGAACAGCGAGATTCCCGCCATGTACAGAGAGAAGACCAAGCAGGCTGAGGCCCCGGCAACCAACCCATGGGCGAGAATCGGCCGGGCGGTACGGCGGGCCGCCACCGCCATCGCGGCAATGCCCGCGTACGCAATCAGCGCGAGGTAGGCGACTGGCACACCGGCGACCGCCGAAAACGAGCTGGTAAGAACTCGGTCGCAGTCGAAAACGCCTCCGACGTTGCAGAAGCTCGTGTACGCGCTGTCTCGCTGGTGGCGCAGATGGATGTAGGCGATCAGCGCGGCCACCGCTATTCCCGTGGCCGCGAGCAAGACGGTTGCCGAGATCAAACGCGTCGGCGGGGCCGGGAAGCCTGATTGGCGGCGTTCCCGCGACGTGGAGCGGTGTCTCACCGCGGGCAGGTTAACGGCCAGACTATGGGTTTGCAACTGGGCCCGCTGGGGAGTCCTTCGGCTAGCGCGCCCGTAGCGATTGCTGCCCGCACGCCTCGAGCCGCGAGCGCGCAAGCTGATTGGATGGGTCCGCTTCGAGAACCGCCCGGTAGTCGGGTAGGGCGGCCTGGCAGCCGTGCAGCCACTCCAGCGCCGTCGCGCGGGCAAGTCGTGCACCCATCGGCGCGCCTTCCCGGAGCGCCCGCGTGTAGGCGTCGATCGCCCCTTCGTAGTCCCCCGCCGCAACGAGCAGATCGCCGAGTTGCTGCCACAGGGCGTAGTCGTGCGGCGCCCGCTTCGTTCCCTCGCGCAGTGCCCGGCGGGCTTCGTCGAGGCGGCCGAGGACGCGCAGCGTGAGCCCTAGGTTGTACCAAGCCGGAGCTAGGGCAGGAACGTATTCGAGCGCCTTCTTATAGGCGGCGGCTGCTTCTTCGAAGCGACCGGCTCGCGCCTCGAGGTTTCCGAGGTTGTACCAGGCGGCGGCGTAGTCGGGCTTCAGCGACAGGGCGGTTTCGTAGGCACGCCGCCCCTCGTTGGTGCGACCGGCGGCTCCGTAGGCGGTTCCGAGCTCCATGTGGGCTCGTGCGCTGCGCGGATAGGCAGCCACGCTCGCCTCGAACAGCGAAATCGCCGAGCGCCACTGGCGTGCCCGGGCAAGGTCGGCGGCACCCCACAAGGCGGTGAGGGCGAGCATGGCGGCCGCGGCCAAGCGCCGGCGCTCGCGCAGAGGGCGCTCGAGTCGCGCGGCGGCCGCGATGCACAGCCCGGCCGATGGCAGGTAAAAGAGCCGTTCAGCCATGATAGTCCCGATGGTGAGGGGAAAGTTGGCCACCACCGCGTAGGCGGCAGCTG
Organism: uncultured Myxococcales bacterium; assembly: GCA_964478045.1. Lineage (GTDB taxonomy): Bacteria > Desulfobacterota > Binatia > UBA1149 > SPBQ01 > CAZQYE01. The sequence continues at coordinate 4,828 of CAYZHO010000057.1, read as the reverse complement.
CCAGCAGCAGTGCAAACGTGACCTGCGGGTATTGCTTTCGCAGCCGCCAACCCCACGCTGCGAGAAAAGCCAGTCCGCCGGCACCCAGCAAAGTGTAGGCGTCTCCCGCGAATCCAGGTCCGATGCCGAGGGCGTCGTAGGAATAGTCGACCGATAGCGGATGCGGCCACAGCACCAACTTGAGATAGCGGCCGAGAACGCTCAGGGCTCCGAGTAGCCGCGGCCAAGGGTCGAGGACCGAAAGTGGGTTGTCGAGCAGGTCGGGCCGCTCGGGTCCCGGCAGTCCGACGGCCGCCGCGCGAGCAGCGAGATAGGCCGCGAACCCAACTGCAAGAACTGCGGTCGAAAGCGCGGCCCTGCGGATGGGACGCTCGCCGGGCGGATACAGCAACCAAGCGGCCAGAGCGGGCAGAGGCAACAGGCAGACAGCGTTTTCTTTCGAAAACAGGCCAGCCGCCCACAAGAGCGCGGCCGCACCCAAGCGCATCGCTCCCGTGCCGCCACCGAGGTAATCGAGCACCAGCACGAGTGCAGTGATCGTCGCTCCGGCTGCCAGAAGCTCGGCGCGGCCGACGACCCAGCAGACGGCTTCGCTGTGAATGGGAAGAAGGCAAAACATCGTGCCGGCCAATAGCGCCCCTAAAGCGCCCATGCCCAGACGGAGCGCGAGCGCGACAACGGCAGCCGAGACGAGCGCGTGCAAGACAATGTTCGTTAGGTGGTAAGGGACGCGGTACAACCCGGCGGCCGCGTAGTTGAGCGCGAACGTGAGCGTAGTCAAAGGGCGATAGCCAGGAGCATCGCCTCGGCCAGAACCCCACCAGGATGGCGTCGCGAAGATCTCGACCGGATCGAAGGGACCGGCGACCCGTTCGTTGAGAACGATGGCGTTGATGTCGTCCGAGACGAACTCGCCCGGTAGCGCTGGGAAGAAAACCCCGAGTGAAAGGAGGCCAAAGCCCGCGCAGAGCGCCAGAGCTCGGGCCAGCCGTGACCGCAGCACTCCTCAGTCGATCCTGCGCAGGTCGGTCACTTCCACCGGAACGTAGTCGAGCTCGTTCCCTTCGGGGTCGGCGGCACTGATGACCGTGATCCGGAATAGATCTGCCGTCACCTGGTCCCGGCTCTTGAAGACGCAGGTGGTTACGGCCGTGGGGGTCTCGAAGCCTTCTGTCGTGACGAAGCCCGCCTGGAAGGTACCGTGACCCTGGTCGTTGTGAGCGGCTAGAACCCCGGAAAGTTCGTCACTGCAGTGGACGTTGCCTCCGGCTCCAGCCCAGCCGCCGCTTGCGCCGAGGAACTCGACTTTGAACTGGAGCGCGCCGAGGGGACCCACGGCGTCGGTCACGCCGAACGTAACCCGGTAGCTAGCTGCCTTGCGGTCGAGGTCGGTCTCCTCGTTGGTTGGCCCCGGGGCCGGGGCAGCGGGGGCCACTGGCGCCGAAGGTTGAGCGGCTCCACCACCCGCCGGGCGCGAAGGTTGCGTTTCGCCTTTGGGCGGCAACAGGCCGCGGGCAGCTCCGCTACTGCCCGCTTGGGGAACGTTGGAAGGCGCAGGCTGGGCCTTTCCTGCTCCGGCCGCCGAGGGTACTTGCGGTGTGAGCTGGGGTGCCTGAGCAGGCGGCTGGACTCTAGCCGCGGCGCCAGTGGTCGGCTTCCTCGGTTGTTGAACCGGCGCCGCTGTTCCTGACGCCGGGCGTGCCATGGGCTTGGCCGCCGCGCCTGTTGCTTTTTTCTCGCTTCTTTGTGATGCGCGGCGTCCCGGGGCCGCAGCCACTGTCTTGCCTTGCTGGTCCTTGGCAGCGAGCAACCGGATTCGCAGACGCTTTTCCACGCTGTCGCCGGTCACCCCGGTCCCTTCGGGAACCATCCGGCAAACGGCGAAGTCGCTCGGCAGGGAAAGCCCCGAAGGGGCGTTGATGTCTGCCGTGAGGTGCCCCTTGCCGTCGTCGCTGAACGTGATGTCCACGTCGGGAAGAATGGATGTGCAAGCGATTTTGCCGCTGCGGGCCAGCGGGTGTGCCCCTGCTTGGGAATAATCGATCGCCACGCTTGCCTTTGCCACGGTCGCGGGCCGGCCTTTCAGCGAGAGAACGACTTCGACCGGCTGGGGCTGGCGGCTGCAACCGCTGGCCATGGCTGTCGCGGAAAGAGCGATTAGAGCGATTCGAAGGCCTCGCACCACTTCGTCACCTCGTTCCCCGAGTCTCCGGCGGCATGCGCGTTTCCTTATGTCTCCTCTAGCAGCCGGCTTCCAGCCACACCCGGCCGGCCGACCCGCAAGCAGCCGCCGCCCGAGCGGCCCGCATTAGCTGAGAATATGGGAGCAAGGGGCAGATGGCAATGCCGTGCGGGCCGCCTATGCGGCCGGGGCGCGCCTTGCGGACCGCTCGGCTTCGCTAAAAAGAAACCCGCCCGGCTCGGCCGGGCGGGTTCTTTAGGGAGCGGGTTTTTTTGTCCTACTCGATTCGGCAGGCCTGATCGCAGCCGTCGCCGTTTACCTGGTTGCCGTCGTCACACTGCTCGTCGCATCCCACCTTGCCATCGCCGCAGCGGCACGTGAACACGACGCTCTTGAATACGATTGCGCCGGGGCCGGGAATCCCGCCCGCGGTGTTGATGGCCGACGACGACGTCGGCGGGATGCAGAACAGAGCGGTAGTCTTGGGCTTGGACGTGTCGTCGACACAAGCGCCCACGCTGCAGTCGGCGTTGGTCGTGCAGGCACCGCCGTTTGGATCGTCGACGCAGTACTTACCGAGCGGCGAAGGCGTACCTGTACGCGCGATCACGTGCTCAAAGCACGGTGTGTTCTTGAAGACGCAAGGGCCTGTGGGCCCGCAGTCGGCATCGCTTTGGCAAACGAGATACGAGGCCTGGGCGCACTCGCCAGTCTTGTTTGTCGCCTGGCCGGCGATGCACCGATCGGGCGTATCGTCGCTGCAGCATTCCTCGGGATTGACCGTCCCGCAGAAGAGGCTTGCACAGTTGTTGGGCGCTGCCTGCTGAAGGACGCCGAAAGGCTCGCCGGAGACGCACTTGTCCGGGGCCGTGCAATCGGCGTCGCTAAAGCACGGCTGGTCGATGTCTCCGCCGCAGTAGCCGCAGTGGCAGTACATACCGCAACTGACCGGCTGCTCGGGAGCGGCAGCGCAGGTTCCTCCGGCTCCACAGTCTGCGTTGGTCGAACACGCAACCGTCGGGTCGTTCGTGCAGCGCAAGCAGTCGGCGTTGGTCATGCAGGGCGAGCCGTCGTCGAGGCACACACTGCCCAAGACGGGGTCTGGGAACACTGGCGCAAAGCTGCCGCCACACGGAACCTTGGCTTGTTCGGAGACCGTTCCGGTGGTGATCTCCTTCATACGAATCGCAAGTCCCACGCCCGAGACGTTCGCGGTAGGATCGGCCGGGCAATCGCTCGAAGTGCCGCCGAAGTCGGGGCTCACGGCGTCCACGGTGCACGGCTGGCCGTCGTTCGGCCCGCCCTCACAGGTGAACTGGTCGCCGACCTTCGGATTCTGGCTGGGGGCACCGCAGCGCGGGCACGGTTGGGCCACATCGATACCAAGGTGGACCCGCGAGCGCAGGAAAGCGCTAGCGCTGCCCTCACCAGTCTTGCTGTCGGCGGTTCCCGTGAGCGGCGAGGCAAAGTACGTCATTACGCAAGCCGGCGTACCAGCGGTCGAAAGCGGCAGCGGCGGCCCGAAGAACTTGACGCACTGGTCGCTGGTACAGTCTGCATTGGTGTTGCACGGCTCCATCGTCACGAGGCACCGGCTCTGGTGAGTCGGCCCCGTGATTTCGCAAACCGTGTTGTTCTGGCTATCGCAGTCGCAGGTCAGTTCGCACTTGCCTCCCGGGCAGTCGGCATCGGTCATGCAAACGGACTGGTCGGTCGTGCACCGGCGAACCACGGCGAAAGTAATGGAGGCGCCCTCGATCAAGTCGGTATCGTGGGCGAGACCGTTCCAGCCAGAGTCGAGCTGCGTGCCGCTCTCGGAAACGAGCATGCCCGAGCTGCATTTGGCCCTTCCGGATGGAAGCGTCGTAGTGGTGGTCGAAGTCGTCGAAGACGTGGTGGTCGAGCTCGTTGTGGAACTCGTGGTGGTCACAGGCAGTGTCGTGCTGGTCGTTTGGGTCGTGCTCGTCGTTGGGCAGGGACAGTTGAGCTGCACCGGCTGTCCGACGGCGAACTTAAGGCAGACTAGCGCGTCCGTGGCGGTGATCGGGGTCGTTCCCTTCGGCGCGCAGATACATTCAGGGTTGCAGGTGACGCTACGCACCGCGGCCTTGAGGATGAACAGGCAGTCGGAGGCAGTCGGCCGGGCTCCGTTCGTCAGTGGCTGCGAGCAGTCTCCCTGGGCCGCTAGAGCGGCGGGCGCGGGGAGCAATGCCGCGGCAATGGTAGCGGCAACTACTCGGTGGGCGAACGCTTGGAAGCTTCTCGTCGACTTCATCGGGGCCATCCTCCGTCGATGCTTCAGGATACTGAAACGAGGCGAGCCTTGACAATATGAAAAGAGACCCCCTCAGACAAGCGCCGCGACAAAAAAAGGGCCCCGAAGGGCCCTTTTTTTGTCTTTTGCCCCGGCGCCGCCGGGCGCGCCGCGGGTCTATTTCGGAGTGATCGAACTCACGCTCACGCTCGGCGGCGGCGAAATCGGCGAGAGGTTCGGATCCGATGCGTCTGTCACGGTGATGCTGAAATCGGACGGGCTCGGCTGGCCGCCGACGAACTCGCAAGTCGCTAAGTCGCCGGGTCCCGTAAAGCCTTTGAGAGAGATGAACCCGTATGCCAGCACCCTCTGCGAGGTGTCGTTATTGAACG
>CAYZHO010000056.1:0-13889 GCA_964478045.1 uncultured Myxococcales bacterium | reverse complement strand
CTGGCATCCCCGCCAGAGCGGTCGCTTCCTTCCCGATGGATCTTGGGAGCTGTGCCTCCCGTACGCCCGCGAGGAAGAACTGCTCATGGACATCCTGAAATACGGGGCGGACGTTGAAGTGGTGGCACCAGCCAGCCTGCGCGAGCGCGTGCGCCGCGAGCTCTTGCGGGCAGCTCGCAACTACGGGCAAGCGGGCGGCCGGCGCGAGACTGCCTGAACCGAAGTTCAGCGCCAGCCCCGAGGGTTGTCCGCGAGCTGGGCTTCCATGCGGTGGATCGCGTCTGCAAGCTTGCGGGCCACGTCCTGGTGGCGGTCGATCACGTTGTAGGATTCGGAGGGATCGACTTCGAGGTCGTAAAGAAGCGGAAACGTCGGGAGCAAGTGGGCCGACCTCCCTGTGCGCTCGTCCGTGTAGACGTAGGCCGCCACCCGGCGGCCGGGAATCGTCGACGGATCGTCCATCGGGACCGGCCAGTAGTAGCGGTTCGTCTTGCGGTAGTACTTCCAGCGGCCGCTGCGCGCCGCTTCGATCTCGCGGTCATGAAAAAAGAACAGCACCTCGTGAGGGCTCTCAACCGTTTGCCCGCTGAGCAGGGGCCAAAGACTGCGGCCGTCGATGACACGATCGCGGGGACCTTCGAGGCCAGCCAGCCACAAGAACGTGGGGAAGATGTCGATGTTCATCGCCGGCGCGTCGATCCGCAGGCCGGCCGCGATGTGACCGGGCCAGCGCACGAGCAAGGGAACGCGCATACTTCCTTCGAACGACATTCCCTTGCGGCCGCGCAGCCCCTGCGTATTGCCTTCGTACCACGGGCCGTTGTCGCTGGTGAACGCGACCAGGGTTCGTTCGGTCAAGCCTAACCGATCGAGTGCCGAAAGGATTTCGCCCACGCTCCAGTCGAGTTCCTCGGCGGCATCGCCGTAGAGGCCGGCAGCCGACTTGCCGCGGAACCGCTCCGACGGGAAGAAGGGCAGATGAACGTCCTTGTGGGCAACGTACAAGAAGAACGGCCGCTCGGCGTTGCGCTCGATGAAGCCCACTGCCGCTCGCGTCAGGTCGGCGGTCAAGTGATCCTGGTCGAGGCCGATGTTCGGGGTGATCTCTTGCTCGTTGCGGAAGTAGGCAACGGGCATTTCGTCGTTCGAGTGCGGCATGCCCTCGAAGAAGTCGAACCCGTGTCGCGTCGGCAGATAGCGCCGGTCGTGCGAAAAATCGCCGAGGTGCCATTTGCCGACCATACCCGTTACGTACCCGGCGGCCTTGAGCGCTTCCGCCAGCGTGACCTCCGAATCGGGCAATCCGGGAACGATCGAGTCGTGAAAATCGCCCATTCCTAGGCGCGTGGTGGCCCGGACGAGCGCAAGGTTGATGCGCTGGCCAAGGGAAATGTCCGAGGCGAAGATGATGTAGCTGACGCCGGTGCGCACGGGGTAGCGGCCCGTCAGCAGGCCCGCGCGTGAAGGCGAGCAGATGGGAGCGCTCGAGTAGAACTGGGTGAAGCGCGCTCCTTCGTCGGCCAGCCGGTCAAGGTTGGGGGTACGAATCGCGCGGGTCCCGTAGCGAGCGAGGTCTCCGTAGCCAAGGTCGTCGGCCAGGATCAAGACGAGGTTGGGCCGCGGCGCGCCGGGCCTTTTTGCGAACAGACTGGCAACCTCGGCCGGCTGGTGGTCGCCGTCTTCGAACGCGCGGGGATCGATGCGCGGACCGGAGGGACCGGCCAACTTCAATGCTCCCCACGCCAGTGCCGCGGCGATCGCCACGACTAGAGCGGCGCGCAGCAGCTTCATCACTCGGCCTCCCCGGCCTCGTCCTGGCCGTCGAGGCTCTTGAGGAACATCGCGGTCTGGTCGCTGCGGAAGACCAGTCGCCCCTCCTGGTAAAACTCGAACTGGTAGCGGGCCACGATCCGCCGCCTGCCCCGGCGCACCTGAGTCTCCCGGCAGCACGACTCAAGCGGCGGGCCGAGACGTACGAGCTCACGAAAGTCGGCGCGGTGGATTCGGCTGCCGTAGCCGACCCACCCTTGGTTCCAGCGCACGGAGTGAAACAGGTAGGCGTGCAGGCAGCCGAGGTTGCCCGTGAGCAAGATCAACTCCGGTCCCGAAACGTGCCGCGGGTGCACGTGGGCGGGGCCGCGCTGGAGCGAGGCGATCGGCCAGTGACGGCTCGTTTCGGTTCGAGCCCTGAGAGCGCGCTGGTCGTAGTCCACGTCCAAAACGGCGTCGATGATGAAGGCCGCGGGCTCGTAGATGAAGGTCTCCACGAAGCCGGCGAGTTCGCGCGGATCGAGGGGCCCCGGGTCGATCCGGGACCGGGCCCTGAGCAGCGGTCCGTCCATGGCGCAGCCTAGTCTGCGCCACTGGCGGCGCAAGGCAAGCCCCTTGCGCGCAACAACGGATTAGTTCGGCGCCGCGCGGCCAGGGGCTCGGAGGGCGGCCGCAGGAGGCGGCCGGGCGGCGGTGGCCGGCGGATGCCGGTGTCCGGCCACGCTTGGGCCGAGGCGACCTTGGTGCCTTGTCGAAACGGTGAAAGTGATTACCGTGAGGTGGAACGCCGGCCCGCTCCGGGCCGCTCATTCCGACATCCGATCCTGGTTTGGGGGACTGCTTGGATGCGAATCGCTCAAGTTGCGCCGTTGTACGAAAGCGTCCCGCCCAAACTCTATGGCGGGACGGAGCGAGTGGTTTCCTACTTGACAGAGGAACTCGCGGCACAGGGGCACGACGTTACCCTGTTCGCTAGCGGCGACTCCGTCACCAAGGCACGCCTGCGGGCGCCGGTCGCGCAGGCCCTGCGCCTCGGCGACGGTTACGACGATCCGATTCCCTATCACCTCGTGGAACTCGAACACGTCCTCAGAGAAGCGCACCGGTTCGACGTCGTGCATTTCCATACGGACTACATTCACTTTCCGCTGGCGCGGCGCCTGCCGGTTCCGCACGTGACCACGCTCCACGGCCGCCTCGATCTGCGGGATCTGCCGCTGTTGTACAGGGAATTCGAGGATATTCCGCTCGTTTCGATCTCGGACGCCCAGCGCGAGCCCCTGCAGTGGGCGAACTGGAAGGCGACCGTCTACCATGGCTTGCCGGTGGATTTGTACCGGCCGGTCCTGCGGCCGGAGGGATACTTGGCCTTCTTGGGCCGCATCTCCCCGGAGAAGCGGCCGGATCGGGCTATCGAGATCGCGCGCAGGGCTGGCGTTCCGCTTCGCATCGCCGCCAAGGTGGACCGCGCCGACCGCGACTATTTCGAAACGAAGATCCGGCCTCTGCTGTCCGGCCCCGGAGTAGAGTTCATCGGCGAGATCGGCGAGAAGGACAAGAACGAGTTCCTTGGCAACGCGCTTGCGCTACTGTTCCCAATCGACTGGCCTGAGCCGTTCGGACTCGTCATGATCGAGTCGATGGCGTGCGGGACGCCCATCGTTGCCTTCCGGGGTGGTTCCGTCCCCGAGGTGATCGATGAAGGCGTGACCGGCTTCATCGTCGAAGACATCGCGGGCGCGGTGGCGGCCGTTGAGCGCGTGGCCGAGCTCGATCGCCGGTTGGTGCGGCGCACCTTCGAGCGCCGCTTCACCGCCGCCCGCATGGCCCGGGACTATCTGGCCGTTTACCGGTCGCTGACCGTGGAGGTGGCAGCGCCGAAGGCGGCCTGAACCTGCAGGCTGGGGCAGGCGGTTGACCGATATCGTCCCCATAGGTGGGGAATACTACATTCCGGCCAGCTCGGCGCTGGCCGACGACCGGCGGCGTGTTCTCAAGCACGGAGACACGTTTGCCGTCTACGATCGCTGGGGAGATGCCCGCCCGATCGGCGCCCGCGAGCAGGGCCTCTACCACGCCGGCACGCGCTACCTTTCTGAGTCGGTCCTGCGCATCTACGGGGAGCGCCTGCTCCTGTTGAGCTCGAACGTGCGCACGGACAACGCGGTCCTGCGGGTGGACCTAACGAACCCCGACCTGCCGCACGCGCCGCATGGCCCGATTCCTGGGGGTGCGGTTCACTTTTCCCGCACGAAGTTTCTCTGGCGGGGGGCAGCCTACGAGCGCCTCCAGATTTCCAACTATGCGGGCTGCGACGTGCGGTTCGAGCTCAGTCTGGAAGTAGGAGCCGACTTTGCCGACGTGTTCGAAGTGCGCGGGACCAGGCGGCAGCGCCGCGGCCGCTACCTCGAACCGCGCAAAGGCCAGCACGGGATCGCCTTCGGGTACCTCGGACTCGACGGCGTCGAGCGCTGGGTGGCGATTCGCGCGCGCCCGCAACCCGTGCGAATCGAGGAGCGAACGCTCGTTTTCGACGTAGCGCTAGCGGCCGGCGCCCGTACCTACATCGAGATTGTGGTCGTGTGCGAAGCCGGCGGGGAAGCCCTCAATGGTGGCGTGCTCGACGTGGAGGAGGCCGAAGAACGCCTGCGCAGCGACATGCAGCACAACGCCGAGAGCATGTGCCGGGTCGAAACGGACAACCAGCAGTTCGATGAGTGGCTGTCCCGTTCGAACTCCGATTTGCTGATGATGCTCACGGTCAACGGCGAAGGCCTCTATCCGTATGCCGGGGTCCCATGGTACTGCACGCCTTTCGGGCGCGACGGTTTGATCACGGCGCTCGAATGCCTGTGGCTGGATCCGGACTGGATGCGCGGGGTGCTCTCGTTTTTGGCTGCGACCCAAGCAACCGAACTCGACCCCTCCCGGGACGCCGAGCCGGGCAAGATCGTGCACGAGATTCGAACGGGCGAGATGGCCGCCACCGGGGAGGTTCCGTTCGGCCGGTACTACGGCAGCGTCGACGCAACTCCCTTGTTCGTCGTCGCTGCCGCCCGCTACTTCGTTCACACGGGCGACCGAGCCTTCGTCGAGCAACTGTGGCCGCACGTAGCGGCGGCCCTGAACTGGATGGAACGCTACGGCGACCGAGACGGGGACGGTTTCCTCGAGTACCAGCGCGAGTCGGCCACCGGACTTGCCAATCAAGGCTGGAAGGATTCCTACGATGCCGTTGCCCATGACGACGGGACCCTGGCCGAGGGGCCGATCGCCGTCTGCGAGGCACAGGGATACGCTTACGCGGCGCTGCGCGGTGCCGCGCACGTCTTGCGGGCACTCGGGCGTGACGACCGTGCGGGGGATCTCGAGGCTCGGGCGCAGCAGCTTCGGGCTCGGTTCGATGACGCGTTCTGGTGCGATCAGATCGGCACATATGCGCTAGCCCTCGACGGCCACAAGCGCCAATGCGCCGTTCGCAGTTCGAATCCCGGCCACTGCCTGTACAGCGGCATCGTTCCGACGTCGAAAGCTCCGAGGGTGGCGGCGGCGCTGATGGCGAGCGACAGTTTTTCGGGTTGGGGAATCCGGACGCTGGCCGCCGGGCAAGCGCGCTACAACCCGATGTCCTACCACAACGGATCGGTCTGGCCCCACGACAACGCGATCGCGGCCGAGGGGCTAGCCCGTTATGGCTTCAAACGAGAAGCGGGGCGCATCATGGCAGCCCTTTACGACGCCAGCCGTTTCTTCGAGCTGCACCGCTTACCCGAGCTGTTCTGCGGGTTCACCCGCCGCCAGGACCAGGCACCGACGCTCTACCCCGTAGCTTGCTCGCCCCAAGCATGGGCCGCTGGTGCAGTGTTTCAACTGCTCGGCGCTTGTCTCGGAATCCAGGTCGACGGCGCCAAGCGCCGCTTGCGCCTCGAGCGCCCGTTTTTGCCCCGCATTCTGCAAGAGGTTCGCATTTACGGCCTGCGCGTCGGCGACGGCGAGGCGGACTTCGTCGTTCACCGTGAACGGCACACGGTGGGCGTGAACGTGATCCGCAAGACCCGCGGCGTGGAGGTCGTCACGGTCCAGTAGCGGGACAAGACAGTGCAGCGGGCAGGCCCACGGCCGCTCGCAGAACGAGCAGCGCGTCGCTTGCGCTGAGGCGTCCGTCTCCGCTTGCGTCGCAACGGGAAGGGGGGCAGGGCAGGCGTTCGACGGCGGCCCGCAAAACCAGCAAGGCGTCCGTGGCGTCGACGCGACCGTTGCCATCGGCATCGCCACAGACCGGCGCTGGCACTGTGGTTGTGGTGGTCGTCGTGGTTGTCGTAGTCGGGCAAAACACTTCGCGGACGGTCACGGCGGGCAGCGGAACGAGCGGAGCCCCTTGGGGATCGAGGGCCGAGATGGTGGCCGCGGAAAACTCCGATGCCTGGGGTACATGATCTGCCGTCAAGTCGCAGATGGCCAAGGGGTTGAAGCCGGGAAAGCCTCCGGCAGACCAGAAGTGGAAGGACAGGGTGCCGGCGTCATCGTCGAAGAACTCTGCTTGAACGGGTTCATCGTCACGCACCAGGGAGCGGCAGGAGACTGCCGCGCCGCTTCCCGCCGGATCAACGCCGCTCGGGTAACTGGACTCGAATCTCAAGTCTCCGATCGCGACCAGCGCTTCCATCGTGTAGGACACCGTGCAGGCGTACTGGGCGCCCCGGGCGTCCGGCTCGGTTAGCAACGCCACAACGAGAACGGCGGGCAAGGTCTGAGCTAGGGTGCGGAGGCGGCCGAGGGCCGATGCCTTGGATCGGGGACAACCGTACATCGGCGCGTTAGATCTCCGCTTTCCATGATGGCGGATTCCGGCTACTCGCGACAGTCGTTTTTTTCCACCTGCTTCCGGGGTGCCGGCATGCGGGTCACATGCGTGAGCCGGCGTCCGCTCGGGACGAGACGGGAGGACAGCTCGGACTGCGATCCGTGTTGCCGCTCACCGGCTGCGGCCGAACACTTTCTTCAAAAGGTCGGTGGTTCGCGCGGCCGGGTTGCGGCGGATGGCGGCTTCTTCTGCCGCGACGTAGTGAAAGGTTGCCTCGAGCGCCTTGCCGACGACGTAGGAGGACAAGTCGGCATCCACCTCCGGTGCCATCGGCAGTGCCCGGTAACGCGCCATCACTGCATCGTAGGCAGCCACCGCTCCGACGGCCGCTAGTTTCTCCCGCACGATCGGGGTCATGCGCTCGACGAGTTGCGGGGTCATCTTCTCTTGAAAGTAGCGTGTCGCTGCGTCCTCGGGGCCCCGGTAAATCGCTAGGACGTCGTCGAGCGTCATGGCAGAGATCGTAGCGACGAAGACCTCGCGCGCTTCGGGCAGTGCTGCTTCGGCAGCGCGGTTGAGGCGAGCTTCGAGGTCGTCGGCAATTCCCGACATTCCAACTTGCGCCAGCATGCGCTGAGCCGTGGCCAGCGGCCCGGGCAGGGGGATGTGTGCCACCGGGTCGGTGCTGAAGCCGCCCGGCCGCCCGAGCCGCGCCACGACGCGCTCGGTGCCCACCCGTAGCGCCTCGCGGATGCCGGCGGCAATCGTTTCGGTATCCAGGGGTTGCTCCGGCGCCATTCGGGGCCGGCTGAAAACCCCTCGCAAGGCGTCCAGGAATCCGGCGCCGGCCACTTGCGGTGCTGCCAGCAGCAATCCGCAGGCAAGACACGCGGGGACAAAGCGGGATCTGCCCGATGGTTCTTGCACGTTCGTCCCTCCAAGCCGGGATAGCCGGCTTACCAGCCCGACTTCCAGGTGGGCCTCGCCCGGCCGCCCGTCACTGTAGGGAAGCAAGCGGCGCAATGCGAACGCCGCGGGAGGGAGGTGCGGCGGCCGTTGGGGGCAAAAGCAACACGTTGGAGCGAGGCGTCGGGTTGCGGCTGAGCGTTCTGCCCCTGCTGCACGGGGCGGCGCGCGCCGCGGCGGCGGCCGGCGCGTAGCGCTGCCGCCGGTGGTTAGGCACTCGGCTCCAGCCGGGCCGCCGAGGCTTGCCCAAGCACTTCAATCGTGTCACGCGGCGATCAGTTCGTTAGGCGGCGGCGGGCGCCGTGGCGGGCCACGGCGAGCAAGGCAGCCGAGAGAGCCAGGCTGTAGAAGACGTCCCAGACGGCAGTGAGCGGTTGCGCGTGCCCGCGGAATGCGGCGCGCGCCAAGCGCACCGGATGCAGGAGCGGTAACAGCTCGGCTACCCACTGCCAAGCTGGCGAGAGCCGCTCGTCGATCGGAAAGAACACGTCGGAAAACAGGAACAGCGGGGTAAGGAAGAGCGTGAAGTAGAAGCTAAACAGGTCGATGGTTTCCACGTGGAACGAGAAGGCCAGCCCGATCGCGGCAAACAGGAGCCCCGCCAGCAGAGCGGCCGGCACGGCCAGCAGAGAGGAGGGCAAGGGTGCCAGGCCGAACAAAACGACGATCAGGTAGAAACAGCCGCCATAGATCGCTGCCCGCGTCAGAGCCCACAGGGTCTCGCCGGCCAGAACGTCGTCTGGCTCGATCGCGGTGGTGAGCATCGCGTCGTAAGCCTTTTCGAACGTCAGGCGTACGAACACGTTGTAGGTCACTTCGTAACTCGCTCCGTTCATCGCCGCTACGCACACGAGCCCGGGCGCGAGGAACTGCACGTATGGCATTCCGCCCATCCGCTCGATGTACGCTCCCACGCCGATGCCGACGGCCATCAGATAGAAGACCGGCTCGAAAAAGTTCGGCAGCAGGTTCCACTTCCACGTGCGCGCGTACATGGCCGCGTTGCGGTGCCAGACCGCTAGCGCATGTTTCGGCGACACGCTCACTGCCCGCCCTCCAGGCTGCTGCCGGTCAGGGCCAAGTAGACGTCCTCGAGGTTGGTCGGGCGCACGACGAAGTGCCGGCCGCCGCGACCGTCGTAGCGGCGGATGTGTTCCACGAGAGCGCCGGCGTCATCGAGGTGGACGATCAGCCTGCTTCCGGCGCGCAAGCGCCGAGTCGATCCAGCGAAGCCTTGGAGCAAAGTCCGTTCTTCCTCCGCAGTGCAATCGAACTCCACAGTTTCGCGCGCCAGCGTCCTTTCGATCAGCTCGCTCGGACTTCCTTCGGCCACCAGCTTGCCATGAGAAAGAATCCCGACGCGGTCGCAGAGCCGCTCGGCTTCGTCCATGTAGTGGGTCGTCAGCAGAATCGTCGTTCCCCGAGCGCGCAGGTCGCGGATGCGACTCCAAAGCGCAAGCCGCACGGCGGGATCCAGGCCTGTCGTGGGTTCGTCGAGGATCAAAAGGTCGGGGCGGTTGATCAGCGAAAGAGCAATGGCCAAGCGCCGCTGGAAGCCGCCGGAGAGGTGGCGGACCGGGACCTTGCGGTGGGATTCGAGGTGCAAGAACTCGATGACTTCCTCGATTCGCCGCTCGAGTTCGGCGGCCTCGATCAGGTGATAACGCCCGAACACGCGAAGGTTTTCCTCGGGGGTGAGGGCTTCGATCAGAACGCTGTCCTGTAAGGTCACTCCGAGCCGGCTGCGCACGCGCCGGCCGTGGCGCGCAATGTCGAGGCCGAAGACGCGCACCCGGCCGCTGGTGGGCTTGGTAACCCCGTAGATCATGCGCATGGTCGTGGTCTTGCCGGCCCCGTTCGGCCCGAGCAGGCCGTAGCAAACGCCGGCTTCGACGGAGAGATCGAGGTGGTCCACGGCCGTGCGCTCGCCGAAGCGCTTGCACAAGGACCGCGTCTCTACGATCGGCTCGCACGCTGCGTTCATGGATGTGGCCCAGCAGAATAGCGGGGACAGCCGGGCGACTACACCGGCAGGCCGCGCGGCGCCGGCCGCGTCAGTCTTTGCCTAATGGTCCAGGCGGCGATGGGCGGGCGCGCAAGTCCGCCGAGCAGTGGGGGCAAGCGGCGATTTCGTCGATCGACCAGGCCCGCCAGCTCGTCAGCAGGCGCTTGGCCGATACCAAGGTTCGGTAGAGCGACACGCCGCATGCGGGGCAGCGCAGCGCCCGGCCTCCGTACCAGTGCGCCACTAGACTGGCAACGAGGCCGAAGAAGGCGGCCGATGGCGAGTTGATCAAGAGCGCGAAGCCCACGCTCAAGATCGACGAGCCGGTCAGAACGAGAATTGCAGTAAAAGCTCGGGCGATGCGCTCCTGCGGCGAGCGGGCGGCCATAGCTCATTGTACCAGCCAGCCGCGCGGATGTGCCGGCCATTCTCGCCCCGTGCGGCAGCGGTGCCAAGCACCCAACGACCCTTATTTGAACACGGCGATCGGGTGGTTCGGATCGCTTACTTCCTGCAGCTCGACGACGTTGCCGTCGGGATCGCGGGCGTACGTGGTCTTGACGCCTCCGCCCAAGTCCTGTGGCGGGCAGTGAAAGCGCACCCCCGCAGCCCTCAGCCGTTCGTACTCGCTGTCGAGGTCGACGACGTCGAGGCACACGTGCGTGATGCCGTGGTCGCAGACCGGCCGGTCCGGGTCACCCGGCTTGGGGGTGGGATTCTGATATTGAAACAGCTCGATGCATGCATTCCCGGCCCGTAGCATAACCGCTCGGGCCGAAGAGCCCTCGAGGCCCGTGATCGCATCGGCTACCTCGAAGCCGGACGGCCACGAAAAATCGGCGATCACTTCGAGACCGAGCAAGTCGCGGTAAAAACCGAGCAGCCGGTCGAGATCGCCCGTGGAGATCGCCGTATGGTGGATGCCTCGAATCATGCCTCGTCTCCCGGCGGCGGTACCGCCGGGCGAGTCATGCCCCCTTGGGAGGCTCGATGCAACCGCGCTCGGCCCGGTCGTTGCCCCCTCGGCGGGCGCATCCGAGCCAGCGCGGGACCCGGTGGCAATACTGCTCGTAAGCGGTGCCGAACTGGCGGGCTAGGGTTGGTTCTTCGTGAAGGCGAACAAACGCGTCGAAAACGGCCAGTAAGATGAGCGCGTAGCAGAGCAACGGCCACGAACCGAAGAAAAGTCCTTCGCCGGCGGCGACTGAGACGACGGCTACGTACATCGGGTTGCGCGTCAGCCGGTACGGCCCGCTCGTAACGAGCCGGCGGGGTGGGTCGATGGGAGCGGGCGTCCCGCGCCCGATCCGCACGAAGCTCGTAGCGCACCAGGCATAGAGCAGCACCCCAGCGGCGATTGCCACAAGCCCGAAGGGACAAGCGAAAGGCCAGCGCCCCGGTGCCGCGCTGCCCGTTGCTTCGACAACGAGCCAGGGCAGAAGCACCGTGGTGGTCCCCGGTACGACCACCGTGAACAGCACTGTCTTAACCGCTGCGGCGCGCGTTGCCCTGGGCATCATCGGCTTGCGATCCGCCGCTATGTTAGTCGAGGGCGCTGGGTACGCCTAGATCTTGGAAGACTGCAGCCGCCGCTCGGCGCCAGCCTACCGCCAGGTACGTTTCAGTGCTCGATGCGGGCTGCTTCTGTTTGAAGAGGCGTGCCGGGCTGCGCTAGCGCTCTACTCGCCGCTTGGTTGCGCGGGCCGCCACATGGCCCACAGCTCGGCGCCCGCTGCGGAGGTGATGCTGGCAACCGTATAAGCAAAGCGCTCGAAGTAGGGAACGTTGGCCGGGTTGGTCGTCACGAGCGCCACTCCGGTCGAACTCGGATGTTCCCGGCAACTGCGGTGTAGTTCTTCGAGCAGCCTCGTGCCAAGGCCAATGCCCTGGGCGATCGGAGCGACCGCCAGGGCTGCGAGATTGTGATGAGCCGCGCGCGGCCGGGGGCGGCGGCTTGCGGCCAGCACCCGCGCAACGCGCAGTGCGTGTAGCGGGTTCGTAGCCAGCGCAAGCCGAACAAAAGCCGTGCAGGTCGGGCGCAGGCGCAAGGCGTGGCCAGGGCGCTCCACGAGGGCCACGGCCACCAAGCGTCCTTCGCGGTAAATGCCCCACACGGGCTGCCCGTGGGCCAGGTGGATGTCGAGGAGAGCCTGCATCGTAGCGGTGACGCGGGCGTCGCGGCGGCGGCCGCTCGCTCGAGCAACCGCCTGAAGCCCGGGGTCGTGGCGCAACGCTGTGGCCAAGATGTGCGCTGCCTCAGCGAGGTGGCTGCCCTCTACCTCGACGACGAGGTCGGCCGCGGCCGTGGCCTGTGGTTCAGACTGTTGGCGTTGTTCACCCACCGTCGGCCCGTCCAATAGCTGCCCCGATTTGCGCGAGCCGTCAACGGCGACGTTTGGCAGGGGCTATTCGAGCGCGCTGCGCATGGCGCGGCCCGCCAGGCGAACGGCCAGGCGGCGTGGCAAGACCTTCATCGCTGCCACCATCATCTTGTTGTGCGCTCCTGGAACGAAGTGCGGGCCCCGCCCGAGGTGGTCCAGGGCTGCTTTCGCTACGGCCTCGGGTTTCATTACGCCGCTCAGGCGGGCCCGTGCGATGCCTTGGGCGTCGAGGATTTCCGTGTCGGTGGCACCCGGCGCCAAGACGAGGACGTCGATACCGCTCGATCGAGTCTCGCCCCAGATTGCTTCGCCAAGGGAACGCGCGAACGCTTTGCTGGCCGAGTACGTAGCCGAGTAGGGAAACCCGAGATACCCTTCAATGGAGCCGGTGATCATCAGGCCGCCGCGGCCCCGCTTGAGCAGGCGGGGTAGAAACGCTCTGGCAACCAGCGCCGCGGCGGTGCAGTTGACCGCAACAACACGGGCGATTTGCTCGGGCGGCGTCTGGGCGTGGAGGCCCTTGGCGCCCACACCTGCGTTGCAGGCCACCAGGCCGATGTCCTTTCCGGCGCAAGCCGGCAGTAGGTGTTCGAGAAAACGGGGATCGGCTAAGTCGCAGACGACGTACTCGCACTCGGCCGTTCCACTGCTCACGATTTGCGCTCGAAGCGACTCGAGCCGGTCCCTGCGGCGAGCGACCGCGAGCACGCTGACCCCGCGGCGGGCGAGTTCCTCGGCGAGCGCGCGGCCAATGCCGGAAGACGCTCCGGTGACGACGGCCCAAGAACCGTAGCGTGCGGCAAACTCCCCAGAGAGCATCGTCGGGTCCTACCGCCGGCTGCTCAGCCGTCCTTGGGGTCGAACGGCTTCATTTGCTCAGCCCCGGGCAGCGTTCCCGCCAGACGCTGAGGATCGTGAATGAGTACGGGTAAGTGCTGGGGGCAGATCCACGATCGCGAGCCCCGATACTCGATCGGGATCAGCGGGATCTCCTCGTCGCTACGCTTGCAGGCTAGACACGCTTTATTCATTCCACAGCCCCCTTCGAGGTAAGGGCGGTCTTTCGCTCACCGGCACGATCGAGTGCCGTTTCGTTACGGTCCGTAGATCGCGCCGGTCGGCAACGGCCCGCCCCGGTGAACGCGCCAGACCGCTGGAACTTCAAGGGTGATCGTAGCGAGCAGGCCGGCGCCAACCAACCCGAGCGCCACCTTTCCGGAAAGGGCGCCGAGGGGGAGCCACACGAGGTAGGCCGCCAGCACTGCTGCCGATGCGACAAAGCCCCCGTAGGACATGGCTAGAAATTGGCGGCGGCTGTTCGCCTTTGTGTCGAAACGGAAAATGAAAGGCGAAGCCAGCGAACGAGCCGCTGCGACTCGGCTTCTGCTTAGCGCGGCGCCCGCGAGATGCCCCCACTCGTGCGCGATCGCGGCGACTACGCCGGCGGCGAGTCCAGCCGCCACTTCCCACGCGGCTGCGCCAGCTCCTGCCAGCGATCGCCACTCCGGCTCGGCCTGCCAAAGCAGCGCTGCCACCACGAGCAAAGCGCCGTCGCGCGCCGCAAAACGGGCAAACACGGCGGCAGCAAAGACGTTCTCGATGGAAAATGCAACGAGCCCGGGTCGAGAAGTACGCGGACAGAAGAAGCGGCGGTGATGCCTGGGCTAGGTTGCATCACTCGATCACCCGGGCTGCATGAAATCCTTCCCAGATGGCGTCGGCGATCGTGCGCGGGGCGTTGGCGTCGCCGACGGTGACTACCTCCAAGCCGGCCCGCTCGAGCTGGTCGCGCATTGCCAAGTCCGGGGCAAAGCCAGTGGCAACGACCACCGTGTCGGCCTCGAGTTTGATCTCCTCGCCGTCGCGTTCCACCCAGGCTCCATCCGCAACGATGCGCAGCAGGCGGGTCCTGGTCAGCACCTCGACTCCAGTGCGTTCGAGCAACGCGCGAATGGCCAGCCGG
>CAYZHO010000055.1:0-13913 GCA_964478045.1 uncultured Myxococcales bacterium | reverse complement strand
GTCGCTTGGCAAGTGAGTTGCGGGCAGCCGTGCGACCGGCCAAAGCCTGAGAGCAAAGGTGAGGAGCCGCAGCTTGGGGTGGTGCGCACAGGCCAGACTCTCCAGCGTCCCAATAAGGGTCATCTACGTCATTGCGTCGATGATCGTGGGCGGCACCCAAACGCACCTGCTTCAAATGTTTCGGTTCTTGGACCGGTCGCGCTTCGAACCTGCGCTCGTGACCCTTCGCAAGGGCGGCACGCTGGTCGAGGAGGCGCGCGCACTCGGAGTCGAGGTGACCGAGCTTGGCGTTTCCGGGTCGCTGCGGACGCCTGGGGACGTTGGCGGCTTGTGGCGCCTTGCACGGCTTTTGCGCCGCAGGCGGGCGCACGTGGTCCACGGGTATCTGCTGCGAGGCAACTTCTACGGGGCGGTTGCCGCAAAGATAGCCGGAGTACCTGTGGTCGTGACGAGCAAGCGAGGCTTGCACGAGCCGGCCAGTTGGGCCGAGCGACTGGCCGTTCGAGTGTCCAACAACCTCTCCACGGTCATCACCGGCAATTCCCCAGCCGTGCTCGAGTTCACGCGCCGAGTCGAGGCACCGGTGCGGGTGCCGCTCGTGATGATTCCGAGCGGGATCGACCTCGATCGTTTCGATCCAGCGCGGGCCGACGACGGATTGCGCGCCGAAATCTGTGGGCAAGGCGAGCCGACGATAGGGACGGTGACGACTTTTCGGCCCAAGAAAGGGTATCCGATGCTGTTCGAGAGCTTTGCGCGGGTGCGCCAGCGGGTACCGGCGGCGCGGCTTCTGATTGCGGGGGAAGACAAGTGGGAGGACGAGCCAGCGAGCCTGGCACGGCGGCTCGACGTGTACGATGCGGTCACACTGCTGGGCAAGCGCTCGGACATGCCGCGCGTCTATAGCGCGTTCGACGTATTCGTGTTGGCCTCCCGGAGTGAGGGAATGTCGAACGCGCTGCTCGAAGCAATGGCAATGAAGCGTCCCGTGGTGGCCACTGCAGTGGGCGGGAACCCCACGGTCCTCGATGGAGGTCGGTATGGCTACCTAGCCGACTACGGGGACGCGGATGCGATGGCCGATCACATTGTTGGACTTCTCGCTGCACCGGAGCGCCGCCAGGCGCTTGGAGAAGCGGCGCGCGAGCGGGTTGCTGCGGAGTATTCGGCCCAAGCAATGGTTCGCAAGACCGAGCGCCTGTACGAAGAACTCTTCGAGAAGGCAAAGTCGCCGGCTAGATCGTGACGGATCCGCCGTGGCGCCGGCGACCAGGCTAGGCAGCTCCGCTGGTTCATAGTAGAGTGTTGGTTTGCGGAAGGCCTGGTCGTCCGGCGGTTACGTTTCCCGGGGTATCGGCGGTCAGCCGGCGCGGTGGCAAGCTGGGTTTTCGCCTGGGCCGCGGGCTCGGCTTTCGGGCGCGGCCGCGGTCGCCGCGCGTTTCGCTGGGCGGTATTTCCGGACGGGTCTGCACCAACATCGCGACGAAGGGTGGAATGACGAGGTGAACAACGCGCGACAGGGTTTCTCCGGCCGCCAAACGCGAAGGATCGTGGAGCTGGGAGCGCAGTGCGCGGGGATGACGCGGGTGGCCGTTGCGTGCGGGCTACTCGCAGCGATGCTCGGTTTGGCAGGGTGCGGCGGGCACCCGGGGGAAGGGCCACCGCCGAAGAAGAGGGTTGTCATCCTTGGCTTCGACGGAGTGGATCCGGACTTCGTAGAGAAATGGGCGCAGGACCTGCCACACATTCGCAAATTGATGTCCGACGGCAGCTTCCGCCGGCTACGAACAACGGTACCGCCGGCTTCGTGCACGGCCTGGTCCTCGTTTGCCACAGGCCTCAACCCTGGTGGCCACGGCATTTTCGACTTCATCTACCGCGACCCCAAAACCTACTTGCCCGACCGGACCGGAGCCGTTTCGCATCCGCCCAAGTACCTGTGGGGTTTGTTCCTGCGCGAGCGCGAGACGTTTACGACGACGATGACCGGGACGCCGTTTTGGAAGGCGGTCGACGAGGCGGGCCAGCGCTCGGTGATTCTGCGAGTGCCGTGCGTGTATCCTTTGATCTCCGCGAAGCACGGCCATCTTCAGGGCGGATTCGGAGTCCCGGATGTGCGCGGTACGGAGGGAACGTTCCACTTCTACACTACCGCGCTCAGCCCGGCTGAGGCTGCGGATCCGAAACTTGGCGGGCGTGTGGTGGCGATCGAAAAAGCGGCCGAGATCCGCTCGTTCATCGAGGGGCCAGTGGACCCGTTGTCGAAGGACGGCAAGCGCCTGCGCGCAGAAGTCACGTTCCGGCCGCGCGGCAAAGACTCGGTGGAAGTCGAAGTCGGAGGGCGCACCCACACGATCGAGATCGGGCGTTGGGGACCGTGGTTCCGCGTCGACTTCAAGGTGACGCCGTTCTCGACGATTCACGGAATGGCGCGGTTTCGGCTGATCTCGGTCGAGCCGGAGCTTGAGATCTATCTATCGCCCGTGAACCACGATCCCGCCGATCCGGCTATTGCCGTAACAGAACCGTTCGATTATGCGCGCGAACTTTACGAGGCCGTGGGTGACTACAAAACGGTTGGCTGGAATCACGAGACCTGGGGACTGAACGAAGAGCGGATCGATGAGGCGGCTTTTCTCGAGGACGTGTTCGATACGATGCGCAAGACGGAGGAGATCACCTTTCATGAGTTCGATACGCGGCCGGCAGAGCTGTTCGTGTCGGTCTTCGTCGAGCCGGATCGAACCTCGCACATGATGTACCGCCTCTTCGACAAGCGCCATCCGCTATACGACGCGAAACTTGCCGAGAAGTTTGGCGACGCCATCCGCCAGACCTACCTGCGCATGGATGAGATCATCGGGAAGATGATGAGCCGATTGGGCCCCGAGGACACGCTGTTCGTGGTGAGCGACCACGGGTTTCACAGCTACCGGCGGGGCTTCAACGTGAACACCTGGCTTATCCAGGAAGGCTACATGACGCTGAAGACTGGCAAGAAGTGGACGGACAAAAAGTTTCTTCTCGACGTCGACTGGTCCCGGACAAAAGCCTATGCGCTGGGCGTGGGTGGCATTTACCTCA
Source organism: uncultured Myxococcales bacterium (assembly GCA_964478045.1). Lineage (GTDB taxonomy): Bacteria > Desulfobacterota > Binatia > UBA1149 > SPBQ01 > CAZQYE01. The sequence continues at coordinate 10,829 of CAYZHO010000055.1, read as the reverse complement.
ACATTCGCGGGCGCGAAGCCCAGGGGATTGTTGAACCCGGGGAGCCCGCTCGCGCATTGGCTCGCGAGATTGCCCGCAAGCTTGAGCAGGTGGTCGATCCAGAAACCGGCGAGCGGGCGATCAAACACGTCTACATTGCGGCCGACACGTGGCACGGGCCGCGGTTGCCTGAGGCTCAGGATCTGCAAATCGGATTTGCGGAAGGGTACCGCGTTTCGTCGGCAACGCCTTTGGGAGGTGCTCCAAAAGGGCTTTTCGAAGACAACCTCAAGAAGTGGAGTGGCGACCACGCGGCTAGTGTAACGCAAGAGACCGACGGGATTTTCCTGTGCAACCGCAAGATCGAGGAACAGGAGGTTTCGATTCTCGATCTTGCTCCGACGGCGCTCCATTTACTCGGCGTTGGGATTCCGGCCGAACTCGAAGGCAAAGTCCTGCATGTGAGCGCTGGGAGTTGATCATGACGGAACTGCTGAAGAGCGCATGTGCGGCTGCCGCCGGCGGGTTTGCCGGAGGCGCACTGGTCGGCCTAGCGGAGGCGGCGGTTGTCGCGGCGACCAGCTCTGCTACCGAGTACTGGGTTTTCCTGTTCGGTGCGGTTGCCTACGGCTGCTTTGGAGCCGGGCTCGGCGCGGCAGTCGGAGTTGCCGGGCGCGTTTGGGAGACTCGACAGCGCAGCGATCTGGCGGGGGCCGCGGGCACCGGTGCGGGAGCGGCCGCTGCAGCGCTTGGGCTCGTCGTCGCTCGTTTTCGGATTGCGCGGGACGTCTTTGGCGAGGCCCTGCCGCTTTTGTCCGCCACGGGGATAGCGGTTCATGGCGGATTGCTGGTGGCGGCGGGGGCGGTGTTTTTGTTCCTGCGCGCTCGGGTGCGCGCGATGGCCGCTAAGCGGGGACCGTGGCTGGCTGGGCTGGGGCTCGACGCGGGCGTTGTGCTCCTGGGAGTGATTGCCTCCGTCGTTCTGAACGGACTCGGTGGAGGGCAGCCTGCCCAGCGCGCCAGGGAGGCGGCGGAACGCCATGGTAGTGGGCCAAACGTGCTCCTGATCATCGCGGATACACTGCGGGCCGACCATGTGGGAGCGTATGGGATGCGCTCCGTCCGCACGCCCTCCATCGACAGTCTGGCGGCCGACGGGATCTTGTTCGAGCGGGCTTACGCGGATTCCTCGTGGACGCGGCCTTCAATTGCCACGATTCTCACGTCGCTGTACCCGAGCTCCCACAGCGTAATGCACAAGACCGACGTCCTGCCGGACGCCGTAGTAACCATCGCCGAAGCGTTTCGGAAGGCCGGCTATGCGACCGCAGGGTTCGTTACCAATATCAACGTGGCGCCTTCCTTCCACTTCGAACAGGGCTTCGACACCTACGACTACCTTGCGCCGGACTTTTTCTTTGGCGCCACGGATTCGGCCTCGAAGCTGTCATTGTACAGTGGAATGCGACTCGTCCGCGAGCGGTTCCTCTCCAAGCGCAAGTACGTCAACCACTACTACCAGGATGCCAAGACGGTCAACGGAGCTTCGCTCCCGTGGCTCGAGCGAACCAGAGGCCGTCCGTTTTTCGTGTTGATCCACTACATGGATCCTCACGACCCATACTTCGAGATTCCGTACAACGGCAGAGCGGTAGCACGCGTGGAAACTCCGAACCCGCCCGCCGAAAAGGCCGAGGAGCTGCGCACTCTGTACCAGTCGAATGTCGAGTATATGGACCGGTTTCTCGGGGCCCTTTTCGGGCGCTTGCGCGCCGCGGGCATCTACGATGACACGATCATCGCCTTCACAGCCGATCATGGAGAGGAGTTTCAAGAACACGGCGGCTGGTGGCATGGGACAACGCTCTATGACGAAGTGCTGCACGTGCCCCTGATCATCAAACTGTCCGGGCAGAGGCAGGCAGGCACCCGGGTGCGAGAAATCGCGCGGCTCGTGGACGTCATGCCCACGCTTTTGGCTGCGGCCGGCGTTGAGGTTCCCCCTACCTGCCAGGGGCGCGATCTCCTGGCGGGCGGTCAAGCTCCCGAGGCCGTCTACGCCGAGGAAGACCACGAGGGCAACGTGTTGAAGGCAATCCGAACGGAGCGCTGGAAACTGATTCTAGCCAACGAGGGCAACCCGCGCGGATTGCCACCGGTGGCTTTGTTCGATCTCAAGCGCGATCCAGCAGAGCAAGTCAACTTGGCCGAACGAATGCCGGATCGCGTGGCGGCTCTGCGAGCCGATTTAGCGGTGCTCGAGCAGGCGGCGGCCGCGCAGGCGGTGCGGGGTGAGCATCGCGACATCGACGCCGCCTCGCGCGAACGCCTCCGGGCGCTCGGCTACATTCAGTAATGCTGCTCGTCGTTGGCTGGGACGGTGCGTCGCTGGATGTCGTCGAGCCATTGCTGGAGGCCGGACGCCTGCCCGCACTGGCAGAGCTGATTCAACGGGGTGCGGTGCGGCCGGTGCGCTCGACGCGACCACCGGTCACTTACCCGGCTTGGACGAGCTTCCTCACCGGATGCCATCCGTGGCGCCATGCTCTGGTCGATTTCGCGGTGCGCGAAGGCTACCGGATTCGCTTTCTGAGCGCGCGTGACCGGCGGGTCCCGACGCTGTGGGCTCGCATGGGAGCCGCAGGCCTCAAGGTCGGGCTCTACGGCGTCCCGGCAACGTATCCACCGGAGCCCCTGCGCGGGATCGTCGTACCAGGATTCGACACGCCGTTTGGTGCGGCGAGCAAGCCGGCGACGCACCCTCCGGATCTGGGGCACCGGCTGATCGCTCGCTATGGCACGCTGGCCGTGCAAGGGCCGCAGCAGCTTCGGATCGATCGGGGGTGGCACGCGCGGGCGCTTGCGACAATGCTCGAGCAAATCGAAAGGCGCACGGGCATCGTGTGCGACCTGCTCGCGAGAGAGCGTTTCGATGCCTTCTTCGTCTACTACGGCGAGTCGGACACGGTTGCGCACCATTTCTGGCATTTCAGTGATCCGAGCTCCCCGCGTTACGACCCGAACGGGGATCCGGAGGCGGTGGCAAGAGTATACGGGGCCCTCGATGCGGCGCTGGCAAGACTCTGCGCCGCTGCCGGGAGCAGTGCGAACGTAGTGGTGATTTCCGATCACGGAAGCGGGGGTACGAGCGACCGCGCCGTATTTTGGAACCGGTGGCTGGCTGACCACGGATGGCTGGCGTTCAAGCCGCAAGGCCCTCTCCGGTGGACGGCTGTTAAGAGAAGTTTGCTTAGGGCGGTTCCGCCTCGAGCGGCGGGGCCGTTGTTCCGCCGTCTCCAGCCACTGGCGGCCCGGGTTGAGTCCGGCTCGCGATTTTCCGGTATCGACTGGAAGAAAACGCTGGTGTTCAGCCAAGAGCTTCCCTACGACAGTGGTCTTTGCTTCAACCTAAAAGGCCGCGAGCCCTCGGGGACGGTCGAACCCCGCCAAGTAGAGGAGTTGTTCGAGCGGTTGCGGACCCAGCTACTTGCCTTCCGGGATCCGACGGACGGCGGGCGGGTGGTGGAATCGGTCGCGCTCGTCGACGAGCCGGAGCGCTCGGCACGCGGGGTCGACGTTGAGTTGTCGCTGCGCCTTCCGGGCGGCTACAGCTATGCTGCCGGGTCGAGCAGGGCGGGTCGCGAACGCGTGGCACTGAGACGACTGCAACCTGAGGAGATGAGCGGAGCCCGGGGCTCTAGTATGCCTGGCTCTCATCGTGAGCTCGGGCTATGCGTGCTGTCGGGCCCCGGAGTAGCCCGCGGGCGATTTGGTGTGGGAACTCTCGCCGATGCAGGTGCGACCGTGCTGGCTTTGGCCGGTTTCGACGCTGGGGCCGAGATTGACGGCCGGCCGTGGTTGGAGTTGCTCGCCGAAGGGGGCGCAAAAGCGCTAGGCAGCCAGGAGAACCTGCCGTGCGGGCCCGGGGGGCGAGCGAGTCCTGGCGAGGAGCGAGAGCTTGCCGAGACACTGCGCGCGCTCGGATACGTTCGCTAAACCAAGCCAATGCGGATCGCGCTAGTCCTGGCAGCCCCGTTTCCATCGCCGCAGGGCTCGCAGGTCTTCGTCGGTGAAATGGCCTCTGCGCTAGCTGGGCGGGGCCATGAGGTACACCTCGTCACCTACGGCCAGGGCCGTGAGGTTCGAGGCGGCGGGTTCGTCCACCACCGGGCTCGGCGCCTTCCGTTGGACGATGCGGTGCGCTCGGGACCACGGCCAATGAAACCTGTTCTCGACGTGCTGCTGGCGCAGTTGCTGTGCCGCCTCGACCGCCGCTACTGCTTCGACCTGCTTTTATGCCACAACTACGAAGCGGCCGCGGTCGGGCTCATGGTACGGCGCCTGCGCGGGGTTCCGGTGGTCTATTACAGCCACAACGTGCTCGAGGACGAGCTGCCCACGTACTTTCGGCTGCGCTCGTTTCAAGCGGTGGCCCGGATCGCGGGCAAGTGGCTCGACGTTCACGTGCCGAGCCGCGCCGACCAGGCGGTCGCCCTGTGCGAGTTTACGGCGGAGCAGCTTCTGGCCGCGGGGGTGAAACCCGAGCGGCTGGTCGTTGCGGCTCCCGCTGTACGAGACGGCGGTCCGGCCAGGCCAGCCAACGAAGCGCGGCGGGCACTTGGCCTGCCCCAGGCACCGTACATCATCGGTTACGCGGGCAACCTCGACGCGTATCAGAACCTCGAAACCTTGGCTGCTGCGTGCAGCCTCCTGCTCGCCAAGCCCAGGCGGCGGCCGCTTCTTTGGCTCGTCGTCACCCACGAGGACGGCCGCCGGCTCGATGCGATCGTGCGTCGCTGGCGGCTCGGCGGCGCAGTCCGCGTCGCTTGCGCGCAGAGCTACGCCAGGGCGCGCCTGGCAATGGAGGCCTGCGACGTACTCGTTCTGCCCCGGCGGTGGGGCTCTGGATTCCCGATCAAGCTACTCAACTATATGAGCCTCGCCCGGCCGGTGGTCACTTGCGGATGCGGGCGCAAGGCGCTCTGCCCCGGGGTGGAGGGGCTCGTCGTCCCGGACGGGGATCCGGTGGCGCTTGCGGCGGCGCTCGAGGAAGTCGAACAGGACGCCGCACTGGCCGAGCGGCTAGCGCGAGCCGCTCGGGCGAAGTATTTGCGGTGCTACACGTGGGAAGCCGTGCTCCCCTTGATCGAGCAAACGTGCGAGAGGGCCCGGCGCGCTAACCCTCTTTTCGGCGCGGCCCGAGAATGCAAAGCTGTGTAGCGGGGCGCTATGACTGCTAGCGAAAAACCGAGAAGCGCAACGGCCGGCGAGCCGGAGATTTCGGTTGTCATTCCGCTCTACAACGAGGAAGAGACGCTACCGGTTCTCATCGAACGGCTGACCCGCGTGCTCGAAGGACTCGGCTGCCCTTACGAAGTCCTGTTCGTCAACGACGGCAGCCGAGACCGCACCGCGGAGATGCTGCGCGCAGCGCACCGGGACAATCCCCGGATCAAGGCGATCGGTCTATCCCGCAACTTCGGGCACCAGGTAGCGATTTCGTGCGGCATCGATTTCGCTCAAGGCAACGCCGTGATCGTCATGGACGGGGACTTGCAAGACCCGCCCGAGGTTCTGCCCGATCTAATCGAGCGCTGGCGGCAAGGCTATGACGTCGTCTACGCGATACGGCAGAAACGAAAGGAAGGAGCGCTGAAACGAGCGGCGTACAAGACATTCTACTGGCTTCTCCGAAAGGTTTCCTATCTCGACATTCCCCTCGATTCCGGCGACTTTTCGTTGATGGACCGCAGGGTGGTCGATCTCCTGCGCAAGATGCCAGAGCGCAATCGATTTGTGCGAGGGTTGCGAACCTGGGTGGGACTGAGGCAGACCGGCTACGAGTACGCGCGCAGTGCCCGATATGCGGGCCGTTCGAAGTACAACTTCGCCAAGCTGATGCGCTTGGCCTTCGACGGGCTCGTTTCTTACTCGTTCGTGCCGCTGAGAGCGGTGAGCAATCTCGGCATGCTCGTTTCGCTTTCCGCTCTTCTTTACATCGTCTACCTCCTCGTGATGCGCGCGCTCGGCGACCGGCCGATCCAGGGCTGGACTTCGACCGTAGTCATCGTGCTGTTTCTCGGTGGAGTGCAACTGCTCGCGCTCGGCGTTCTCGGGGAATACGTCGGCCGTATTTTCGACGAGGTGAAAGGGCGTCCGCACTATATTGTCAGCGAAGTCGTCGGCTTGGTGCGGCGGCCGGAGGATGTGGCAGGCGAAGTGGTTCCAAACAGGCCGGAAGAATTGCCGGCGGGGGTAGGGCCGGGAGTTCGAGAAGCAGGAGGCCGCACGTGAGGCGCCGCAGGGAAGGGCGCAGCGGCGTCCTACCGCCAGGTGCAGGGCTAGAGGGACAGTGACCGATTTGATCGAAAGAATTCGCAGCGGCCGCGCTCGCGCGGGAGTTGTTGGCTTGGGCTACGTGGGACTGCCGCTGGCGGTGGAGTTGGCGGCCTCGGGCCTCGAGGTGGTCGGGATCGACGTATCCGAGGAGAAGGTTCGGTCGATAAGCGAGGGCAGGTCCTATGTACTCGACGTTCCTTCCGAGCGCCTAGCACCGCTCGTTCGCGAAGGCCGGTTGCGAGCGACGACGGAATTTGTCGCGGTGGCCGGGCTCGACACGATCAACGTCTGCGTACCCACGCCTCTGCGCAAGACGCGCGAACCGGATCTTTCGTACGTAGTCGAGGCGGTGTCGGCCATCGCCGAACACATGCGCCCCGGGCAGCTACTGATTCTCGAGAGCACCACCTATCCGGGAACGACGGAGGAGATCATTGTCCCTCTCTTGCGCGATCGAGGGCTTGAGCCTGGCAAGGACGTGGAAGTGGCGTTTTCTCCCGAGCGTACCGATCCGGGCAACAAGCAGTTCACGACCAGGACGATTCCAAAGGTCGTCGGAGGGCTGACTCCCCGGGCGAACGAAGCCGCCATTGCGCTGTACAGCCGTTGTGTTGAGCAGGTCGTTCCGGTGAGCTCGCCGAAAGTAGCAGAGATGGTCAAGCTCCTCGAGAATACCTTCCGCAGCGTCAATATCGCGCTGGTGAACGAGATGGCCATGCTGTGTGACCGCCTGGGTATCGACGTGTGGGAGGTAATCGAAGCGGCGGCGACGAAGCCCTTTGGGTTCATGCCGTTCTACCCGGGGCCTGGACTTGGTGGCCACTGCATTCCGGTCGATCCCCACTACTTGACGTGGAAGGCACGGGCCGAGGGTTTCGAACCGCGCTTCATCGAACTGGCGGGGCAAATAAACGCCCAGAAGCCGCTCTTCGTGGTCGGCAAAATCGCCGATGTTCTCAACCGCCACCGAAAGCCGGTTAACGGGTCGCGCGTGTTCGTGCTCGGAGTTGCCTACAAGCGCGACGTGGATGACGTGCGCGAATCGCCGGCTCTCGATGTGATTGCGCTGCTAGTCGAGCGCGGTGCCGAGGTTGCTTTCGCTGACCCCTTCGTCCGCACGATCGAGGTTGCTGGGCAGAGGCTCGAGCGGGTCGAACCAACCGCTGAACAGGTCGCCTCGGCCGACGTGGTGGTGTTGCTGACCGATCATTCCGCCTTCGATTACGCGGACATCGCGGCGCACGCGAGGGTGATCGTGGACACGCGCAACGGCTTCAAGGGCATCGGTGGAGATCACATCGTCCGCATATGAGCAAAGCCCCGCGCAGGTGGACGGTTGGCCTCGTCATCGGCCAGCTCGATTACGGGGGTGCCGAGACTCAGCTCGCCGATCTTGCGCTGCACCTGCCGCAGCAGTACCAGCCGATCGTCTACTGCCTGTCGCACCGCACGGAACCCCACGGGGCCAGGCTGCGAGCGGCAGGAATTCCGGTGCGCGCTCTTCCTGCGAAAGCACACTTCGACTTCGAGCGGGTGCACCGCTTGCGACGGGCACTGCGGCTCGATCGTGTCGACCTGGTCCACGGGTTTTTGTACATCGGGAGCGCATACGCGTACCTCGCTACGCGGCCGCCGCAACGGCTGCCGCTCGTTGCTTCGGCCCGTAACTGCAAGCGCGAGCCCAACTGGCTGAGACGGTGGTTGATTGCCAGGGCCCTGCGCAACGCCGAGGCGGTGATCTGCAACTCGGAAGAAATGAAGCGCTTCGCCGAGCGCGTCTACCGCGTGCGTCCGGAGTCTGCGGCGGTCGTCTACAACGGGGTGGATCTCGAGCGGTTTCAATTTCGCCCGCCGGTTCGAACCGGTCGCATTGGTACGGTGGGCCGGCTGACGCCGCAAAAAGATCTGGGAACATTTCTGGAGGCGGCTGCGCGGGTGGCGCGCCGCCGGCCCGAGGTTCGATTCGAAATCGCCGGCGCCGGGAGCGAGCGCGCTCGGCTTGAGAGCCAGGCCCGCGCACTCGGATTGAGCGAGCGGGTTCGGTTTCTGGGAACTACCGACCGAATCGAGCGGTTCTTGGAAGGGCTCGAGCAGTTCTGGCTGACCTCGGCCTGGGAGGGTACGCCGAACGTACTGCTCGAAGCGATGGCGGTAGGCGTGCCGGTCATTGCCACGGCAGTGGGAGGGGTGCCGGAAGTGGTGGATTCGGGGCGCACTGGAGTGCTGGTCGATCCGGGCGATTGCGAGCGGATTGCGCGAGCGTCGATCGACTTGTGGAAGCAGCCAGGGGAAGCGGAGCGGTTTGCGCGTGCGGCCCGCGCGGAAGTGGAGCAGCGCTTTTCACGCGAGGTGATGGTGCGCGAGACTTGCCGGGTCTACGAAGAAACGCTGAGGGCAGCGGCGTGAAAGAGTGGCCTTTCGTATCGGTGGTCATTCCGATGCGGAACGAGCGGCGCTGGATCGAACGTTCGCTCGCTGCCGTTCTCGCGCAGGACTACCCTGGCGAACGCTTCGAGGTGCTGGTGGCCGATGGGATGTCGGATGACGGCTCGCGCGACATCCTGGCCCGGATCGCTCGAGCGGACCGGCGCGTGCGAGTGATCGACAACCCCGGCCGAATCGTACCGACCGGACTCAACGCGGCCATTCAGGCGGCGCGCGGCGAAATCATCGCCCGCGTGGATGCCCACACGATCATCGCTCCCGACTACCTGCGCAGAGGGGTGGAAGCGCTAGAGCGCACCGGGGCTGACGGCGTCGGAGGACCGATGGTTGCGATTGGGGGCGGAGCCGTGGGCGACGCGATTGCCCGTGCGATGAGCTCGCGCTTCGGCATCGGCGCGGCGTTCCACTTCGCAGACCGCGAGTGCGAGGCGGACACCGTCTACATGGGGATGTGGCCGCGCCGGGTGTTTGCGCGGGTAGGGCTGTTCGACGAGGAACTGGTACGCGATCAAGACGACGAGTTTCACTACCGGTTGCGCAAGCACGGAGGACGGCTGGTACTCACGCCCGCAATGCGCTCCCGCTACCAGAACCGGCAATCGTGGCGTGCACTAGCACGCCAATTCTTCCAGTACGGCTACTGGAAAGTCCGAGTGCTCCAAAAGCATCCACGGCAGATGAGCGTGCGCCATTTTGTGCCTCCCCTCTTCGACCTTGGGGTTCTCGGCGCCCTGGCGGCGTTTCCTTTTTCGCCGCAAGTGGCACTGCTCGGAGCGGCCGGTGCGGGTGCGTACGCTGCCGTCACCCTGCTGGTTTCTACCATTGAGGGACGAGGCGTGGCGGGAAGGCTGAGACTGGCGCTTGCATTTGCAACCATTCATCACGCGTGGGCGGCGGGGTTTCTCGTAGGCCTGGTGCGGTTTGCCCCGCGGTGGGGTGAGGCGGAACAACGTTGTCCGGCGTTGGAGCTCGATCCCGGTATGAGGAGAGATGGGTCATGAGCGGAAACCTAACTCTGTCGGTCATCATTCCAGTGTACAACGAGCGAGACACGATCGAGCGGGTGGTCGAGCGCGTCAAGGCGGTGCCGGTGCGCACGCAAATCATCATCGTGGACGACTGTTCTACCGACGGAACGCGAGAAATTCTGGCTCGCATGGCGAAGGAACAGCCCGATTTGACGATTCGCTACCACGAGTACAACCGCGGGAAGGGGGCCGCGATCCGCACCGCGCTCGAAGAAGTCCGAGGAGACGTGGTCGTGATTCAAGACGCCGACATGGAGTACGATCCGAGTGAATATCCCCGCCTGCTCGCTCCGATCGAGCAGGGAGTGGCAGACGTGGTCTATGGTTCGCGCTTCCTTGGCGGCCCGCACCGGGTGCTGTATTTCTGGCACCAGCTCGGCAACCGGATCCTTACTCTTCTATCGAACATGCTGACGAACCTGAACCTGACCGACATGGAGACCGGCTACAAGGTTTTCCGGACGGAAGTGATTCGCTCGATGCGACTGACGTCGAATCGCTTCGGGTTCGAGCCGGAGGTGACGGCGCGAGTGGCGCAAATGGGATGCCGTGTCTATGAGCTACCGATTTCATATTGGGGCCGGGACTACGAGTCGGGAAAAAAGATTACGTGGCGCGATGGGGTTGCGGCACTCTGGCACATATTCAAATACAACGTGCTCGACCGAATGCCGGCTAGCCAATGGGCTCGCAAGGAACTTCCGGCTTGGCAGGGAAGCGCCGGCGCGTTCGAGGAAGAACCCCAGCAGGAAAAGGTCGGAAAGTGAATTGTCTCGTTACTGGGGGAGCCGGGTTCATTGGCTCGAACCTCGTGGAGGCGCTGGTGGAGGCCGGCCACCACGTGCGAGTGCTCGATAACCTAAGTAACGGGGACGAGAAGAACCTGGAGCCGTTTGCCGGCCGAGTCGAGTTCGTCCGCGGCGACGTGCGCGACCGCCGAACTGTTGCCCGAGCAGTCGAAGGAGTCGAGGTAGTGTTTCACTTGGCTGCGCTTGCGGGGGAGCCGCTCGTAGTGTTTGGCGCCGGTCTCTTCTACGC
>CAYZHO010000054.1:0-13977 GCA_964478045.1 uncultured Myxococcales bacterium | reverse complement strand
AGCATCTGCTGGCACGAGGGGCAGGAGTTGCACGGCTCCGCGCCGTGCCGCTGCGGGCAGTTGAGCGCTCGCGCCAAAAGCCGGGCAACGGTTGTCTTGCCAACCCCGCGGATTCCCGTAAACAAGAAGGCGTGCGGCACCCGGTCCCGCTCGATGGCGTTCTTCAGGGTGCGGGTTACGTGCTCTTGGCCGACCACGTCGGCAAATCTCAGTGGCCGCCAGCGCCGCGCTACGACTTCGTATGCCACGGTTTCTCGAGGCCTCCCGCCGCTAGCCCGTATGCTGGTAGCACCGGGGCCTCATCCCCGCAAGGTAGCTCGGCGCGCAGCGTTGAAAACCCGCCTGCGGCGCGATAGTTTTCAATCGGCCGGCACCGCCGATGTGCGGAGAGGTGTCCGAGTCCGGCTTAAGGAGCACGCCTGGAGAGCGTGTGACCCTCCGGGGTCCGTGGGTTCAAATCCCACCCTCTCCGCCACCTCCCGCCGCTCAGAAGTCGAGCGGCGGCGGTTCGAACTGCGTGATGTATTCGAACTCTCTGCGGAACCGTTCGACGGACATGTGGGCCGTCTCGGCGAGCCGTTCGAGCTCAGCCGGATTCTCAAAGTCCTCCCGGCGAATCCGGATCATGTAACGATGGGCGATGCGATAGCGCTCGGAGTCGATGTCCACAGTGCGTATTCGGGTGCGGCCGGTCTCGGGATCGATCAGCTCGCTGAACGGAATCGGAACGAAGCGCCCCCCTTGCATGGACACCATGGCATCGCTCCCGCCTGAGAGGATATAGCGAGCCGCGCAAAAGCCGAGATCGCGCGTGTATTCCATATCGTAGGGAATGGGATCCGCACAGCGGAGCTCGTAGCCGATGTCTTTGGCAACGATCGTCGTTTTGACGCCCAGCTCCGCCAGCCGCGCCCGTACCGCGCGCTTTAAGATGTCGGCAATGTCGATCTCCGCAATCCGCACGTGACCGTGCGCATCGCGCTCGACCGACTCGAGACTCCCGAGATCGCGCTCATCGATGCTCAGCGCAATTCCCTCGGCGATCACCGCTACTCCGTGGCGCCGGCCGTAGGAAAGCCGCTTCAGGATCGAACCGGCCAGCGTGTCGACCACCAGCCGCAGCGGCACCTGCTGGCCGCGAAACTCCTCCGGAATCAGCGTCATCGTCGCGCCCGCCGCCTTGCCAATCCCCAAAGCAAGATGGCCCGCCTTGCGCCCCATGGAGACCACGAAATACCAGCGCGAGGTCGTAAAGGCGTCGGTCATGATGTTCTTGACCAACTCCGCTCCAACGTGGCGGGCGGTCTGGAAGCCGAACGTGTCGATCGCCGCCGGCAAGTCCAGATCGTTGTCGATCGTCTTGGGTACGTGGACCACTTTGATCTCCCCGCCGGCCCGCTGGCTCACTTTCATTGCCGAGAAAGCCGTGTCGTCCCCGCCAATAGTGATCAGGTGAGACACTTGCAGGCGCTTGAGATTCGCGATCGTGTTGTCGAGCAAACGCGGCTCGGCCGTAGGATTGGCTCGCGACGTGCCGAGGATCGAGCCGCCGCGAAAGTGAATCCGGCTGACGTCGTCTATCGTGAGAAGCTCGGCGTTCGGCTGATCGCCCTCCATCAGGGTCTCGAAGCCGTCGTGGATTCCGTAGACCGTGAATCCTCCAAGGATACTGCGGATCGTCGCCGCCCCGATTACGCTATTGATCCCGGGGGCCGGTCCTCCCCCAACCAGAATCGCCAATCGCTTTTCTTCGGCCATGGTCCTCCTCCCTCCTACTCCTCGCTGTCTTTCTTGCCACGACTACGGCGCGGCGGCGAGTGGCTCGTTGAGCGCCGCGAGACACCGTGCTATCGGTCGGGCGCCAACGCGATGCGCTGTCCACTCTTTCAGGTCGATGCCTTCGCCGAACACCCGTTCGAGGGAAATCCTGCTGCAGTGTGCCTGCTAGACGAGTGGCTGCCGGACCCCCTATTGCAGGCGGTTGCAGCGGAAAACAACCTGCCGGAAACCGCCTTCGTCGTCGACGGCAGCCGAGGCCTCGAACTGCGTTGGTTTACCCCGAAGACCGAAATCGGCCTGTGCGGCCACGCCACCTTGGCGGCCGCGTACGTACTATTCTTGCGGCAGCCCGAGCGCGAGTCCGTGGTGTTTACAACGGGCAGCGGGAAACTCGGAGTTACACGGCGCGGGGATTGGCTCGAACTCGATCTGCCAGCCGCTGTCCCGCAGCCCTGCGCGGCGCCCCCGGGGCTCGAGTCGGCACTCGGCGCCCGCCCGCGCAAAATCCTGGCCGCCGATCACTACATTGCCTTGCTCGACGACGAGAACCAGGTGCGCGAGATCGAGCCCGACCTCGCGCGCTTGGCCGGCCTCGGTCCGCGCGGGGTCGCCGTCACGGCGGCTAGCCGAGAAGCCGATTTTGTCAGCCGGTTTTTCGCGCCGGGGCTTGGAATTCCCGAAGATCCCGTAACCGGTTCGGTGCACCGTTCGCTGGTTCCGTTCTGGAGCCAGCAGCTCGGGAAAGACCGCTTGATCGCCCGGCAGGTATCGCGGCGCGGCGGGCTGCTTCGCTGCCGGCTAGCCGGCGACCGCGTAACCGTGGCGGGCCGATGCTGGCTTTATCTCGAGGGCACGATCAACGTGCCCGACGAAACCGGCGGGTGACCTTCGCCGCGGAAGTAGGCGGGAGCGTGCGAACCACAGCCCGAACCGCTTCGTAGGCGGCCTCGTAGCCTGTCGCCGGACCCGTTAAGGCTGCAAAAAGGCCGCCCAGGCTCGCGCGAGCAGTAGCCCGGTCGCTCCAGAGCACCCGGCGGCCGCGGGTATCCAAAAGAAAAGCGGAAACCGTCGCGCGTGCCTCACCGACTCTTCCGCCGCCGGGGTCGAAATCTTCGAGCATAACCAGAAATACGTAGTCTGCAGTGTCGGCGAACGCCTCGGCCAGCCATTCGGGGGTGGGCGCCTCACCGGACCCGGCGCGTACCTTGCGAACCGCTTCCGGCATGGCCACCGGTTCTACCCGGTAGCCTTTGCGCGCCAGAGCCTCGAGAGCGGCCTCGCGCGCGTGTACGGTTGCCAAAACCCGCTCGAACCGGTCGGGGCGCACGTCCAGGATCGGCGCTACACCGATCACGCGCACGCCGGCCGGATCGAAGCGCGCCTCGACCAGTGGCTTTCGCGCTGGTGCGCACGCCAATACGACTCCGAGCGCCACAAGCGCCACTGGCCCCCGAGCGGCCAACTTCCGCTCACCGGTAGCGGCGCAGTTCGAGCTTGCCAATCTGTTCCGTATGCACTTCATCGGGCCCGTCGGCTAGCCTCAGGGTTCGGAGGTTCGCGTAGGCCTCGGCCAAGAAATAGTCCTGGCAGACCCCCGCCCCGCCATGTACTTGGATAGCGCGATCCACTACCCGGAGCGCTACGTTCGGCGCCACCACCTTGATCTGAGCGATTTCCGAGCGGGCTTCCTTGTTTCCCACGGTGTCCATCATGTAGGCGGCTTTGAGCGTTAGCAGCCGGGCCTGCTCGATCTCCATTCGCGACTGGGCAATCTGCTGCCGCACTACCCCCATCTCGGCAAGCGTCTTGCCAAATGCTTCTCTTGCCATGGCGCGCCTGCACATCGCTTCGAGCGCCCGCTCGGCCACTCCGATCGTGCGCATGCAGTGGTGGATCCTGCCCGGACCGAGCCGCCCTTGAGCAATCTCAAACCCCCGGCCTTCTCCCAGAAGAATGTTGCGGCGCGGTACCCGCACGTTCTCGAAGACAACCTCGCCATGACCGTGGGGTGCATCGTCGTACCCGAACACATTGAGCATTCGAACGACCCGTACACCCGGCGTATCCATCGGCACCAGGATCATTGCATGGCGCCGGTGGCGCTCGGCATCGGGGTTGCTCACCCCCATGAAGATCGCCAACTTGCAGCGCGGGTCGCCAGCGCCGGAGGTCCACCACTTGCGGCCGTTCAATACGTATTCGTCTCCGACTCGCTCGATCGTGGCCGATATGTTCGTTGCATCCGACGAAGCCACCCCCGGCTCGGTCATTGCGAAGCACGACCGAATCTCCCCCGCCAGCAGCGGTTCGAGCCACTCCTTCTTTTGTTCCTCGGTTCCATAGCGCACCAGGACTTCCATGTTCCCGGTATCAGGGGCCGAGCAGTTGAAGATCTCGGGAGCCCAGCGCGACCGTCCCATGATTTCGCACAACGGCGCATACTCGAGGTTCGTCAGTCCTGCGCCGTACTCGCTATCGGGCAAGAACAGGTTCCACAGACCCCGCTTGCGAGCCTCCGCCTTGAGCTCCTCGACCAAGGGCAGCACCTTCCAGCGCGTGGGACCCGACTCCAACTGTTCTCGGATCGCTTGCTCGTTCGGGTACACGAACTCGTCCATGAATGCGCGCAAGCGAGCCTCGAGATCCTTCACCTTGTCCGAATAAGCAAAGTCCATCGCCTTCTTCCCTTCGCCCGTTTGAGCTGGAAAAAACTCGCCCGGCACGATAGCCCGTTGCTGGGCGTGCCACAAGGCACGAGCGTTGAGTCCTCCGACCGCCCGGAGCTATTTTGTTGGGTCCGGCGTGGTATTGACCGCCCCAGCATCCCGATGGCGGTTGTGTGCCCCAACTGCGGTGCCCAGTACGATGCGACGCTGTTCGAGTTCGGCCGCACCGTGTCCTGCCGGTGCGGCCGTCGCGTCGGGCTGCCCCTCAGAGTACCCTGGGCTACCAGAACCAAGCCACAGCGCTTCCTGGCCGACGAAATGTTGGGCGGGCTCGCCCGCTGGCTCCGGGTAATCGGCTACGACACCGTGTGGCGCCGTAGGACGCGCGATCGCGATCTCGTGCTCCAGGCACTTGGCGAGCGCAGAATCCTGCTCACCAGGGACCGCAACCTAGTAGCCAGCTGGTGGCTCGATGCTTGTTACCTCGTTCGCAACGAGCGCCCGCTCGAGCAGTTGCGCGAGGTCGTGACCCATTTTGACCTCGACTGGCGCAAACACCTGCTTAGGCGCTGCACGATTTGCAACGCCGAGCTCGTTCCTTTGAGTCCCAGCGAACGCCCACCGGGCATTCCGCCCGCGGTGGCGGCACGGACCGCCGCGTTCCGCCGGTGCCCTTCGTGCGAGCGGATCTATTGGGAAGGAAGCCACACGGCACGAATGAGAAACGCCTTGGAACGGGCGCTCGACGGAGCGTAAAGCGCCACCTAGTGCGGCTTGTAGCCGCCCAAAACTGCTGGTCAAATGAGAGCCGGGGGCGGCACGACACCGATGACGATCAAGGAAAGCCACTGGTTGATCCGCCTGGCACGCTGGTGCCTGCGCCGGGGAGCAACGCCAAACATGATTTCGTGGATCGGCTTGGCCTGCGCCTGCGGAGCCGCCTTGTGCTTCGCCACGGGCGCTGGGCACGCCGCTCCCTGGGAGCGGGGGATTACGCTGGCATACGACTACAGCTGGTGGCCGGTCAGCGGCGGCATCCTCGTCGCTCTAGCGGGAATATTCGACTTGCTCGATGGGGCAGTGGCGCGCAACGGCAATCTCCAAACCCGCTTCGGGGGCGTTCTGGACTCTACGCTCGACCGGTTCGGCGACATGGCCGTGATGCTCGGGTGCATCATCTACTTCGCCCGCGTCGCCAACCTTACCTACGTGTTTCTCGCCTCCGTGGCGATGATGATGGCCGTCCAGATCAGCTACGTGAAAGCACGAGCCGAAGCGTTCACCGACGGAATGGGCGAAGGATTCTGGCAGCGCGGGGAACGAACCGTTGCGATGATCTTGGCGGGTCTTTCGGGCCACGTGGCGGCAGCGCTGTGGCTACTCGCACTGTTTCCCGGCTTTACGGTACTGCGGCGCCTCCTGTTGGCACGCCGCCTGCTGGCCGACGGCGGCGATCCGCCGGGGGACCAGCGGCGCCCGCGAGCGCCCTGGCGCCAGCCGCGCGGTTCGCCGGGCTACGTCCTGGTTTGCGCGATCTTGGCGTCTGTGATCGTTGCGGGGCCGCGGCTTCATGGGGTCCTCGGTCCGCTGCCCGACCCCCTGCGGCCCCTGCTCGGGGGCTAACGGGCGCCCCCCGCTGCCTCCGACAGTTCCCTTTCGTCCGATGCGCTTTCCCCAGCCGTTTCGGCAAGGAACAGCTCGAGCGCCTTGCGGGACTCGCTGTCACGCATCTGGCGCGGCGGCGACTTCATCGTGCACGCCGAAATTACCTCGAGCGGCCCAGCCAGGCCACGGTCGAGACCAAGCTTGGCGCAACGAATCGCGTCGATGGCCACACCGGCACTGTTCGGCGAATCCTCCACACTGAGTCTCAGCTCGAGGTTCATCGGCACGTCGCCGAACCCGCGCCACTCCATGCGGATGAAGCAAACCTTATTGTCCTTCTGCCACGGCACGTAGTCGGACGGACCGATGTGAATCGCTTCCGGAGGTAGCCGCTTGTCGAGCTGCGACTGAACGGACTCCGTTTTTGATATTCGCTTGGACTTCAGCCGGCTCTGCTCGAGCATGTTCAGAAAGTCGGTGTTACCGCCTGTGTTGAGCTGATACGTGCGCTCGAGCCGGGCGCCCCGGTCGCCGAGCAATCTTGCCAGCACGCGGTGAACGATCGTGGCCCCGACTTGGCTCTTGATGTCGTCGCCAACTACCGGTAGCCCCCGCGCCCGGAATTTCTCGCCCCACTCCCTGTCCGAAGCGATAAAGACCGGAACGCAGTTGACCATGGCCACCCCGGCCTCGAGACAAGCTTGGGCATAGGCCCGAACCGCTTCCTCGGCACCCACGGGGCAGTAACAGACCAGCACGTCGGCCTTGGACTCGCGCAGCACCCGCGCGACGTCACACGGCTCGCGGTCGGCCACCCGGAACGCCCGTTCTTCGGGGTAGTCCGCCATGTGGGGCGCTACCCCGTCGAGCACTGGTCCCATCAGCACCTCGACCCCGTACCGGGGCAGATTCGGATGGAAAACGGTCGTACAGTTTGGGGGGGCAAATACAGCTTCTTCGAGCGGGCGGCCAACTTTGCGCCGGTCGACGTCGAAGGCTGCCACCACCCGGATGTCGCCCGGGCGGTAGCCCCCGATGCTCGGGTGCATCAAGCCTGCGATGTCGTCCCCGGTGGCGTTGCGGTAATACTCGATTCCCTGGAGCAGGGAGCTGGCACAGTTTCCGACACCGGCAATCGCAAGCCTGACTTCGCCCATCTGCGTCTCCTCCCAGCCGAAATTCGCGGCGGCCTCCAACCAGGCCGCCGGCGCCCGCACGCCTAGCCCGGCTGAACACCGCGCGGTCTGTGTCGCCCCCCACGCCGACATAGGCCAGCGCGGTCTCGCAAGAGGCGAAAAAAGCTAGCTGTTTCAACATAAAGGCCCACCGGGCAATGTCAACAGAGTCGCTCCGGCGGCTCGGATACCGGATTTGGCCCCCCGCGAGCGCGAGCGTCACTTTTGTGACGCCACCATTTCGGCGCCCGGGCTCGAAGATCTCGCAAAAACGACCGGTTACAGCGGCCGGCGCATCCGCACCCTCATGGCACTGTACTTGCTTGAAGTTGCGATCGCCGATGAAGCACATTCGCCCGAGAGTGCGCTGCCTCCCTGCGGCAGCGGCCGCCCTTCTGTGGTTTGCGACCGCGGCCACGGCAGCGCCCCTCGTCGACGTCTTCTTCTACAGCCCCGAGTTCGTCCCCAAGAACCTCGCCGTTTTGCGTGAAACCGCCGAGCGCTACTTCAAGGAGCAAGAACTACCCGTGCGCTTTCAGCCTTTCGCGCGTTACCGGGACATGGAGGTCGAGTTTGCAAGGCGCACCGTGGCGTTCGCACTAGTTCCACCCTGGGTGCTCGACCAGAGCTGCTTTGGCCGCACGTTCTTCTTGCTTGCCGAACCAGTCCGCGCGGGCTCGACCCTCGACCGAAAGACCGTGGTAGCCTCTCGCGGCGCGCAAGAGCTTAAGACCGGAACCATCGCCGTAAGCGGCCCCACCAGCCACGTCCGGGAAAAGTTACTGGCAGGTTTTCTCGCGACACATCCACGGTTGCGCCTCCTGACGGTGCCCAAAGACCTCGATGCCCTTCTAGCGGTCAGCTTTGGCCAGGTCGAGGCGGCCTTCGTCTCTTCCGCCCAACTCCAGGCTCTCGGTGAGATCAACCCGGCACTGACGGCTTCTCTGGTTGAAATCGGCTACGCCGTGGAGACGCCTTTTCCACGCTTTTACGCGACCGACCACGCGGACGATGCGGCGGTCCACCTGATGCTGGTGGCTCTGGAAGCAATGCAACGCCGCGAGTCGGGCCGGCGACTGTTGGCCGTGCTGGGCTACGAGCACTGGCGGCTGAGTCCCCGGCAGGCTCGAAGCCCGGTGCCATGCGGGCCCGGAGAAAGTGGGGAAACCGAGCGATGAGGCACTTCATAAGACAGCGGTCCTTCGGCCTGGTGGCCGCGGTTGCCATGCTCGTGCTCGCGGGAACCGGAGCTTGGCCAGCCAGCGCCAAAGCGCGCGTGCTAATCGTAACGAGCGGAGATTTGCCTCAGTATCGCGCTCCGATTGCGGCGTTTGAGCGCCGTACCAAGCGCCCAGCAACGCTCGTGCAACTCAAGGGAACGCCGGACGTGGCACGCCGCCGCCTCGAGCGGGCTGCGGCGGAGGCACCGGTCGAGGCGGTATTCGCCCTGGGCGGGCGAGCGGTCTACTTGGCTCGGGAGGTTTTACCGTCGACCCCACTCGTCTTTGCAATGGTTCTCCAGCACCAGGGCCTCGACCTGCACGGGCCGGTCACGGGAGTGGAGGTTCAACTGCCAGTCGAGTCGCTGTTCGCCCGGTTCAAGATGCTCCTTCCAACACTGCACCGAATCGGTGTTCTCTACGGGCCCACACTAGGCCCAGAAGCGATCGAGCGCATCAGGCGGGCGGCAGCCGCTGTACAGGTGGAGCTCGTCGCCGCTCGGGTGCGGCACCCGGACGAGGTGGCGGGTGCGTACCGGCGCATTCGCACGCGGATCGATGCGCTCTGGATGGTGCCCGACCCTGTCGCCATTACGCGCGACAACTTCGCGTACCTAAGTCACCGCACCCGCAACGACGGGATCGCCTTCCTAGCGTTCTCGGAAAATTTCGTGCGCGCCGGCGCGTTGATGTCGATCGCACCAACCTACGAAACCATGGGTGAACAGGCTGCGGTTCTCCTCGAACGGCTGCTCGAGTCGCCAGGCCACCCGCCACCCATCCAGCCTCCCTTGGGCACCCGCCTCGTCGTCAACACGGAGGTCGCCCGCGCACTCGGGCTCGACCGCACCGCGACTCTCCTCGGCAGCGCGGACGAGCTGATCGCCTCGGAGGGCCCGTAGGAAATGTGCAGGTTTGTCCGAGAAAAACGTCTTCGTTCACGCAAACCGGCTGCAAACGTCTCGATGTGCGCAGCCAGGAAAGCACAAGCTATGGCCTGTTTCTTGCTTGGCCGATCGGCTGAGGTCTCGTGATGAGCACCGAGCCCAAGAGGTTACGGGGCGAAGTCCAACCCGCGTGGAAGACGACGCTCCTGGCGGCGGCAGTGGCCGCACTGGCGGCCTGCCCGCCGGCTCTGTTCAGCGTCCCACCGGAGGCCGCCGCAAGCGACGTGGTTCCCACCGCCGACTTTGCAGCCGAAATCGACTTCTTCCGCGTCGAATCCGACATCGTCACGTCCGTCTCTCGCCATCCCGAGTCGTTGTGGACGTCGCCAGCGGCGGTGTACACGATCACCGGTGACGAAATTCGAAAGGCCGGCGCTCAGTCTTTGGTTGACGCCCTGAGAATGGTCCCCGGTCTCGACGTAGCGGCAGTCGACCGCAACTTCTACGCCGTCTCCGCCAGAGGTCTCAACAATACCTTCGCGGACAAGATGCTCGTTCTCCTCGACGGGAGGCCGATCTACACGCAGCTCTTTGGCGGGACTCTGTGGCACCAGTGGCGAACGTTCTTGCCCGACATCGAACGAATCGAGGTAATCCGCGGCCCCGGAGGAACCTTATGGGGCTCGAACGCAGTGAACGGGGTCATCAACATCATCACTAAGAGCAGCGAAGATACCCGCGGGCTCCTGCTGCGGGTTGCCGGTGGCAGCAACTACCACGGCGCAGCCGAGCTGCGGTGGGGTGGCCGCTCAGGGTACTTCAACCATCGCCTGTGGGCGCGCTTCGATACCGACGAAGGTTATGGAGGTCGAGGTGGCGATAAGGTAGCCGACGACAACCAGGAAGTGCGCGCGGGCTACCGCTTGGACTGGGACTTAGGCGACGGGCTCGTAGTACGCGCCAGCACCGAGTTCTCAGATGGCCGCATCGGCAACGAAGCCCGCGAGGTGGGAAGCGGACGCATTCTTTTCCCCGGCCCCAAGCACGAGACCCAACTCGTCACGGGCGTCGTCCGCCTCGAAAAAGACTTCGCCGGCGGATCGAGCGCCCACTTGCAAGTTGCAGGCGATTACATTGCGCGTGAAACCCCGTTCTTGGGCGTTACCCCAGGCAAGGGAAGCTTCCGTTCCTACCGGCGCACTTGGGAAGTCGAGCTCCAGCATTCGCTCCGCCTGTGGCGCCGGCACCGGCTCACCTGGGGCGGGCAGCTGCGCCACACCAACATCGACGTCGGCACCGGTATCGTTTCGATACCGGTGGACGCAAGCAACGATGTGCTGAACGTTTACGGGTTGTTTGCCGAGGACGAAATCGAGCTGCCTCGTTCGACCAAGCTGACTCTCGGGACCAAAGTTGAGAACAACACGTTTACGGGAACCAACCTTCAGCCCTCGGCCCGTTTGGTGCACGCGTTCGGCGAGGAGACGGTAGTGTGGGGCGCCGTTTCGCGGGCGATCAACACACCGAGTTTCGGCGACAGGCACGTCGAGATCGTCTTTCCGCCCGATACGACCTCGACGCCCGGCATGACGATCATTCCGGTTTTCCTGGCCGACGGCAGCGCCGGCGACACCGAACTGTTGGCCTACGAGCTCGGTTTGCGGCGCCGCCTTGGCACCGGCCTCTCTCTGGACTTGGCGGCGTTCTATAACGACTACGACGGAATCGTCACGTTCAGCGGCAAGACGACCCGCACGGTGCCGCTCGACCCCACAACGCTTCGGGCCGAGACGTTCCTCGACAACTTTACCGACGCCTACGCTTACGGCGTCGAGGCGTCGCTCGACTTCGTAGGCGACGAGCGGCTGCGCGGCGAGCTCAACGGCACCTGGCAGCACTTGCGCATGCGCGGCATCCACAATCCGAGCAGCCCCGAGTGGAAGGCCAACCTGCGAGTCGAAATCGAGCCTCTCCGCTCGCTCCTTCTCGTACCGACCGTTCACTTCGTCGACCACATGAATCTGCCTTCGATCTTCGGACCCTCGGTGCCCGGCCAATCGATCGACAGCTACTTCCGGTTCGACCTAGCGCTTCACTGGACGCCTGCTGCCGGCTGGCCGACCGTCAGCATCATCGGCCAGAACCTGAACCAGCGCAGCCACGTCGAGTTCTCGGAACCGCTCGTGCGCGGGCAGGCGCCGGTGACACGCGCGTGGTTTGTGCGCCTGGAGTACGAGCAGTGAGTGACCGGTTGACCACGGCTGCCCCCTCCCTGCGGCCGCCCAAACCGGCCCGGCGCGGGCGCGATCTCGGCCTGCACTTCAAACTCGTGGTGGCCGCGACCGTTACCACCTTCGTGGGGATCGCGATCGTTTCGGCCTTCCTGATCTACAGGCAAACAACCCTGCTCCACGAGGAGATCGCCCGCTCCACGGCGCAGTTGCGCGAGGCAACAATCGAGCGCGGCCGCCTCCTTGCCGAAAGCACCGCTGCAAGCATGGAAAACGCGATTGCCGGATACGACTTCGCTTTCGTGGCACAGACGGCTCAGGCGCTCCGCGAGCGGACCGATGACCTCGCCTATGCGCTGGTGGCCAACGCCAGCGGCCGGATCGTCGTGCACACCGATCCGCAGCAGGTCGGTAAAACTTACGAGGCCGAAGCGGGCGCTACCGTGCGGACGAGTTCTTCCGATCCGAACGTGATCGAAATCGCACACCCCATTGAACTCGGCAGCAAGCGCTGGGGCACCTTGGTGCTTGGCTTCGATCTGCGCCCGCTCCAAGCCCAAGCCGCACGCGCCATGCTGCGGGGACAGCGCCTGGTGCTCGGCGCGACCACCACGGCGCTACTCGTTGCGATGGTTGTCACGGTGTTCGGCCTGACCTTGTCGGTCTTTCTCAGCCGCCGGCTGCTGCGGCCGCTGCGCGACCTTGCTGCCGACGCCGAAGCGATCGCCCGCGGACAGCTCGAGCGCCCGATCCGCGTGCCCGAAACAAGCGACGAGATCGGTTTCCTCGCCCGCCAGTTCGAACAGATGCGCCAGTCGATTCGGACCTATGTGGCCGAACTCGTCGCGGCCCGCCAGAAAGCCGAGGAAGCAACGCGCGAGGAACAGCGCCTGAGAGCGCAAATCGAAGAACATTCCAAGCTGCTCGAACAAAAGGTCCGCGAACGAACCGCTGAGCTGCAGGAAATCAACGAACGGTTGATGGAATACGACCGCATGAAGTCGGAGTTCCTGAGCAACGTCTCCCACGAGCTCCGCAGTCCTCTAGCGGCCATCGGCTCGGCCGCGAAGATCATCAACCGTTACGGGGACGAAAACAAAAAGACCGGGAAAAAATTCAGTTCCGTGATCATGGATGAAGCGGACCGACTCGGCCGCCTTATCAACGACTTGCTCGACTTGGCGAAGATCGAAGCGGGACGGGTCGAGTGGCACATGGAGAGAGTGGAAAACCCCGCCGAGCTGCTGTCGCACGTCGTCGCGACGTTCCGGCCGCTAGCCGAAGAGCGCTCGATCAGCCTTGAACTCGACTGCCCCGAGCGGCTGCCGGCCGTCGAACTCGATCGCGACCGAATTCTACAAGTCCTGACGAACCTGTGCAGCAACGCGATGAAGTTTACGCCCGAAGGCGGCCGCGTGGTCGTCGCCGCGCGCGAAACGGTTTACGAAGACTTGCCGGTGCTCATGGTCACGGTCCAAGACACGGGTCCGGGCATCCCGCCCGAAGAGCTCGAAAAAGTCTTCGATCGCTTCCACCAGGTCAAGGCGAGGCGCGATGGCAACAAGCCGAAAGGCACCGGACTCGGTTTGGCCATCTGCCGCGAGGTGGTCAACCATCACGGCGGTGCGATCTGGGCAGAGGCGCCGCCGGAGGGCGGAGCCCGCATCGTTTTCTGCCTGCCGACAGCCGACGCCAGCAAGCGCGCGGGTCAAAGCGACAACAGCCCCGGGCCGGGTGCCTCCACGGCGGCCCCCGGCTATTGAGACCCCATCACGGGCAGCCGCCGATTCCCGGCTGGTATTGGACCGAGGGATCGCTGGCGCAGAACGTTCGCGCGCGAGCTTGGTTGATTACCCGCCCCGGCCCCGGCAGGCCGGCGGCCGTGTTGATGCCCGGGTTACTTGTCGGCGCGATGCAGAACACGGCGGCACCCACAGGATTCACGGGATCCGGCTTGCCCTCGGCCGCCAGCGGGTCGAGGAAACACCGCGTCGGCCTCAGTAGCGAACACGTTCCCGCCCGCGGGTCCGTCGCCGTACAGTCGGCATCGCTGAGGCAACCGATGATCCCCATGCCATTGGCGCGGACGATGCCGTCGCACTCCTTGACGTATCTGGGCGGATCGCATACGCCCTGGCCGTCTTCGGCCGGCACGCACACCCCCGTCTCACAACCGTCGCGCTTCGGCACCCTGTTATCGATTCGCTCGCACCGGTCGGCCGGCGCGCAATCCGCGTTGGTCGTGCACGTAATCGACGAGTCGCCCAAGCAAGTACGCGGCGGGCATGGGCCGAGATCGAGACAATCTGCGTCGCTATTGCAGCTAACGCTTGGCTCTCCCTGACACTTCTTTCTCTTACAGGGCCCGAGGTTCTGGCAGTCGGCGTTCGTCAAGCACGTTCGCTCGGGCGCCA
>CAYZHO010000053.1:10701-14148 GCA_964478045.1 uncultured Myxococcales bacterium | reverse complement strand
GACCGACGACGTGCAGCACGGATTCTGGAAGTTCATGGATCCCGAGCCCTTCGGGGACGTTCCGCCCGAGCACGTCCGCCGCTACGGCAAGGTCATCGAGCGCTACTGGCAATGGATCGACACGGCGGTGGGCAGAGTGCTCGAGCATTACCGCGGTGAGAATCCGCTCGTGCTCGTCGTCTCCGATCACGGCGCGGGACCGGGGACGGACATCGATGTGCCGGCGTACCTGCACCTGTCCGGCTCGCATCGCAAGGAAGGCGTACTGATTGCGGCAGGACCTGGAATCCGCAAGGGAGCACGGATCGAGGGCGCAAGCGTCTACGACATCACGCCGACTTTACTTCACTACCTCGGGTTACCCGTAGCCCAAGACATGGACGGCCGCGTGCTGGTCGATTTATTCACGGGCGAGCTGGCTTCGCGTCCGGTCCGGCGCATTGCCACGTATGAAGACGCGCGCCCTCCGGCTCACCCCCAAGCCCCGCCACAGTCAGCGGACGACCAGCGGATCCTCGAGCACCTGCGCTCGCTCGGCTACATTCAGTAAAGTGCTACAGGACCGCCTCGATTCGCTCGATCGCCTCCTCGACTTGATCGCGAAAAGCGAACGCCGAGAGCCTGAGGTACCCCTCCCCGCAAGCCCCGAAACCGGCGCCAGGCGTACCCACTACTTGCGCGTCGGCCAGTAGCCGGTCGAAGAAACCCCACGAGTCCTGTCCCGGTGGAACCTTGACCCACACGTATGGCGCGTTCACGCCCCCGAAGACTTGCAAGCCCGCACGCTCGAGTCCCTCCCGGATGATTCGGGCGTTTTCCATGTAGTACGAGATTCGCTCGGCCACCTCGCGGCGCCCTTCTTCGCTATAGACCGCCTCCGCGCCACGCTGAACCACGTAGGAAACGCCGTTGAACTTGGTGGACTGACGCCGCAGCCACATGTCGTGGAGCGAGACTCGCCGCCCGCCGGCATCGGCCTCGAGCTCGCGCGGGATGACGACGTAGGCGCAGCGCGTTCCAGTGAAGCCTGCCGTCTTCGAGAAACTGCGCAGTTCGATCGCCACTCGGCGGGCGCCCGGTATCTCGAAGATCGAATGCGGCAGTCCGGAATCGGTAATGTATGCTTCGTAGGCTGCGTCGAAGAGCAGGACGGCTCCGCTGTCGAGAGCCCAGTCCACCCAATCGGCGAGTTGCTGCTTGGTCGCCACCGCCCCCGTCGGATTGTTCGGGAAGCACAGATACACGTAATCGGCCGGCTCCGCCGGCGGCACCGGGCAAAACCCGTTCTCCTCGGTGGCCGGCAAATACAGGATTCCTTCGTAACGGCCCCGCTCGTCGGCTGGGCCTGTACGTCCGGCCATTACGTTCGTGTCCACGTAGACGGGATAGACCGGATCTGGAATGGCCGGTCGCGCCTCGGGCGCAAACAGCTCCTGGAGGTTACTGCTGTCGCATTTTGAGCCGTCGGAAACAAAGATTTCGTCTGGATCCACCTCGATGCCGCGGGCCGCGTAGTCCCCGTCCGCAATGGCTTCGCGCAGGAACCGGTAGCCTTGTTCGGGCCCATAGCCGCGGAACCCTTCCCCGCTTCCCATTTCCTCGACCGCACGGTGCATCGCACTGCACACCGCACCAGGAAGCGGAAGCACCACGTCTCCGATTCCCAAACGAATCACCTGCGCGTCCGGGTGCGCTCGCTGGAACTCGTTTACACGCCGTGCGATTTCGGGAAACAGGTAACCGGATTTCAGCTTTCCGTAGTGCTCGTTCGCTCGCGCCATCTCTCCTCCTCGCCTGCCCGGGACAGCCGCCCCGCGCAGCCGTTGCGGGCAAGTCGAGCACCTTAACGCCGCCGCGGTGCGCTGCAAATACCGGCGGCTGGCATGGGCGGCGCGCGCATAGCAAAGTAGTCGCCGTACCGCTTCCGACCGAGGAGATCCGCAACGTGGCAAGGCACACCGGCGTAGCCCAAGCGTGGCTCGCCTTGATCCTGTGCGCGCAGCTTTGGCCGTGCAGCGCGGCGGGAGCAGGCGGGCCAAGCCAGCGTCCATACCGAATCACCGAACGCCGCGAGCCGTGCGCTACGTACGATCCATTGCGGCGGCCGTTCTTCGGCGATTTGCACGTCCACACGGCGTTTTCTCAGGACGCCAGCACCCAAGGAACGCGCAACACGCCCCGGGACGCGTACCGTTTCGCGCGAGGAGAACCGCTGGGAATTCAGCCCTACGACCGCCGCGGGCGCCCCCTGCGAACCTTGCGCCTTGCGCGACCGCTCGATTTCGCCGCCGTCACCGACCACGCGGAGCAGCTCGGCGAGGTCCGCATCTGTACGACTCCAGGACTGCCCGGCTACAACTCGTGGATTTGCCGGCTCTATCGCTGGTGGCCCCGGGCTGCTTTCTTCGTCATGAACACGCGCTCCTCCAACGCCCAGCACCCCCGCCGCTTTGGATTCTGCGGCAAGGGCGGCCAGAACTGTCTCAGCGCGTCACTGACCCAGTGGAAGGAAATCCAGGCAGCCGCCGAGGGCGCATACGACCGAACCGCGGCTTGCTCGTTCACGACCTTCGTCGGCTACGAGTGGACGGCCAGCCCCGGGAGCAACAACCTCCACCGCAATGTCATCTTCCGCAACGAACACGTAACGCCGTTGCCTATTAGCTACTACGAAGCGAACACCCCCGAGGAGCTGTGGCGGCAGTTGCGCGAGCAGTGCACCGACCGCGGCAACGGCTGCGAAGTGCTCACGATCCCGCACAACTCCAACCTCAGCAACGGCCTGATGTTTCAGCCGGTCCAAAGCGACGGGCGCCCGCTCACCGCCGGCTATGCCCGGGAGCGAGCGCTGTTCGAACCGCTCGTCGAGGTGATGCAACACAAGGGTGATTCGGAATGCCTGATGGGGGCCGGCAACGAAGACGAGCTTTGTGGCTTTGAAAAACTCCCTTATGCGAACTTTCGGGCCAAGTTTTTGCCCCTGCTATTCAAGGCACCCCCCAATCCAGCCGGTTTCGTGCGAAACGCACTCGAGCTCGGCTTGCTCGAGGCTGACCGGATCGGCGTGAACCCGTTCAAGTATGGCTTGATTGCGAGCACCGACACTCACCTCGGCACGCCCGGGGCAGTCGACGAGCGCAACCACCAGGGGCATGGTGGTGCCGGCCTTCCCGCCGCCAAACGCATTCCGCCCGGGCTTCCCGACAATCTCGAGTTCAATCCGGGGGGCCTAGCGGTCCTGTGGGCGGAAGAAAACACCCGCGATGCGCTTTTCGCCGCGATGAAACGGCGCGAAGCCTACGGAACGAGCGGGCCGCGAATCGTGGTGCGGTTTTTCGGCGGCTGGTCCTACCCGGCCGATATGTGCGACGACCCGGCCTTCGTGGATCAGGTAGCTGCGGTCTGTGACTTGCAGCGTCTCGCGGACGTTGTGGTCGGTCAGCAAGA
>CAYZHO010000053.1:0-10691 GCA_964478045.1 uncultured Myxococcales bacterium | reverse complement strand
TCGGGTACCGGGAGGGGGTGCCGATGGGAGCCGATCTGCCCGAGCGCCCAGCCGGCGCGGGCGCGCCGCGCTTCGCCGTGTGGGCCCGCCAAGATCCGGGAACTGCGGAGCACCCGGGGACCCCGCTGCAACACGTACAGATCGTCAAGGGTTGGATCGAAAACGGAAGGCCACGCGAGCGGGTCTACGAAGTGGCGGGCGATCCCAACAACGGTGCCAGCGTAGACCCCGGCACCTGCCAGACCGAAGGGCCGGGATTCTCGGAACTGTGCGCCGTGTGGACGGACCCGGACTTCGACCCGTCCCAGCGCGCTTTCTACTACGCCCGCGTCATCGAAAATCCAACCTGCCGGTGGAGCGCCTACGTCTGCAACGCGCACGGTGTGTTTTGCGCGGATCCCTCGACGATCACTGAAGGGCTCGAACCCTGCTGCTCACCTTCGCACCGGTGGACGATCCAAGAACGCGCCTGGACGTCTCCGATCTGGTACGCTCCGCCACGAGCGCCTCGCCCGCGACCATGAGCAAGAGACTGGTCGCCTCGCCGCTGGTCCATTTCTTTGCTGCTGCGGCAATCCTGCTTGCAGCGCGGCCGGTCGTCCCGGGAAGGCGCGCAAGCCGGGGGCCGACCCGGCTCGACCTGCCCGTCGCTTGGGCGGCCGCCTCTTGCCGCGACGAACTCGCGCGCAGCGGCGCCTTGGTCTCTGGGCGAGCTTTCGCGGCGCTGATGCGCGTGGCCGCCGACGAAGAAGTTCTGTTTCGGGAAGCGCTCGCGCGAGGCCTTCACCGCACCGATCCGGTGGCGGCGGCCAGGCTTGCCGCCAACCTTCGCTTCGTCGGCGCCGAAGACGCCGATCCCGGCGGCCTGGTGGACCGAGCGGTATCGCTGGGGATGGCGTACTCAGACCTCGTAGTGCGGCGCCGCTTGATCCACGTCATGCAACTTTCGCTCGAAGAGAGAGCCAGGCGCCGGCCGATCTCGCGCCGGGCACTCGAGCGCTTTTACACGCGCCACGCCGATCGCTACCTTCAGCCCGCCACCTTTCGGTTCGAACACGTGTTCCTCAGCAAGCAGCGCAGGAGGGAAAGCCTGGCCAGGGACGCTGGCGAAATCGCCGCCCGCCTAGTCCGCACGGGAGCAGGCGACCGGACGCACGCACCGGCCGGAGATCCGTTCCTCGAAGCTCCTCGCCACGTTCTGCTCACCCGCCCGGAGGTAGCCAAATCCTTCGGCGAGGCTTTTGCCCGGGCCCTTGAGAATGCCCCGGTCGGACGCTGGGTGGGGCCGCTGCAATCGCCGTTTGGGCTTCACTTCGTGCGGCTCGAACAGCGCAGCGATCCGCGCTACCCACCGCTGGGCGAAGTCGCAACCCGGGTACGCTACGACCTCGAGGTCGCGCGCGGCCGAAGAGCACTGCGCCGCGCGATTGAACAGCTTCGGACCCGCTACCGCATCCGCGTGGGAGGCGTTCCCCTCGAGCAAATGCTTTCCGGAGAAGCCGGCGTAACAGGATGCAGCGAGATCCTGCGCGCTGAGCGGCGGGGCCAGACAAGCCTCGGGCCCGAGCGCGGGCAGCGCGGAGAGGCGCCGTGACGAGGGGAAAACCGATTTGGTGTGCGAGCATGCTCGGGATCGCGCTCTTGGCAGGAGTGCCCTCACCGAGTTCCGGACATCCGCTCTCGCCGTCGCTGCTCGAACTGGTTGAGTTAGAGGGAGGCGGTGTACGCGCAACCTGGATCGCTCCTGCCAGCCGGCCCGTCGGCCGGGCCACCGTGCCTTTCGTCGACCCCCCGTGCACCGGGCAGAGTCGGCCCGCCGTTGAAGTAGAGGGCGCGCGAATCGTCAGCCACCAACTTCTCGACTGCGGCTCTAGCGGCCTGGAGGGCAGGCGCATTGGGGTCAGCGGGCTAGCGGAAGCCAAGACGACAGCGATCGTACGGATCGAGCTAGCCGACGGGCGCCGCTTGGAGCGCTTGGTCGACGGAGCAGCGCCCGCCGTCCTTGTGCCGCGGGCCCCGTCAGCGTGGACTGCCGCCGCCGACTACGTCGAACTCGGCGTCCACCACATAGCCAGCGGCCGCGACCATCTGCTGTTCGTCCTCGCTCTAGTCTTGATCACGATCCTGCAGGGGCCGGCGGGGGCTTGCTCGCGCCGCCAGAGACTTGCCCGCTTGACCGCCGCAGTAAGCGCGTTCACCGCCGGGCACAGTGTAACGCTGAGCGCGGCAGTACTCGGATGGGTCAACTTCCCAGCCCGTCCGATCGAGGCCGGCATCGCACTCAGCATCGTGCTCCTAGCGGCCGAGCTGGCGAGGGGATCCACCGGAGAGTCGCTGCTTAGCCGGCGGCCTTGGGCGGCAGCATTCGCCTTCGGGCTGCTCCACGGCTTCGGGTTCGCTGGAGCTCTATCGGCGGCCGGATTGCCAAACGAGGCGATCCCCCTGGCCCTGGCTTCGTTCAACGCAGGAATCGAACTCGGGCAGCTTCTGTTCGTTGCGGCGGTGGTCTCAGCACTGGCACTTGCATGGCGCGCAGCGCCGGCCGCAGCGGGGCGTAAGCCGGCGATTGCACGCTCGTGCGGATACGCGATCGGAATCGTGGCCGCTCGGTGGACTCTCGAGCGCCTGTTCTTGCAATGACCCGGATCCCGGCCGGGGACGCCTGGCCGCCTATCCCCGCTGGGGCCTGCTCGCTTCGGCGGGCATCCTACTCCTCGGAGCTCAAAGCATCTGCGAACCAGCGCCAGGCTAACCGGCCGAAAGCGTGCTTATCTAGTCACCGCGGAGCCACCTGCAAGCACGCCAGCTCCGGTTGCGTAAAACGTAGCTCGGCGGCTTGCCGCCCGTAAGACATTACGTAATAAGGATCGCCAGCTCGACAATGACCAGCGGCAGGCACAATCGCGGCGGGCATATTCGGCTCGAAGACGTTTCGATGGCCTACGGCGACCGCCTCGTCTTCGAAGGCCTGTCGTGCGAGTTCCCGCCCGGAAAGATCTCCGTAATCCTCGGCGGCAGCGGAGTCGGCAAGAGCACCATTCTGCGCCTGATCGGCGGGCTGGTGCGGCCCCTGCGCGGCAAGGTCCTCGTCGACGGTGAAAACGTGGCAGCGATGTCCGAGCGGGAGCTGTACAAGGTCCGAATCAAGCTCGGCATGATGTTCCAAGGGGGTGCGCTGCTGGATTCGATGACCGTGTTCGACAACTTGGCCCTGCCGTTGCGCGAGCATTCCGACATGGACGAGGAAGAAATCGCCTGGTGCGTGCACCGCCGGCTCGCCGCCGTCGGCCTGGCCGGCGTCGACGACCTGCTGCCCGGACAACTGTCGGGAGGCATGGTCAAGCGCGTGGCTCTGGCACGAGCGCTCATGCGCGACCCGGTGGTTGTGCTGGCCGACGAAGCCTTTTCCGGACTCGATCCACTCTCGATCAAACGGATCGAAGCGCTGCTGGTGGGGATCAACCGCGAGTTGGGAATGACCATGGTGCTGGTCTCGCACCATATCCCTTCGACCCTCAGGATGGCCGACCGCGTCCTGCTGCTCATGCCCGATCGGGCCGTTGAAGGGTCGCCAGCCGAGTTGATGGCTTCGGCCGATCCGGACGTGCGCGGCTTTCTCGACGAAGACGCGCTCGAGACGACCACACTGGATCGAGAGGAACGCTCGATCGAGAGGCGCCCCGACGCCGGGAGACAGCGGTGATCGAGGCAATCGCAAGTCTCGGACGCAGTGCGCTTGCGTTCGTTGAGCATTTGGGGCGGATCACGGCCTTCGCTGCCCGCATTCTGCTGGTGTCCGTGCAGCCACCCCTTCGGCTGCGCCGACTGATCGACGAGATCTACAAGCTCGGCGTTCTTTCGCTGATCCTCATCTGCGTGTGCGGCATGGCCGTCGGAATGGTGCTCGGCCTTCAGGGCTACAATACGCTGGTGCGTTTCGGGGCCGAGGAAGCCCTTGGGGCCGTGGTCGGCTTGAGTCTCGTCCGCGAGCTTGGGCCCGTGCTCACTGCTCTTCTAGCCACCGGGCGAGCGGGTTCGGCAACGGCAGCCGAGATCGGCGCGATGGTAGCCACCGAACAGCTCGACGGGCTGCGGATGATGTCGATCGACCCAGTCGACATGATCGTGCGGCCGAAGTTTTGGTCGATGGTCTTCGTCATGCCGCTGCTTTCCGCTTTGTTCATCACCAGCGGGCTGTTCGGCGGGTACTTGATCGGCGTTGGTCTGATGCGAATCGAAGCGGGGACGTTCATGAGCGGCCTGATCAACGCCGTCGGTTTCCGCGAGGACGTCTCCGGCAGCCTACTCAAGGCCGTGGTATTCGGGGCTCTCGTCGGCCTCATTGCCACGTATCGCGGGTACACGGCCGAGCCCACGGCCGAGGGTGTCAGTGCGGCAACAACCTCGACCGTGGTCATTGCTTCCGTGGCCGTTCTCATTTTCGACTACTTCATTACGGCGCTGTGGGGAGTGTGATTGCCATGCAACGCTCGACTTCTCGAGACTTCGTCGTCGGCCTTTTCGTGCTCGTCGGCCTTGCGGCGCTGGCTTACCTGTCGCTGACGATCGGAGGCGCCAAATGGAGACGCCACGGCGGGATGAAAATCCACGCCGTCTTCGATCAGGTGGCCGACCTTAAGGTCCGAGCGCCGGTCGATATCGCGGGCGTGGCGATCGGCGAAGTGACCGACATCTCGCTGCAAGACGACTATCGGGCGCGGGTCGAGATGGAGATCGACCCCCGGATCAAGCTGCCCGTGGACACCTCGGCGGCAATCGTCACTTCGGGACTGCTCGGTGACCGTTACATTTCGCTCGAACCCGGGGCCGAGGATCGCTACCTGGGGCCAGGCGACGAGATCGCCTACACGGAGTCCGCCCTGGTCCTCGAGCGGGTGGTCGGCAAGTTCCTGTACAACTTCAGCACGGAGAAGAAATGAGCCTCCACAGCTACCTCGAGCGTGCCGCGATCGCCGGCATCGCAGTCTTGTGCCTAGCCGGTGCCGCCTGCGCGGCGGGTAGCCCATCGGCCGACCACGATCCCTGGGAACGGTTCAACCGGGCCGTCTTCCGGTTCAACGACACGATCGACACGCACGCCCTCGAACCCGCCGCCCGAGCCTGGCATGCGGCCCTGCCCGACCCGGCCGAACGGGCCGTGGGGCGCTTCTTCGACAACTTGAGGGCACCGCTGGACGTGGCCAACAATCTCCTGCAGGGCAAAGTCGAGGGAGCGCTGGCGGCCCTCGGCCGATTCTTCATCAACTCCACTCTCGGTGCCGCTGGATTCCTGGATCCCGCCACGCACGCAGGTCTGGTCTCCCAGCGAGAAGACTTTGGCCAGACGCTCGCACGCTGGGGCGTCGGCAGCGGACCGTACCTCGTATTGCCGTTCTTGGGTCCATCAACGGTGCGGGACGCGGCCGGAATGGTGCCCGATGCCTTCGGCCACCCCTGGACGTATTTCGTCGACTCGTGGGTCGTCGCCGCAGCCGGCGGCGTCTACGCGCTGAACACCAGGGCTTCGCTGCTCGACCAAGTGGCGAGAACGAAAAGAACAGCGCTCGACTATTACGCCGCCGTGCGCAATGCCTACCTGCAGCACCGGCAGGCAGAAATCGCAGATCGGCCGGAAGAAGCCCGTCAAGAGGAAGAAGACCTTTACTACATCGATTTCGACGATGAGGAGTAGGTGGACACGGTCCTTGCGACCCTGTAGCCTCGGAGCCGTGCAGCTCGAGCCGCGCAAGATTCCCGCGGTACTCGCCGCCGTGGCGGCAGCCGCGCTCTTGTTTGCCAGCCAGGCGCCGGCCGCGGGAGAAGCTGGGGCCGTCCGGCCGCGCACTCCCGAGGCTTTCGTAGCCAAGATCGCCGACGACGTGCTCGCCGTGTTGCGAAACTCAACGCTCGACCGCGAGCAGAAGAAGATGCGGCTCGAGCGCGAACTCGACACTTGTTGCGACTTTGAAACCACTTCCAAGCTTGTGCTAGCGCGCAACTGGAAGAAGTTCTCGCCCGAGCAAAGACAAGAGTTCGTCGCCCTGTTCAAGCGCTACTTGATCGCCACGTATCAAGGCAACATCGACGCCTACGGGGGCGAGACGGTGGAAATCGCCGGCGGCCGAGAAGAACCGCGAGGCGACTACACCGTGATGACGAAAATCAAGCGTCCCGGCGCTGAAGACATCCTTGTGGACTATCGGCTACGCCGCTTAGAGGACGGGTCTTGGCGCATTATCGACGTCATCGCCGAGGGAATCAGCCTTGTCTCGAACCTGCGCTCGCAGTTTCAGGAAGTGATCTCGCGCAGTGGTCCCGAGGGCCT
This sequence comes from uncultured Myxococcales bacterium, assembly GCA_964478045.1. Classification (GTDB taxonomy): domain Bacteria; phylum Desulfobacterota; class Binatia; order UBA1149; family SPBQ01; genus CAZQYE01. The sequence goes on along the minus strand of CAYZHO010000053.1, from coordinate 4,366 downwards.
TCTCGACAAGCTGCGGGAAAAGACCGCCGCGGCTGCGCCCGACAGTGGTTCGGGTGCAGCGGAAAAGGCAGCAAACTCTCCGGAGCCGGCTTCGGCTCCGGACAGGCCGGCCCTCATTCCCCGCATCGGCGGTTGACAGGCCCCCGCCCGAGCTCAACGAAGCTTCGGAACGGAAGGCATTTTTGGAACCTGCGGGACTTGGCCGGGCTCCGGTAGCGCGGGGGAGCCAGCGCCCTGCTGTGCGGCTTGCTCAGCGGCCGACTTCGCTCGAGCAGCCCCCTGACCGATGGCTTCCCGCGCTCCGGCGGCCTGCTCGGCGGCAACGGCGGTCGCTGCCTTTCGGCGCGCCTCTGCCAGGGCAGCGCGCACGTCGGCATTGTCGGGTTCGACGCTTGCCCCTTTCAGGCAAAGGGGCAGCGCCTCGGCATAGCTCCCCGCTTTTACTTTCTCGAGGCAGCCGCGAACGCTCGGGTCGGCGACTTTCTCGAGCACTTGCCCCACCGCCTGCTCTACGTTCCGTTCGGCAGCCTCCGGGGCCGGCTCGCTCGAACGCGGCTGGCTCGACTTCTCACCCGCCTTGCACGCAACGAGCGCGAAGACCGACAAAGCGACCAATACGATTCGAATCGGCATGTCCAATCCCTCCCGCCGCGGCTCGTAGCCGCGCTCGCGTGGTAGAAGCCCCTCTTCGCCTTGTCAAGCGATTTGCCGGATTTGACTCCGGCCGGTTGCAAGTACTCATATGTCCGAGCGGCTCCTGGGAAAGCCGCAAGGCGTCCGTTGAGGAAACCACAGCAGCTTCAGGAAGGACTCATCGTGCACAAATCGAGGCCCCTGCTCATGCTCTTTGCCCTTCTGAGTTCGGCCGCCGCGGCCGGTGCGCAAAGCCTGCCAATGGATCACCTCAAGTGCTACCGCGTCACCGATACGAGCGATTACCGGGCCAGTCTTCAGTTGCTCGGCAGGCAGTTCGGAGACGAAACGAAGTGCTCCGTGAAGGTAAGGGCCGTCTATTATTGTGTTGCCGTCGCAGCTCGCGTCGATGCGACCAACGCGCCCGCCGCTCAGGTCGAAGGGGAAGAAATCGAAAAAGACCGGATCTGCTACGAGGTCGAGTGCCCGCCGCTCGAGCCCGCCGAACGTGAGGTAGTCGACCGGTTCGGAGCGCGCAAGCTCGTGCGAGGCCAACTCGAGCTGGTTTGCACGCCTGCCGTCGCCAAGGATGCCGGTCGGCGTCGGCGCCGCCCGAGCGCCTCGCGCCCGGCGCCGCCGTGGTACGCTGGACAACCAGCGGTCGCTTCGGGCACGGCTGCAGTTCCCCCTGCTCAAACTGCCGGGGCGCCGAGCGCCATGCCGCCGGCGCAAGGACGGCCGTGCGGCACCCTCCTCGCGGTGTTGGGCAACGGCGGCGAGCGCGAGGGACAGTTCGATGGGCCGGCTGGCCTGGCCCTGGACTCGAGCGGGCGACTTTACGTTGCAGACACGGGAAACGACCGCATTCAAGGATTCACGGGTGCTGGGTGGTTCCTGACCGCCTGGGGAGAAAGCGGCGGCCGGCCCGGCCAGTTCGAGTCGCCGTGGGACGTGGCCGTAGATTCCCAGGGCGCGGTCTACGTTGCCGACACCAAGCGGCACCGGGTGCAAAAGTTCGAAGCCGACGGCACGTTCGCGCTCGAGTGGGGCAAGAGTGGCACTGCCCCCGGCGAGTTCGTGGCTCCCTACGCAATCGCCGTGGGACCGAACGATACCGTCTACGTGGCCGACACGGGTAACGACCGCATCCAGCGGTTCGACTCGAGCGGGCGCTTCCAAACCGCGTGGGGCAGCCGCGGCAAGCGCCCGGGACAGTTTGCCGGACCATACGGCATCGCCGTGGCGCCAACCGGGGAAGTGTTCGTCGCTGACCGCCACAATCGGCGGATTCAGAAGTTCGACGCGGACGGGAAACTGCTGGCGGTCATCGGGCAAGACGACGAGCGGCTTGGCGAACCCTTCGCCATCGCCGTCGACTCCTCCGGCAACCTGTTCGTCACCGACGTCGAACACGACCGGGTGGTCGCCATCGACCCGCGCGGCGAAATCATCGCGCGGTGGGGAGGCTCCGGCTCGGCGCGCGGGAAGCTGAGCTTCCCTGCCGGAGTTGCGGTGGATCCGACAGGCCGCGTCTACGTGAGCGACCGCAACAACAACCGCGTAGCGGTGTTCGGGTGCGCGCCGTGACCGCGGCCGCACCGTTTCGTGGCGCCCTGTGCGCCTTCGTTTGAACATGGCCGTCCTGCTGAAGAACGACGCGGTCTTCCTGCACATTCCCAAAACGGGCGGAAGCTGGGTCGTTGCAGTCCTTAGCGAGCTCGGCCTGGTACGCGGAAAGTTTGCTACCAAGCATGCCGACATGGAGCGCGTACTCCATTGCCGCCGTTATTACCCCCTTCGCTCGATCGAGGCGGCACTGCGGTGCGGGCCTGGGTGGCAAACCCGAGTGCGCCGTGCCTTCAAGTTTTGTTTTGTGCGCCACCCCCTTCGCTGGTACGAATCTTATTGGAAGTTTTCAATGCAACGCGGATGGCCGCGCTGGGGATACAGGCGAGGGCGACAGCGCTGGCACCCCAATGCCGCCCTCAACGAACTGGCGGACCCCGACTTCAACCGTTTCATTGCCAAGGTGATCGCGCACGAGCCGGGATACGTCACTCGCATGTTCGCCGCTTACGCAACGCCAGAGATCGACTTCGTAGGCAGACAAGAGCGGCTCGCCGAAGATCTGATCGAGGTGCTGGCACGACTCGGCGTCTCGTGTGACGCAGAGCGGATCCGGCGTTGGCCGCGGGTGAACGAAACTCCCAAGGAAATCCCCGACCCACAGTGGGATCCTTCCCTGCGCAAGCAAATCGAGGAACTCGAGCGGCCAGCCCTCGAAAGGTTCGGCTATGACTGAAGCGGCGAACAAGCGCCCGTCGATCGGAGCGTACGTTTACACGTTCAACGAGGAAGCGAACATCGCTGCGTGCCTCGAAAGCGTCTCCTGGTGCGACGAGCTCGTCGTGGTGGACGCAAACTCCACGGACCGAACTCGTGAAATCGCCGCGCGAATGGGGGCGCGCGTGATCCAACACGACTGGGAGGGCTTCAGGCAGCAAGCGCAGTTCGCACTCGAACAAGTCCGCTCCGACTGGGCCCTGAGCCTCGACGCGGACGAGCGGGTAACGCCCGAGTTGCGGGCCGAAATCGAGCAAGCGATCACAACCGCGCCCGAGGACGTTGGAGGCTTTCGCCTGCCGCGCGTCACCCGGCACCTCGGCACCTACTTTCGCCACGGAACCCTGTTCAAGATGGCACCGAGACTGGCACGCACGGGTCGCTGCCGCTGGGTCGGCGACAACCCGCACTGCCATTTGGAGATCGACGGCCGGGTACTCGATCTTCGCGGCGAGCTACTCCACTTGCGCGACCGCAACCTCGCCTCAGCGCTCAGCGTCTACAACGAATATTCTTCTCAAAAGGCCGCCGAAATGTGGGCTCGGGGGCGGCGTGCCAACGCCTGGACGATCTTCTGGCGTGCAGCCGGACGATTTCTGCGGAGCTTCCTCATCAAAGGCGGATTCCGGCACGGAACGGCGGGCCTAGTGGCCGCCATGGAGGAAGCCACCTACAACTTTTACAAGTACGCCAAGCTGTGGGAACTCAGCCTTGGCGCAAGGGATGCCGGCTCGCCGGGCAACCAGCGCAAGCCCGCTGAGACCCAAGCGCATTAGCCTGCACCCGATGGTGGAGCAGCCGAACGCACGAACTCGTCGCGCCCCCCGCAAACCGTGCGCTCGATTCGGACTTGATCCAACCGTTCGGCACCAACTTCGGTCGGATCCGCACTGAGCACGACGAAGTCGGCACGTTTGCCCGGCTCGAGCGTACCGGCTTCGGCCTCCAACCCGCCGGCGCGGGCGGCCGCAAGCGTGTACATCTCAAGAGCTTCTTCCACGCGGATTTCCTGGCCGTCCCCCAGCGCATCCCCTGCCAGCGTTTCGCGAGTGACCGCCGCACGAATGCCCGCCAGTGGGTCCAGATCGACGACCGGGGCATCGCTGCTGCCCGCCACGATCAGGCCCGCATCCAGCATCGAGCGCAGCGGGGTAAACCGGCGCACGCGCGCAATTCCCAGGTCCAACAGCCGGTCCCCTACCCAACTCACGATCAACGGCTGTGCGGCAACCGCGAGGCGGGCATCCGCCGCTCGCCCGATATGGCCCTCGTCGGGAAAGAAGAAGTGTTCGATGCGATGCGGGAACACCCCCGGCGGGCGATCGGACCGCGTGGGCGGAAGAATCCGCAGCGCGCGTTCGATTGCCTCATTTCCCTCCGCGTGGATTGC
>CAYZHO010000052.1:0-14245 GCA_964478045.1 uncultured Myxococcales bacterium | reverse complement strand
GCGGAGAAGTCACGGCACCTGAGAAAGCACCGCTCCTTTACTCCGCGGGCGCTACTGCACTACGTCCGAGCCGAGCTAACGGTCGGCAGGGGGTGCAAGAGCCGCCACCACCTCTGGCGGTGCCTGCACGAGTTCGATCAGCACCCCTTCGCCCCCGATCGGAAACTCTTCGTTTCCCTTGGGGTGGATGAAGCAGACATCGTGGCCCGCGGCTCCCTTGCGAATACCCCCGGGCGTGAACCGCACGCCGCGACTTGCCATCCAATCGACTGCCGCCCGCAGGTCGTCCACCCACAGGCCGACGTGGTTGAGTGGGGGTTCGTGCACGCGGGGACGGCCGTCGGGGTCGATCGGCTGCATCAGGTCGACCTCGACGCGAAAGGGACCGTGGCCGGCCACTGCAATATCCTCGTCGACGTTTTCGCGCTCGCTGCGAAAGGTGCCGGCGAGCTCAAGTCCGAGCACGTCGATCCATAGCTTGCGCAGGCGTTCTTTGTCGAGGCCGCCCACGGCGATCTGCTGGACTCCGAGAATGCGGAAGGGTCTTTCGCTCACGGTGCTGATGCCTCCTTGGCCGCTAGCCGAGCGGTTCGGCTTGGGTTGTGGCCGCTGACTTCTAGCCAACCGGGACAAACGTCTCAACTACCGGGGGCCACTTTGCCCGGCGCGGTGCCGTGTTATAGTCGCCGGATACCGTGGCTGGCTACGATCCGAAGTCTTTCGAGCAGCGCTGGTATCGGGAGTGGATGGAGGCCGGGGTGTTTTCCCCGCCGCCGCGACGCGAGGGCGAAAAGACGTTCTCGATGGTCATCCCGCCGCCCAATATCACAGGCTCCCTCCACATGGGCCATGCGCTGAACAACGTTTTGCAAGACATCCTGTGCCGCTACCACCGCATGCTCGGTGAGGCCGTATTGTGGATACCTGGCACCGATCACGCGGGGATCGCAACGCAGAACGTCGTGGAGCGCCAACTGCTCGAGGAGGGGATCGACCGCCACGCTCTCGGCCGCGAGCGTTTCGTCGAGCGGGTATGGCAATGGCGCGAGAAATCGGGACGGCAGATCACCGAGCAGCTCAAACGCCTGGGCGTCTCCTGCGACTGGTCGCGCGAGCGGTTCACGATGGATCCGGGACTTTCGCGCGCGGTGCGGGAAGTGTTCGTGTCCCTCTACGAGGACGGCCTTGTCACCCGCGATCGCTACTTGATCAACTGGTGCCCTCGGTGCCGGACGGCACTGTCGGATATTGAAGTCGAGCACGAAGAGCGCGAGGGACACCTCTGGCACCTGCGCTATCCGTTCGAAGACGGATCAGGAGCGGTGGTGGTTGCGACGACGCGGCCAGAGACGATGCTCGGGGACACCGCCGTCGCGGTCCATCCGGACGACGAGCGCTACCGCCATCTGGTCGGTAAGCGCGTGATCTTGCCCGCCGTGGGGCGTAAGATCCCGATCATCGCGGACGCGTACGTCGACCGCGAGTTCGGCTCCGGCGCGGTCAAGATCACCCCGGGCCACGATCCCAACGACTACGAGATAGGGCTGCGGCACGGCCTGCCGATGATCTCCGTGATGAACGAGGACGGAACCATGTCGGCCGAGGCCGGCGAATACGCTGGAATGGGCCGGGACGAGTGCCGCCGGGCGCTGCTCGAGCGGTTTGCGGCGGACGGTACCCTGGTCGCCACCGAAGCACACCGCCACGCCGTGGGTACTTGCTACCGCTGCCATCACACCGTCGAGCCGCTTTTGTCGATCCAGTGGTTCGTGCAGGTCAAGGACCTGGCGCGACGCACGCTCGAAGCGATCGACGCCGGAAGGACCCGGTTCGTTCCGGCGCACTGGGAGAAGACCTATCGGGCATGGATGGAGAACATCCGGCCGTGGTGCATCTCCCGGCAGCTCTGGTGGGGCCACCGCATTCCCGCCTGGTATTGCGACGGCTGCGGCCGCACGATTGTCGCCCGCGAAGATCCAGCGGCTTGTCCGGACTGCGGCGCTGCGGTGCGCCAGGACGAGGACGTGCTCGACACCTGGTTTTCCTCGGCCCTGTGGCCGTTTTCGACCATGGGATGGCCCGATCGGACCGAGGATCTCGAGCGTTTTTATCCCACCAGCGTCCTGGTGACCGGATTCGACATCATCTTCTTTTGGGTTGCCCGCATGATGATGATGGGGCTGCGCTTCATGGACGACGTGCCGTTCCGCGACGTCTACATTCACGCGCTGGTACGCGACGAGCGCGGCCAGAAGATGTCGAAATCGAAAGGCAACGTGATCGATCCCCTGGAGGTGATCGACGAGTACGGTGCCGACGCATTTCGTTTCACACTGGCGGTGTTCGCAGCCATGGGCCGCGACATCCGCCTGTCGGAAGAGCGGATCGCGGGCTACCGGAACTTCATGAACAAGCTGTGGAACGCGGCGCGCTACGTCGGGCTGAAGCGCGGCGATGCGGCAATCGATTGCCGCATGCCGGAGCGGCTGTCGGCGCCCGCGAACCGCTGGATCCGGTCGCGCCTGGCGAGGACGATCGACGAGGTGAGGGCCGCGCTCGATGGTTATCGCTTCAACGAGGCCGCAAGCCGCCTCTACCAGTTCGTCTGGCACGAGTTCTGCGATTGGCACATTGAGTTCAGCAAGGTCCTGCTCGAACACCAAGACGATCGGGCAGAGACGCTGGCCACGCTCACCTCCGTGCTCGAGCACGTGCTGCGTTTACTGCACCCGTTTACTCCGTTCGTGACCGAGGAACTCTGGCAGCAACTGCCGCCGGGCGGCCGGGCCGATGGGTCGATTATGACGGCACCGTACCCCGAAGCCCCTGCGGAGTGGCGGGACGAGGAAGCAGAGGGGGAGATCGGCACGGTTATCGACGTTATTCGCTCCGTTCGCAACATTCGCGCCGAAATGGGCATCGCACCGAAAGTGGAACTTGAACTCTACGTAGGACAAGGCCCGGCGGCGCCGATCGTATCGCGGCACCAGGCTCTGGTGCGGCGGCTTGCGCGTGTAGCCCGGCTGGACGGTGGCGAGCCCCCGCGGGGTTGCGCAACCGCTGTAGCTGCGGGCACCGAAATCTGGGTCCCCATCGCCGAGCACGTGGACCTAGAAGCGGAGGCCGCGCGGCTGCGCAAGGAGTTGGCTCGATTGAACAAAGAGCTCGAACGGCTCGAGAAGAAACTCGCCAATCCAGCATTCTGCGAGAAAGCTCCCCCAGAGGTAGTAGCCCAAGACCGCGCGCGGCGCGATGCGGGCCTGCGGGAGCGCGAAGCGCTAGCGCGCAATCTGGCCCGAGTCGAAGCGATCAGGCGGGAGGTGTGATGGGGGCCGATCTCGCCCGCGACCCCGGCGTCAAGGCTCTGCTGGAGCTGGCCGTCGGCGAGGACCTCGGGCAGGGTGACGTCACCAGTCTCGCAACGGTACCAGAGGGACTTTCTGCGCAGGCGATGATCGTAGCCCGGCAGCCGTGCGTGGTGGCCGGACTGGTATTGTTCGAGCCGCTGGCCGCAGCTCTCGCCGCGCGGGGGCGCAGCGAGGAAGAGGCGGCCTCGCTGTCGATGTCGTGGTCGGTCGGAGACGGGGCCCAAGTGCCCGCCGGTGCGCGAGTCTGCCAACTCGAGGGTACGGCGCGTGCCCTACTTGCGATCGAGCGGACGTTTCTGAACTTCTTGGGCCGCTTGAGCGGAATTGCGACTCTTACGGCACGGTTCGTCGAGCGGGCGGGTAGAGCGCGCATTCTCGACACGCGCAAGACGACCCCAGGGCACCGGGTGCTCGAAAAATACGCCGTGCGCTGCGGGGGCGGGAGCAACCACCGCTTCGGGCTGTTTGACGCCATCTTGATCAAAGACAACCACGTTGCCGCCGCTGGGGGCCTGCTAGCGGCCATCGAGCGGGCGCGCGCCGCCGGACGGCCGATCGAGGTCGAGTGCGAGAATATCGAACAGGTGCGCGAAGCGGTCGAGGCGGGGGTGGCCACCATTTTGCTCGACAACTTTTCCCCTGCGGACGTCGAGAAAGCAGTAGCGCTCGTAGGTGGCCGCGCACGTGTGGAAGTATCGGGCGGCGTGGATCTCGATACGGTGGGGCTGTACGCGGCGGCTGGAGCCGACGACATTTCGGTGGGACGACTTACGCATTCAGCCCCTGCCATCGACATGTCGATGCGTCTGGAAGCCAGGCCGTGAGCAGCCGCGCCCGGATTGTGGAAGTGCTCGATAGGGCTTCCGGGTTCATTTCCGGAGACGCCATCGCGCGCGAGTTGGGCATCTCCCGAACGGCCGTGTGGAAGCATGTTTCGGCGCTGCGCAGGGCCGGGTACGAGATCGAAGCATCGCGAGCCAAGGGGTATCGACTCGTTGCTTCGCCGCAGGTACTTGCGCCGGACGCGATTCAGGCTCTCCTTGCTAACTGCCGCTTCGGCTTCCCGCTGTCGGTGCTGCCGGTGACGGGTTCGACCAACGACGATGCTGCCGCGCTGGCCAGGCAGGGGGCTCCAGAAGGCACGGTGGTCCTGGCGGAGCGTCAGACGGCCGGCCGGGGGCGAATGGGCCGGCGTTGGGCGTCCCTGCCGGGGCGCAGTGTGACATTGTCCTGTGTCCTGCGCCCGCCGATTCCGCCGGCCGAGGCGCCGCGCCTGTCGCTGGTCGCCGCGCTGGCCGTTGCTTGTGCCATGGAGGCGGAAGGGTTGAGAGCCCGCATCAAGTGGCCCAACGACGTGCTTTTGGGCGGACGCAAAGTGTGCGGAATTCTTACGGAGATCGAGGCGGAAGCGGACACCGTACACTTCGTCATCGCGGGCATCGGGCTCAACGTGAACACGACCCGAGACGAGTTTCCCCCGGAGCTCCGGGAGAGCGCGACTTCGATGCGCATCGACGCTGGCCGGCGTTTCGACCGGGCCAGGATCACAGCGGCCTTGCTCCAGTCCCTTGAGCGGTGGTATGGGCGCTTTCTGGGCGAGCCGTTCGACCGGCTAGCCGCCGAGTGGAACCGCCGTTCGGTCACGGTTGGCCGCCGCGTGCGGGTCACCGGGGCTGGAGAGGCCATCGAGGGATGCTGTCTGGGCATCGACGGGGACGGCGCTTTGCTCGTGAATGACGGCCTGCGGACGCACCGGGTCGTTGCGGGCGACGTTACCGTCGTCGGAGGGGACGCGCGATGAGCGAGCGGACACGTGGCCACCCGCTGATGGTCGTCGACGTGGGCAATACGCACACAGTGATTGGCTTGTTCGAAGGCGAGCGACTCGTGCGCCACTGGCGGCTGATGACCGAACCGGACCGGACGGCCGACGAGTACGGAATGCTCTTCTGGAGCCTTTTCCACGCCAGCGGGATGCAGGTTCCAGCGGTTGAGGGGGTCGCCGTCTCGTGCGTAGTTCCTCCAATGACGGGGGTGGTAGAGGAGCTCTGCCGGAACTACTTCCACGTCGAGCCTCTGGTTGTCGGTCCGGGAGTGCGTACCGGAATGCCGATCCTCTACGAAAACCCCAAGGAGGTTGGCGCCGACCGCATCGTCAACGCTGTGGCCGCCTACGAGCGAACGCGGGACGTGACGATCGTGGTCGACTTCGGCACCGCTACGACGTTCGATTACATCACCGCCCGCGGTGAGTACGTGGGCGGCGTGATCGTGCCAGGCATCGGGATTTCCCTCGATGCCCTCTATCAGCGGGCCGCCAAACTTCCCCGGGTCGAAGTCTTGCGGCCCCCCCGCGTCGTCGGTCGCAATACGACCCACGCGATCCAGGCCGGTATCACGTACGGTTACGTGGAGCTCGTCGACGGGATCGTCCGGCACATCGAGCGGGAGGAGAAAGTTCGGGCACGGGTTCTGGCCACGGGCGGCTACGCGCGGCTCATTGCGACGAAATCGGCGACCATACAAGATGTCGATGAGTTTCTTACGCTGAGAGGACTCAGGATCGTCTACGAACGCAATCGGAGTCGAGACCTGCTGGCGTGCTGAGCGCCGGGCGAATGAGCACAGGAGGAACAGGTGGCTAGAGAACCGTCGAGCATTAGGACCGTTGCCATCGTTGGGCAAGGGGGCGTTGGCAAAACCTCCGTTGCAGACGCACTCCTGTTTGCGGGGGGAGCCAACACCCGACTTGGGCGGGTGGACGAAGAGAGTTCGCTGTTCGACACCGAGCCCGAAGAACTACGGCGGCGCAGTACGATTACGAGTTCGCTGTTCTCCTTCGAGTGGAAGAAACACGGGATCACCCTCATCGACACGCCCGGGCAGGGGAACTTCGTAACGGACGCTTACTTTGCGCTGCGCGGTGCGGCTGCAGCGGTGCTTGTGCTGGATGCGTCGTCTCCGCTCCGCGCCGAGACCATGAAGCTGTGGGCGTGGCTCGAGGAAGAACAGATGCCGGCATTAGTGTTCGTCAACCGGCTTGATCGCTCGGAGGTGGATCTCGAGGCGCGCCTCAACGAGCTGGAGGAACTGACGCAAAAGCGAACCACGTTGCTGTCGCTTCCGCTCGGCACCGGTGACGAACTGCGAGGAGTAGTAGATCTACGCGCTGGGCGCGCGCTGGTCTTTTCGGGCGAGGACGGCAAGGCGACCGAGCAGGACGTGCCCTCCGAGCTCGCCGACCGGGTTGAGGAGCTCAGGGCCAAGCTCATGGAGGACGCCGCCGAAGGCGACGACGCCCTGGTGGAAAAGTACCTCGAGGAGGGAGAGCTAGGGGAAGCAGAGGTTCTCGCGGGGCTGCGGGCAGCGGTGCGGGCGCGGCAAATCCTGCCCGTGCTTGTCGGTTCGGCTGCCCGCAACATTGGCCTAGGCGGTCTCCTGGAGGCGATCGTCGAGCTACTGCCGGCCCCGGTCGAGCGAGGAGCGGAAAGCGCGGTCGACGCCGACGGGAACGAAGTAACGTTGGCTCCCGACCCATCCGATCCAGTGTTGGCGCTGGTTTTCAAGACGATCATCGACCCGCATGCGGGCCAGCTCTCGGTGGTGCGACTTCTCTCGGGAACGCTGAGCGGCGATACGCAGTTGCAGAACACGGTTACCGGAATGCGCGAGCGCGTCGGCAACCTGCTGCGCCTCGAGGGCAAGAAGACCACTCAGGTGCAGGAGGCGACCGTGGGCGAGATCGTGGCCGTGGCAAAGCTCAAAGACACGCACACGGGCGATACACTTGCCGACCCGGCACGCCCCTGGAAGGCGCGCCCGCTCAAGGAGTTCACGCCGGTGATCACCTTCGCGGTGGCGGCCAAGAAGCGGGGTGAAGAGGACAAGGCGGCGCAGGGCTTGATGCGGCTGGCCGAAGAAGATCCCGCTCTGCAGGTGACCCGCGACGAAGGATCGGGCGAGATCCTGCTTTCGGGGGCCGGCCAGCTTCACGTCGAAGTGGCGTGCGAGAAGCTCGAGCGCAAGTACGGGGTCGGCGTCGAGCTCAAGGCGCCCAAGGTGCCTTATCGGGAGACCATCCGGAAGTCGGTCAAAGCGCACGGCCGGCTAAAGAAGCAGACCGGTGGTCACGGCCAGTTCGCCGACTGCTGGATCGAAGTGGAGCCGCTGCCGCGGGGCGGCGGCTTCGAGTTCGTGGACAAAATCGTCGGTGGCGTGATCCCGAAAGGTTTCATCCCGGCTGTCGAAAAGGGAGTTCGCGAGGCCATGGCCAAGGGCAGTATCGCCGGCTACCCGGTCGTGGACGTGAAGGTGACTCTTTACGATGGCCAGCACCACGAGGTCGACTCCTCGGAGATGGCATTCAAGATTGCCGGGTCGATGGCCTTCAAGGCCGCCCTTGAGCAGGCCAAGCCATGTCTGCTCGAGCCCTACGTGACGCTCGAAGTGACGGTCCCCGATGAGTGCATGGGAGATGTCATGGGCGATCTCAACGCCCGGCGCGCGAAGGTCGAAGGGATGGAGCAGGTGGGGCACAACCAGCGAATCCGCGCGAAGGTGCCTATGGCCGAGGTCCTGCGCTACGCCCCGGATCTAACGAGCTTGACCAGCGGCCGCGGCACGTTCGAAATGAGTTTTTCACACTACGAGCAGTTGCCCGATCATCTCGTTCCGAAGGTAGTCGAGGAAGCGCGCCGGAGGGAAGAGGAGGCTTCGGCATAAGCAGCACTAAATCTGCTCCGGACGGTTCGGTAAGCGGTGCTACTCCGAGTTTTGACTCGGGGGACGCCGTTGGGTAGCAAGAATCCGGCGCTGAGGCGGGCGAAGCCGGCGCAGTAAAGGCGGTTGACGCAGTGCGCCCGCTTGGTGGTTCGGTTGGCCCTTACCCGAGGGTTCACGGAGGTCTCAACATGGCTAGGAAGAAGATTGCGCTAGTCGGCGCGGGCAACATCGGCGGCACCCTGGCTCACCTGGCTGCAATCGGCGGGCTCGGCGACGTGGTGCTCTATGACGTCGTGGAAGGGTTGCCTCAGGGCAAGGCTCTCGACTTGATGGAGGCCGCCCCGATCGAACCCTTCGACGTAAACATCTCCGGATCGAACAGTCTCGACTGTCTCGACGGCGCCGATGTGTGCATCGTTACGGCGGGGCTTGCCCGCAAGCCGGGCATGAGTCGCGACGACCTCCTGTCCGTCAACGCGAAGATCATGACGGAAGTAGCCGAGGGAATCGCCAAGCATGCGCCCGACTCGTTCGTGATCGTCGTCTCGAATCCCCTCGATGCTATGGTCACCCTTGCCAAACGCGTGACCGGCTTTCCCAAGCAACGCGTCGTCGGCATGGCAGGTGTGCTCGACTCGGCCCGCTACCGGGCCTTTATCGCAATGGAGCTGGGCGTATCGGTCGAAAGCGTACAGGCCATGGTGCTGGGCGGGCACGGGGACGACATGGTGCCCGTGCGGTCGAGTTGTACGGTCGGCGGAGCCCCGGTGACCGACTTCATTTCGGAGTCGCGCCTCGACGAGATCGAACAGCGAGTTCGGGGTGCGGGTGGTGAGATCGTCTCGCTGCTCAAGACGGGTTCTGCTTACTACTCGCCGGCTACCGCCGCGATCCGGATGGCGCGTGCCTACCTGCAGGACAAAAAAGAAATTCTACCGGCGGCGGCCTACCTCGAGGGCGAATACGGCTACTCCGGATTCTACCTCGGCGTGCCAGTGCAGATCGGCGCCGGGGGTGTAGAAAAAATCATCGAGTACAAGCTCACGGAGAACGAGGCGAAGCAACTGGCTGCATCGGCCGCGCACGTGCAGGAGTTGGTGGCGGCGCTCGATCGGGTTCTGGAGTCCTGAGGGCATGAACGTACACGAGTATCAAGCCAAGGAGCTGCTGGCCAAGTTTGGAGTGGCGGTGCCACGCGGGCGCGTGGTCGAGAGCGCCGACGAAGCCCGGCGCGTGGCTGAAGAGTTGGGAACCGAGGTGGTCGTCGTTAAGGCCCAGATTCACGCCGGCGGCCGTGGCGCGGGGGCAGTAGTTGCGGATGAGCAGGAAGCGGCGCGGGTCTTCCGCGAGCACCTCGCACGCGAGGGACTTCCCAAGCACGACAAGCCCGGTGGGGTACGGCTGGCGCGCTCGCCGGAGGAAGCGGCAGCGATTGCGGGAGAGATGCTCGGCAGCCTGCTGGTGACTCGCCAAACCGGGCCGCAAGGGCGGGTTGTTCGCCGCGTCTTGATCGAGGAAGGCTGCGATATCGCTCGCGAGCTATACCTCAGCGTGCTCCTCGACCGCAACGTGGGGCGGCTGGTCGTGATGGCCAGCACCGAGGGCGGCATGGAAATCGAAAAGGTGGCCGCGGAGACGCCGGAGAAGATATTCCGTGAGGAAATCGACCCGGCGGTCGGGTTGTTGCCATTTCAGGCGCGGCAACTGGCGCTTCGCTTGGGAATCCCGGCCGACAAGCTCGCGGCGGCAACGGAGTTTCTGACGGGCCTCTACCGCGCGTACGTCGAGCTCGACGCCTCGCTGGTCGAGATCAACCCCCTAGTCCAAACGGCCGAGGGCGACTTGATCGCACTCGACGCCAAGATGTCGTTCGACGACAACGCGCTGTTTCGGCATCCGGAAATCAGGGAACTGCGGGACGAGAACGAGGAGGATCCCAAGGAGCGGCGCGCTGCGGAATTCGACCTCAGCTACATCGCCCTCAATGGCAACATTGGCTGTATGGTCAACGGTGCCGGGCTCGCCATGGCCACGATGGATATCATCCACCTTCACGGTGGCGAGCCGGCTAACTTCTGTGACGTTGGTGGGGGAGCGACGGCCGAGAAAGTTGCCGAAGCGTTCAAGATCATCCTCTCGGATGAAAACGTAAAAGCCGTTTTCATTAACATTTTCGGGGGGATCATGCGCTGCGACGTGTTGGCCTCCGGCGTCGTCGAAGCGGCCAAGCAGGTCGATGTGAAGGTTCCGCTGGTGGTGCGCCTCGAGGGGACGAACGTGGAGAAGGGGCGCGAGATTATCGCCCAGTCGGGTCTGAACATCATTGCCGCCAGCGACATGACCGACGGTGCGAAGAAGGCGGTCGAAGCGGCGCGGGGAGCTGCGTAGAGCCATGAGCATACTGCTGGACAAAAACAGTCGCGTTGTGACCCAGGGAATGGGAGCGACGGGAAAGTTTCACCTCGACGGGTGCCGGGAATACGGGACGCAGATGGTGGCGGGCGTTCGTCCAGGCAAGGGCGGGACCGACTACAAGGGCGTGCCGATCTTCGACACGGTTGCCGAGGCCGTCGAACGCACCGGCGCGGACGTTTCCGTGATCTACGTTCCTCCGCCCGGTGCCGCCGACGCCATCATGGAGGCGGCGGCTGCGGGAATTCGCCTGATCGTCTGCATCACCGAGGGAATTCCCGTTGCGGACATGATCAAGGTCAAGCGTTATCTTGCCGACAAACCGTGCCGCCTGATCGGGCCGAACTGTCCGGGGATCATCACGCCCGGGCAAGCAAAGGTCGGTATCATGCCGGGCTACATCCACAAGCCCGGCCGGGTAGGAGTGATCTCGCGGAGCGGAACGCTGACTTACGAGGCCGTCCACCAGCTGACCAAGCTTGGCGTGGGGCAGTCGACGTGCATTGGCATCGGTGGCGACCCGAT
Organism: uncultured Myxococcales bacterium; assembly: GCA_964478045.1. Lineage (GTDB taxonomy): Bacteria > Desulfobacterota > Binatia > UBA1149 > SPBQ01 > CAZQYE01. The sequence continues at coordinate 3,218 of CAYZHO010000052.1, read as the reverse complement.
CATCGGCACGGGGTTCATTGAAGCGCTCGAGCTGTTCAACGAGGATCCGGATACCGACGCGGTTATGATGATCGGCGAAATCGGAGGAACCGCTGAGGAACAGGCGGCCGAGTGGATCGCGGCGAACATGAAGAAGCCCGTGGCCGCGTTCATTGCCGGCCGAACCGCGCCGCCAGGAAAGCGCATGGGGCATGCCGGCGCCATCATTTCGGGCGGGCAAGGGACGGCCGCCGAGAAAATCGCGGCGCTCGAAGCGGCCGGAATCCGCGTGGCCCAGAGCCCTGCCGAGATGGGGGCCACCCTTGTGGAGGCGATGAAGGCGGCGGCCTGAGGGGGACGGCGATGACGGAACGGACTCTTTCGATCGTGAAGCCAGACGCCGTTGCCAAGAACGCCGTGGGTGCGATTTTGTCAGCGTGCGAAGCTGCTGGCCTGCGAATCGTGGCCAGCAAGATGGTGCACCTCACCAAGGCTCAGGCCGAAGGTTTCTACGCCGTTCACCGCGACAAGCCGTTCTTCGAAGACCTCACGCGATTCATGTCGGAAGGGCCCATCGTCGTGTCGGTGCTCGAGGGAGAAAATGCCATCGAGCGCTACCGCCAACTGCTGGGGAACACGGATCCGGCCAAAGCGGAGGAAGGAACGATCCGGCGGCGGTTCGGCACGGACATCGAACGAAACGCCGCGCACGGGTCCGACGGGCCCGAGACGGCCGCCTTCGAGATCGACTACTTTTTCAACCAGCTCGAAATCTTTTCCCGGTGAATGGCTGCGGCGCCGGGGGCTCTTGACGTCTCGGCGCACCCGCTGATCAATGGGCCCGGGTCGGAGGCGATGAGCGAGATCGCCAGGGAAACGAGCGCGGCGGGCCAAGGCTCGCTCGAAGCGGTGCGGGCGCGCGCAAACGTGCGATCCCAAAGGCTCGAGGACCTCGCGCGCTGGGTCGCTCGCCGCGGGTTTGAACCGTATCGAGCCTCGCAGATAGCGGGCTGGCTCTACAATCGGCCGCTCGTTTCGGTCGGTGCAATGCACACACTGCCCGTGGCGGTCCGTGAGGCCCTCGAGGCCGATTTCGACTGCCGGCCGCCGGCCGCCGAGCGCATTGTCGAGAGCCGCGACGGCACGCGCAAGCTACTCGTGCGGCTTGCCGACGGCCAGGCGATCGAGAGCGTGTTGATTCCGCGTGACGAGCGCACGACGCTGTGTCTGTCTTCACAGGTGGGTTGCGGCCTCGGATGCCGGTTTTGCGCGACGGCGCGGATCGGATTCCGCCGCAACCTCGAGGCCGGCGAAATGGTTGCCCAGGTCCTGCTTGCCCGCGAACTAGCCCGGCCCGCGCTGCTTACAAACTATGTGTTCATGGGCATGGGCGAGCCTTTGGCGAACCGCGAGCAGTTGCTGCGAGCGCTCGAGATTTTCACCGCGCGCTGGGGCTTGGGAATCTCGCCGCGCCGGATCACCGTTTCCACGGTTGGCCTGGTTCCGGATTTGGTCGAGCTTGCGCGCCGCACGAAGGTGAACCTTGCCGTTTCGCTCAATGCTACGGATGACACGACCCGCAGTCGCTTGATGCCCGTAAACCGCCGCTATCCCATCGGCGCCCTCATGGATGCCTGCCGGCAGCTCGATCTCCCGAGGCGCAAGCGAATCACGTTCGAGTACGTGCTGCTAGCCGGTGTCAACGACCGGCCGAGTGATGCCACTCGCCTGGTGGAGCTCTGCCGGGGCCTGCGGGTGAAAGTCAATCTCATTCCGTTCAATCCCTTTCCCGGAAGCGAATTCTCGCGGCCGTCCGACGAGCGGGTTGTGGAGTTTCAGAACCGGCTGCTGTCGGCCGGTGTTCATGCGACGGTGCGGGCGAGTCGGGGGGGAGAGATTCATGCCGCGTGCGGGCAACTGGTGGGCGGCGCGAGCTGATGGCGGGGATTGGTGTCATCGTCAACCCGCACGCGAGCGGAAACCGCCGCCACCCGCGGCGCATCGAGCGCTTCCGGCGGATCGTCGGCGAGGATGGAATCGTCGTGGCTACAACCAACCTTGGTGAGCTCGACGCGGCGCTGGCCACCATGCACGAGCGCGGCATCGACATCCTGGCCGTCTGCGGTGGCGACGGTAGCTTTTATCATGCGGTCTCGCGGGCCATCCGGCTGTGGGGAGAAGATCGGCTTCCGCTGCTGCTCCCTTTGCGGGGGGGAACGATCAATAACCTGGCGCGTACGATTCGCGCCCGCCGCAAGAGGGCCGAGTCGATGCTCGCACACGTGGTGAAAGACTACCGGCAGGGGCGCACCCATGAGGTTACCCGCCGCGATCTCATCCGCGTGAACGGAGGCGACTACGGCTACATCGTCGGAGCCGGGTTGATCGTCAACTTCCTGCGCTTGTACTACGCTGGCCGCCGGCCTGGGCCCGTTCGGGCTTTTTTCCTGCTGGTGCTGCTTGGCCTTTCCCACTTCTTTCACACGTCTTTGATCAAGGGCGTCGTCAAAGAGTTCGAGGCGGACGTGGAGTGCGATGGCGAGCGCGTTCCGTTTCGCGAGTACACGCTGCTGCTCGCTAGCACGGTGGCGCATATCGGGCTGGGCGTGAAGCCGTTTTACCTGAGCGCGCGCAAGCGAGGATACTTCCATCTGATGGCCGGGCCGGCCACGCCGGGGGGCTTGCTGCTCAGATTGTGGCGCTTCTTCCGGGGATTTCCGCCCCGACTGGACTCGCTATACGACAACATGGGACGGCGCGTGCGGATCGAGTTTGCCGAGCCGCAGCCGTACACGATCAACGGAGACATTCTCGAACCCGTGCGGGTTCTCGAGCTCGAGGGAGGACCGCGCGTCTCGTTCATCTGCGGCTGAGCGTCTGCGCGCGGGGTACGACACTGCCGGTGGAGGACAATTGTGAGCGAACAAGCAGCGCTGATCGGCGTCATAGGGGGGAGCGGCTTGTACCAAATGGCCGGTCTCGAACGGAAGGGCGAGGTAGAAGTCGACACGCCGTTCGGGCCGCCGTCGGACGCCTACGTGCTCGGGGAAATCGAAGGGAAGCGCTTCGCTTTTCTACCGCGCCACGGCCGCGGGCATCGAATCCTGCCTTCCGAACTCAACTTTCGCGCCAACATCTACGGCTTTAAGAAGCTTGGTGCGGACGTCATCTTGTCGGTTTCGGCCGTCGGCAGCCTGCGCGAGGAGTTCCGCCCCGGCGAGATGGTGGTGCCCGACCAG